>CAYLNI010000012.1:286-9661 GCA_964384705.1 uncultured Fusibacter sp.
CATGTGCCGCAATTCTTCCGAGAATTACATCCTCTTTAGAAAATTGACCTATGAGCTCAAGCCTTGGAATCAGCTTTAGCAATCTCGAATAGAGCAAACTCGAAGTGCCTATGCCACTCGAACAGACCACACCCGTTCGGATGCGTTTTTCAATACTTTGAAGTTTGATGAAGCGCTCAATTGCCGCGCCGAAATGCATGGCGATATAGCCGATTTCTTCTGCTGGCACTTTCATATGAAACTGTTTCGTGACAAGTTCACTTGCGATGGTAGCCATCTCATATATTTCAGGATACATCTCCACAATCTTATCAAGTAGAGGGTTTCTTATATCCAAAGATAGTTTGATACGCGTGAGTGCAGGCCTTAAGTGACTCACCAACCCTATCAGAAGTTTTTCATCCTCTCTAAAATCATAGCCACTCAGTTCTTTAAACTTCTGGATCATATTAGCTGCCAAGCGGCTGAGTTCAAAATTGGAAATGATCAAATCTTGATTCTCTATCAGTGACCCTGTCTTTAGTTTCGACCCTTTAAGATGCATGGTGATATAACCAAGTTCATCTTCTGGGAATCTGATCCCAAAAACTTTCTCCACGTCAGTGCCAATATCTCTAGCAATTTCAAATTGTGCGTCGAGTTTGAGTTCACGTAGAATTTCGTCGTTCATAATGATGTTCTCGCCACGCAAGATGCGTTGAATCGCGATAGATAAATGGATCATCAACCCCATATAGGATTGGTCAGTCAACCTGTTGGCGAGGTAATCCTCATATTGTCCGAGGATTCGGCTGACCTTCATACTGATTTCACGATCCATGACCGTATCGACAAAATTGGCGCTGTTATCAATCAGATCAATCAAATCCTGGTGTTCATAATTTTGATAGAGAAAATCTACTATGGCCTTTCTAAAATCTACTTCCTTGCCACTTAAGAAAACGCCGTAGCCGGGTTTTCTGACAAGCTTGATGCCCCTATCTTGAAACCATGGCTCTACTTTATCCATGTCATATGAGATCGTCGCTTCAGAAACGCCAAGCAAGTTCGAGAAAAAGTAAAACTTTCTAGGCTCTCTGCTCTTTAGCAGTTCGATGATGATTTGGTTAAGACGGTCTTCTTGCGAGTAATGTGTGCCTTTATGTTTATTCGAAAAGTGTTTGAATGCACCTATTTGTTCTGGCGTTGCCTCTATGCAAAGGCCAAGTTTTGTTTTTTTATGAAGCTTCAGACCATGCTCGGACACGAGGGCTTCCACTTCATCCATATCTCTGAAAATAGTGCGTTTGCTAATTTTCATGACGGCTGCGATGTCTGAAACAGACATAAACCCATCATGATTCAACAAAATATCGATTATGTCCCAGATTCTTTTTGAATAAGCCACTTGAACCCCCTAAGAATACGCTTTTAATAGAGACAACTTTTAACAAATACATGTAGTTGTTACATTTATTTATTATTATACGCCTATTATCCGCCTAGTTCACTAAAAGTTGCTACAAAGTGACATTATTGAACAGTGACATTATTGAAGAACGCTATAAATAGAGAAACAGTGAACGTCGTTCACTGTCTCTACATATCTATATTTTTTTAGGATAGTAAAACATTATTATCTTTTAAGTCTTTCGATCAACTCATCATAAATTGGATTGCCAACAAATTGCTCAATTGCGATGAGTTCCGCCGTTTGATTTTTATCTCTTGCACGATCAGCGAGCGAACTGTGCGTGATGATAATATCTGCATCTGATGGAATCTCATCGAGTGACGTATTGATGACTTCAATGTCGAGTCCAGCTGTTTTCACTTTTTTTCTAAGCGTTGTAGCGCCCATAGCACTTGAACCCATTCCAGCGTCACAAGCAACGACGATTTTTCTCACTGCGCCAGCGAATTTGCCTTTTGATTCAGCTTTCATGCTGCTAACTGCTGCTCTAGCAGACTCAAGGTCACCCTCTTTGTCACTGCTGCGTTTGATAAAGAACGATGCCACAACGAAAGATACTGCTGCTGAAACGAGTACACCAGCGAGTACTGGTAGCAAGCCTCCCTTTGGAGACATTGCGATAAGAGCCAAGATACTACCTGGAGAAGGCGTCGCAATCAAGCCTGCACCTAATAAACTAAATGTGAAGACACCACTCATACCACCAGCGATTACTGCTAATACAAGAATTGGTTTCATTAATACATAAGGGAAATAAATTTCGTGAATACCACCAATGAAGTGGATGATGATTGAACTTGGTGCAGATTCTTTAACCATACCTTTAGAAAATACCCAGTATGCCATCAAGATACCAAGACCTGGACCTGGATTTGCTTCAAGTAGGAAGAAGATCGATTTTCCTGTTTCAGTTGCTTCTTGGATGCCTAAAGGTCCAAGGATACCGTGGTTCATTGCGTTATTTAAGAAGAGAATTTTACCTGGTTCAATAAATAGTGAAGCAAATGGGAGAAGGTTTGCATTTACAATCGCTTCTACGCCAGTTTTCAAGATGTCATTAAGCATGAGTACGATTGGACCAACGCCAAGAAGTGCAACGAGTGATAAAATCATACCGATGATGCCTGCAGAGAAGTTGGCAACGAGCATTTCGAAACCTGCTGCTACTTTGCCATCAACGAGTCCATCGAATTTCTTGATGCACCAGCCGCCCATTGGACCCATGATCATCGCACCAATAAACATTGGAATGTCAGCACCAACAACGACACCCATCGTAGCTACTGCACCAACTACACCACCACGTACGCCACCGACGAGTTTACCACCCGTATAACCGATCAATAATGGCAACATGTAAGTGATCATAGGACCAACTAAAGTTGCGAGTTTTTCATTTGGAGCCCAACCTGTAGGTATAAACAATGCCGTAATAATACCCCATGCGATGAATGCGCCAATATTTGGCAAGACCATTCCGCTTAAGAAACGCCCAAACTTTTGAACGCCGCCTTTTTTAGAATTTGAACCTAATGCCTTTTCCATTGTGTTCCCCCTTATTCAATTTTCCATCATCCTCGATGGTTTTTACTCCCCCATTATATTTACCTAAAAAAGAAGTTTCAATTGAAAGACCATAGACATTGGCACATAACAATAGTGACATTTTTTACAAATGAGTCACATCAATTCGTCATAATATTTTAATTAGTTAATTAATTTAAATGAAATGGCCTAATCACTTAATATTTCCTTGTATTTTGTTAACCGCCATATGCTATAATAATACGAGAAGCAAAGGGGGAATCTTTATGAAAATCAGAGCGCGAATCGTCCTTATTACGAGTTTTATCATTGTTTTAGCCATTGGTTTTCAAGCTATCTTCAATACGGTAACCACTAATGGTTCCATTGAAGAAATTGTAAAACATCAATTGGATGATCAAGTCGTCAACATTCAAAAAGAGTTGAATACGGCATCAGATGTCATCGAAATCACCAAAGTCGCTATGAATGAAAAAAACGTTGCACTCGCGCAAGCGATTGCCGAAATGGTCACTTATAACCAAACTTGGCTCAAAACTTATAACATGGACAAGTTGGCAGACCAACTTAAAATTGATGAAATTCGCATATCCGACATTTCAGGTACCGTCCAGTTTGGAAACAACGAAAAAGCATTTGGGACCAAATTATCTGCCGACCCGCTGAATAAACCCTTCATGGATTTAATCAACAAGCGTGACGGTTACTACGCTCAAGAACCAGAGCCACGAGCGGAAGATGGCAAGATGTATCAGTTTATCGGCGTTCCGAGACGCGATGTCCCTGGTGTGGTACAAATCGGTATCGTACCGACATCACTCATAGAGTTGCTCGCCAATTTGGATATTCAGAAACGTCTAGAAGATTTGGTCATCGGTGAAAATGGATTTGCGGTTATTATAGATACAAATAACATGATCATTGCACATAAAGACCCGACACTTGTTGCAACATCAGCTGTCGATCAAGCATGGTTGTCAGAAGTTCTCAAAGGAACTAAAGACATGTACGATGTAACCATCGCAAATGACGAATTTTTAGCTTATAAAATAACAGACGAGGCAAATACCATCGTCGTAACGTATCCAAAATCAGGTATCAACGCAATCATTCTTAAAAACATTATCAACAACGTCATCGTTGTCATATTATCTGTACTTATTTTAGGCGTTATCATTTCTCGCCTTATCAAAAAAACAGTTACAGCACCACTCAGAAAAGTCGAGCTTGCCATGATCGAAGTCGGCAAGGGCAACTTCAGAACTGAAGTCGATCACAAAGCGAAGGATGAAATTGGTTCGCTCGCGACTGAGTTTGGTAAAATGACTGAAAACGTTCGCCATTTAATCACTGAAGTTTCTACGAGCATCAACAATATCGCTGCTTCTTCAGAGACGATTACGGATAACGTTGAGGGTCTCAGCGCATCGAGTCACGAGGTGACACGTGCAATAGAGGAAATCACTCATGGTGCGACTGACCTTGCATCAAACGTCAACGAAAGACTCATCAACGGTCAAGATTTAAGCAAAAGCATCAACTTGATTTTCTCAAAATTGACAGATGCAAAAGCCGTATCAACTGAAATGGCATTGGTCAATCAGTCCGGACGATCAAAAATTGACGATTTACAGCATGTGTTTCAAATTACTGTCGACAACACGGATCATGTTTCAGAGAAAGTACATGAGCTCAGCATCAGCTCACAGGCTATTGAAACTATCGTCAGCACGATAAAAGGCATCTCAAATCAAACGAATTTGTTGGCGCTGAATGCCTCTATTGAAGCAGCGCGTGCAGGAGAAGCTGGACGTGGATTCTCGGTCGTCGCTGACGAGATCAGAAAGCTTGCCGAACAATCTGCAACCTCTGCTGAAGAGATCAACACCATCATCGCAAGGATTGTCACTATCGTAGAGTCGACCAATCAAACCGTACAAGGCACACAACAATCCGTTGAAAAGGCGAAAGTCAATTTAACTGAAACCGTCACGGTCTTTGAAGATATCGATACACGCGTCGTAAAAGTTGGCATGATTATCGATGAATTCCTAAGAGAGACTGAAAAAATTGAAAGCTTGAAGACAGAACTTATCGTTTCCCTTGAGTCTATGGCTGCCATAAGTGAAGAATCTGCTGCTTCAACAGAAGAAATCAACGCTTCTACTGAGGAACAACTTTCAAGAGTTTCTGAAATTGGTCAAGCGATTGATCATCTCAATGAAGACATCGCCAACTTATCTGTTGAAATGACAAAATTTAAAGCTTAATAAAACTTAAAATCAATCTAAGGCGCTAATCACATCTAAGAAATTAGATGCGCATAGCGCCTTTTTTTTGTGCTATACTCAACTTGAGGGGGGATATCGATGAAATTTCACGAAAAACTCAATCTTCTAATGAATCTACAAAATATACCGAATAATAAACTTGCAAAGGCGCTTTCCGTTGACCCATCTTTGATCAGTCGATGGCGCAATGGCACGCGTGACTTGACCAAACACAGCGAATATGTAACGGGCATTGCCACTTATTTTTCGAATCAGACGTGCAACAAAGATCGATTAATCGAAATTCTTGACATCCAACAATCAGAACCTATTGATCAAGCAATTCTCACTGATAAAATTTGGCATTGGCTTTCTGACGACATATTGCCAAACACCTCTTTGGTCAATCAATTTATCGAGCGTTTCAATCAAGTCAAATCTTCAAATTTGCCTCCTTTTAAGCCTGAGTTTCTCCAAAATTCAGCTTCAGGAAAAAAACTAAATGTAGAAGTCTATTATGGCAATGAAGGCAAGCGCCATAGTGTTATCAATTTTTTGTCGACGATCATCTCGCAAAATAAGCCAGTTACACTAAAGCTATATAGCGATGACTCTATGGATTGGATGCTTGATGATGCAGACTTTATCACAAAGTGGAAACATCTTATCTCTGAAGTGATCAGACGTGGCAATCGAATCGTCACTATCCATACGATTAATCGCGATGCGGATGAGATGAATGCCGCTATAGACCGTTGGCTACCGCTTTACATGACAGGTGCTATAGAACCCTACTATTATCCGAGTCACCAGGATTCACCGTTTAAGCACACTTTATTCCTCGCAACAGAATTAGTTGGGGTAACTTCAACTGGACTGGCAAACAATCCCCTTTCAGAACAACTGATTTATCGTGATCCCACTATGTTAGCCGCTCTTGAATCTACTTTTGACGCGTATCTTGAGCACTGTAGACCGCTCATGAAAGTATACAAAATGGAAGAAATTGATAAATTTCAGACTTTGTACCGAGAATTTGAAACGCAAAGTGGTAACACGTCCATATTGTCGAAGGCACCATCTCTCACAACCATGCCTCCAGAGTTATTTAATGACGTTTTGAAGCCTCTATCAAATGGTTCAAATGAAGAAAAGTTGAACATGCGGCGAGCGACTGACCATTATAAAAATCGAACGGATGCGTTCCATGAAAGCATACAGACAAATAAGCACTGTGAATGGCTGCATTTGCCAGAAATCAATAAACTGATAGACAAATCATTTTCATATAATGGTCCATTAGACTGGTTTGTCACACCAAAACCGAATTTTCAAACAAAACACTACGTTCATCACGTTGCAAATGTTTTGCAACTCTTGCATCTACATAAGACATATCATGTACATTTGACGCCACTGTCAATACCTGATGACCTTTTTATCGCATTCAAGCAAGACATTGGTGTCATTATCTGTAAAGTTGACCAATCACCAATATTTATTGCTCTAAACCATATGACCATGGTCAATGCATTTGAAAATTTCATCGAAGCTTTTTCTGAAAATGCCTGTTCTGATGTCCATACTCGGGCAGTAACAATTAAAACGATCGAAACATGGTTGGACCAGGCGAAATCTGCTCTTGAATTATAAAAACCCGCATAATAATGCGGGCTTTTTTTTAGATATCATATCCTTCACTTTGTCTTGTTCTTGCGTTGACCTGCCGACTCACTTTTTTGACACCTAGCTTTTCAATAGCTCGAATCTTGTTGTCCTTCTTCGCTTCAAGATGTCTAATTTCCTTTTGAAGCTTCAACCAACTTTGCCATTTGGGCATATCAATTGTCCCTTTTCTAAGCGCCTCTCTAACGGCACATCCTGGTTCTTTTTCGTGTTTACAGTCATTGAAGCGACAATTTTTGATGAGCGATTCAATATCGCCGAACATCTTTTCCATGCCTTCTTCCGCTTCCCAAAGTGATAGCGTTCTCATACCTGGCGTATCAAGTATCAAGCCACCTCCTGGTAACAACACGAGTTCACGATGCGTCGTCGTATGTCTGCCTTTGCTATCGTCTTCTCTAATTTCCTGCGTCTTTAAAACTTGCTCTCCTGTCAACGTATTGACTAGAGTGGATTTACCAACACCTGATGATCCCAATAGTGCAATGGTCTTGCCCGTTGATACATATTTTCTGAGCGATTCTATTCCCGCACCAGTGAGATTGCTGACAGCGTGGATCTCAACGCCTGGCGCAGTCTCTTCAACTTTCTGAATGCGTTCTTCTACATCGTTACATAAGTCCGATTTCGTCAACACGATCACTGGAACTGCACCACTCTCCCAAGCTGCAATCAAATAACGCTCCAATCGTCTCATGTTGAAATCCTTATTCAAGGATTGAATTAAGAAGATGGTATCAATATTTGCAGCTACAATTTGCTCTTTAACCGCTACTCCTGCAGCAGCGCGAGAAAATTTCGTCATCCTTGGAAGAACATGCTCAATGCTCGCTTCCGAATCGTTGTTGATCAAATGGACACTCACCCAGTCACCAGCGGCCAACAATTGCATCATTTCCTGACCATGCGCCGGTCTATTGGCCATTTTTTCACCGAGAGGCGTTATCACTCTGGCTTTTTGACCGTTGTCTGAGGTGATGCGTGCAGGCATTGCCGGACTTTCCATATGCCATTCGCTTTCATAAAGTTTAAACCAAGCCTTTTCATAAAAGGCGTTAAATCCATAGTCTTTCATATCGATCGTTTTATTCATTCATTATTCTCCTAGTTTTAATTTTAGTTTTAGTTTTAGTTTTAATTTTAAATTGATTTAATTCACCTTGTTTAAAGCCTTCAATTGTTACCATATCTCCAGTCATATTTTCCATATTTTTCCTCCTTTAGCGCATAAAAATCCCGCAGAGACGACCATCTGCGGGATACATTTAGGCAATAAAAAACACGCCCTCACGGCGTGTTAAATTGACAGACACGATTCAGATTGCTCGAAAGAGATACACAGCGCATAAAACAGCACCGTGCTAATATTCAGTTAGCCCGTAAACACCTCATCAATTTTCACAAACATGGCTATTTCTCCTTTCTTACAATAAGACTTATTCAATATGATTATAGAATCCATTTGTCAGCTTGTCAACAAATAAAAATTAGAACTCGTTGCTTTCATCCCTAAAGTATTGATTGTTTTGTTCAAGTTCAATCTCTTTTGATTCAAGATCGTTGATGATCTTTTTCAGATTGAACATGCGATCATCTAAGCTTGCAATTAGATCAGCACAACCCTTAAGCTCAGCCTGTATCATTTTAGGTGCTTTTTCTCGATATTTATAATATATCTTATGCTCAATAGATGCCCAAAAATCCATAGCAATCGTTCTAAACTGAATCTCAACGCGTGTTGGTACAACACCTGAACTTAAGAAAACCGGGTATTCAATATGAACATGAAGACTCTTGTATCCATTGTCTTTTGGATTTTCTATATAGTCTTTGACTTCGACAATTTTAAAATCGCTTTGTCTCGATAAAAGCTCCAACACATTGTAGATATCTGCTGTGAAAGCGCAAATGATCCGTATTCCAGCAATATCGAAAATGTGTTTTTTTGCATTTTCAATGGTTGGTTCATAACCTATTCTTTGAAGCTTTTCTTTGATACTCTGTGGCTTTTTGACGCGATACCTGATGTGCTCGATGGGGTTGTAATCATGGATATTTCTAAATTCTTCATCGAGGATATTGAGTTTCGTGCGTATTTCTTCTACTGCAAACTGATGCACTAAAAGCAAATCTCTCCAGGGTTTCATCTCATCCGTTAATAACGCTTCGTACATGGGGTGGATCCTCCGCTTCTTTTACACACGATTTTTAGCTCATTGTTTTTTTTAATAAGTCCAACAAATGCTCACTGCTTAGTGGCCTTGACATGAGGTAGCCTTGTCCATACTGGCATCCAAGTCTAGAGAGCACCTCACGTTGCTCAGTCGTTTCAATGCCTTCAGCGACAATTTTCAAGCCCAGTCGCTTCGCCAATTGTATAATCTGTTCAACAATAATCTGGTTGTTGCCCTCTTCAATAAC
>CAYLNI010000012.1:9677-19118 GCA_964384705.1 uncultured Fusibacter sp.
CGTGATCGATATATGTTTTATCAATTTTCACTGTATCAAATGGGATTTTACTCAAATAGTTCAGTGATGAAAAACGCGTTCCAAAATCGTCTAGTGAAATTCTGAAACCCAGTGATTTGATTGCTTTTATGACGCTTAATGATTCATCAAAATTGTCAATCAGGGAGTGCTCTGTGATTTCAAATTCAATTCTTTTTGGATCAATAGATAGCGTTTGAATCTTTTCGGATATATAAGGAATTAGATTTGGAGCCGTCAACGTTCTCGGTGACAAATTAATCGATAGCGTATAATCGTCATTTTCAAAATGCGCTTTGAAGAACGCAAATGATTGGTTTAATACCCAACGATCTATTTCTATGATTTGTCCTGTTTTTTCTGCAACTTCAATAAAGTCCCCAGTCGAGATCGTCAAATCTTGTGCATGCCATCTAAGCAATACTTCAAATCCAATGATGGCATTGCCATCAAGTTGATAAATCGGCTGAAAAAACAACTTGAAGGCATCGTCTTGAATCACTTTATTGATCAAGCTGTCGATGCGAATTGATTTTTCTACTTCCAACTGAAATGATGATTCATAGTATTTCACCTGGGATTTACCAATGTCTTTAGCTTTGTATAATGCCATTTCAACATTTTGATGTAGCAGAGAAGCATCGCTGCCGTCTCTAGGAGACTGCGATATGCCCAAACAAATTGATGGGTAGTACTCCATCTGTCCAACGAGCCACTTACGTTTCGTTATTTTCATCAAAACGTCTATGGTATTATCGATATCAGAGGGATCCGATGATTTTTGAATCAGAAGAAATTCATCACCAGACCATCTGTATACGACAATTTCTGGTAAAGATTTTCGCAACACTCTTGAATAATCGTATAAGAATTGGTCACCATAATAATGACCCAACAAATCGTTGAGATTTTTGAAATTGTCAAAATCCAAATAAAACAGCGTAAATGATACGTTATTCTCAATCAATTCCGACAAATCACTTTCGAACACAACACGATTTTTTAGACCTGTCAACTTATCCGTAAAGGCGAGTTCGTATATCTTATTTTCTTTTTCTTTCTCAAGTGACAGATCGACGCCGAAGGACG
This sequence comes from uncultured Fusibacter sp., assembly GCA_964384705.1. Lineage (GTDB taxonomy): Bacteria > Bacillota > Clostridia > Peptostreptococcales > Acidaminobacteraceae > Fusibacter_C. The sequence continues at coordinate 10,785 of CAYLNI010000012.1, forward strand.
CAATGAAGGATTCATCAGAGTTTGGATTTTTGATGATTTTATCATTCCATAAAATAGTCAAGGATTTGCCTTCTTTGTTGATCATGCGGCTTTCACGGTTTTTAAGACTGTTTGATAGAATCAAACGTTCAATAAACTCGGGTGCTGAAAAAAGTTCTTCGGGATGCATGAAATCGACCATTTTTTTGCTTTTTACTTCATCGCGCTCATATTTTGTCAACTCGACAAAATAGTCGTTGACGTCTATGATATCGCCTTCAAGGTTCCAAAGCAAAATGATTGCGTTGCTGTTGTTATAGATTTCATCGATATAATTTTTATATTTCTCAAGGGATGTCATTGAGGTATTCAAATCGCTAATTTTTAGTTGAAGTTCTTCCTCAACTGCGATTAATTCTTCAGAAAAGCTCGTCAGATCCTGGTTTTTTTCTGTCAGCGATTTAGAGAGATTGAAAATTCGAAAGTTGTCGATTCTAATGAGAAAATAGAGTAACACAGCGGTAAATGAGACAAAAATCCATCCCTTATACGTTTGAAACTCCAAAAATTTTGCATGATCTGTTATGAACATTGCCAGAATTTGATCCGAAAACAATATCCAAGCAAATCCAACGACGATATATATAAGAATAGTTTTCCACGGATTGTTTTGTACAATGTCTTCGCTGTTTTCAAGCAAAGCCATCTGTCTATCAATAGTGTTGGGTTTATGCATCGTAGTCTCCTGTTGCAACACAAAAGGCTGCAAATATACTTTTTAAGAATCATGCATCTATTATATCATTTTTTTGTGTACTAAATCCAAAACATATTACATATTCTCAAGAGATTCGCGCTTTGTGAGAAGCACAACGCTCTCCACACCAGCTGTCCAAGGGAACATATCTACGAGTGTGATATCCTCAGCAAAGTAACCACATTTTTGAAATACCAACAAGTCATCAAGAAGCGTTGATGGATTACATGAAACATAGACGATCTTCGGAATCTCGTACGACGCAATGGCTCTTGTCGTCTTCTCTCCCATGCCACTTCTTGGTGGGTCTACGACGATAACTTCCGGATGGTCAGAGATGCTTGACAGTTTCTCAAAAACGTCACCACAGATGAATTCACAGTTCTGAAGCCCATTTATCGCCGCATTCTCTCTTGCCGCGATAACAGCGTCTTCTACCCATTCTATGCCAATGACTTTTTTTGCGCGTTTTGCCATGATTTGACCAATCGTACCAGTGCCACTAAAAAGATCGAAACATATTTTGTTTTCGATTTCAGGAATCAAATCGAGCGCTGTTTGATATAATTTTTCTGCACCAAGTGTATTCGTTTGAAAAAAAGCATATAAGTTGATTTTAAACGAGAGATCAAATAGCTTCTCAACGATGTACAACCTGCCGTGAAGACACTCGAGTTCACCACTGACGACATCGCCTAGTCCGTCGTTATGCACGTAAATCAAACTCTCCACGCTTCCTTTTAGTGGCAGTTGCTTGATAAATGCAGCAAAAGCTTCTTTGTCGAATGGATTGCCCATTTCATCTGCCATCTGGGTTGTCGCCGACAGTGCGATCATGATTTCTGAAGTCGCCTTGCTTTTTCTCACTACCAAATGTCTTAAGAAGCCTTCATTTGAACGCTTATTGTATTTTACCAATTTATTCGCTTTAGCATACTCTAAAACACCAGTTAATATCGTGCTGAAATCAGAATCGACAAGATGACAAAAAGGCACATCGATTACGTCATGATGATGCCCTTTTTTGTGCATGCCAAGAGTCAATGGACCGTCTTTATATTCATCGCCAAAAGAGTATTCCATTTTGTTGCGATATTCAAATGGTTCTGGACTTGGAATAATTGCATTAAAAACCAAAGGTAATCCCGCTTCATCTAGCAAGTTTTTAACCATTTGAACTTTTGTGTCCAATTGATTCTCGTAGCTAAGCGTTTGAAGCATGCAACCACCACAACGATTAAAATGCTCACAAAATGATGGCTGTTCATTTTCAGCGCGTAGTACGACCTCAAGGGCTCTGGCTTCAATTTTGCCGCCTCTTTTTTTACTTACGCGGCAATCTAAAACTTGTCCTTTAAGTACGTTCTTAACTCTGACTTCCTGATCTTCATAAACGCCAATCCCGACATTTGGATATTTCATACGTTCAATTGTCATTGTAAATTCTTGTCCCTTTTTCACTTTGGCTCCTTCATTCAAAAAAGCATTATCCACCTATCTCTAGATGGATAATGTCTATATAGTCTATAAAATTTCACTAAAGCTGTAAATAAACTGATCCGCATCTGCTTTTATCGCTTCTTGATATGGCTCTGAGAGTTCATCATAAACTGCGATGACGCGCATACCTGCTCTCTTTGCTGCAAGAACGCCTGCATGGGTATCTTCAAAAACCAGACACCTTTCAGGTGCAACACCAAGATCCTCTGCTACTTTCAAAAATATATCTGGACTAGGCTTACCCTTTTCAACTTCACACGAAGTTCGCATCGATTCGAAGTAATGGTGAATCCCATGTGCCATGACGACTTCATTCAAGAGTTCCTTTGAATTGCTTGTGCCAATGCCCAACTTGATATGATTGGCATTTGCATATTCTATAAGGGGCATCACCATATCCTTAAGTTTGATATGTGATCTGTAAAAGTGTCTGGCCATCTCATTCCATTCAGTCTGGATGGTTTCCAGTGATTCTTTGAGATCGAATCGATTGATAAAATAGTTGGCTGTTTCTGTAAAACTCATCCCTTCAATATCTTTTTGAAGGTCGTTTGGCAAGATGATGCCTCTCTTCTCCAAAAAATCGATATCGATTTGTTTCCATATCCACATTGAATCTATAAGTGTTCCGTCAAGATCGAAGATGATCGCTTCAATGTCTTGTAAAGCCTGCATATTATACCTCTTCTTGAGTCTCAAGTTCTCTACTTTGCGCTTTTTCCATCATTTTTTCGTAGTTGACGACTGTTCTCGTATGTGTTCCTGAACCAATTTGGCCAAAATCGTCATATGCTTTCATACCCAATGTGTATTTGCCATGATCTTCGTTAAGCACTTTTACTTCAATTGTGACAGTTGAACCGACAACAGTTGGGTTAAAGTGGTCGACTTCAACATGATGACCAACTGACACAAAACCTTCCGGTAATTTCGGATCCATGAGTTGTGAGCTCGCTTCAATTAAAAATGCAACGAGACGTGGTGTTGCGAACAAATTTGGAATTTTACCACTGCCATAATTTAGGGCCGTATCATCCACTGTGATTTTTTTCTGTAATGTGAGCGTCATGCCTACTTTAATAGTATCGATTGCATTCATAATAAACGCCTCCTCTAATAAATTTTAGTGTTCACATAATCATCAATGACCGATGCCATCCTCTCATCAAAGAAGCAATTTGCCTCTTTTAATTTGTACAAGATTTTACGGTCTTTAGAATGTAATACCACTTTTTCATGACTATTAAACCGAATTTCATAAATCAATCCTTCCAAAGATTTGGATTTCATGTGAATAAAATAAGCTTCAACGTCTTTGTAGGCGATTAGTTCCAACATATTAAGCGTTATTTTGTCTTTTTTCAGATAAAAATCAAACGCTTTATCACGTAATTTTTCGCATTTGTTAGGGTCCTTAAACTCGATGCCATCAGCTTCCAACATAAGTTTTTTTGCCATTGTATTAAAATAATGGTATTTTAATATGCCCTCTTCAATACAATTTACATCGTAGTTTACCTTTTGATACGGCTTCATCATCTGATAGTTTTCGATGATAAAATCTTCTTTTGAGAGCGTTCCAAGTTCTAATTGCTCAATGAGTGCTATGCGCTTTTCACAGAGCGCTTCGATATCTTTCGTATTTAAAAATTTCAAGTGTGTTCGCCTTTCTAAATGCTAGTAAGTGCATTATTCTGGAAGTTGTATCAGTTTAAAATCTAAATAATCACACGATGTCAACCAATAGTTAACACCATGAAAATTTCCTTTTATTGCATTTTTGAAGTTGCTCTTGGCATGAACATGCCCATATACAACTTGTGTGATAGCGTATTTCTGAAAGATCTCTGTAAATCCTGAGGGCTCTTTTTTTTCATTGGTTGGTGGAAAATGCAAGAGGCCATATATACGCGTATATCCAGCCTTTATTGCCTGTGTAATAGAATTTTCTAGGCGTATGAGTTCCCTTTTATAGATTTTATCGTCGTCGTCTGTGAAGGCATCACCTGGACAAATCCAGCCACGTGTACCACAGATGGCGATATCGCCATATACGGCATAAGAATTGTGTACGAATTCAATCGTTTCAAACACTTTGTCCATCTTAGCTCTGGACACCCACCAATAATCGTGGTTGCCTTTGAAGATGATTTTTTTTCCTGGTAATGCATCAATCCAAGTCAAATCAATCTTTGCACCTTCAAACGTTATCGCCCATGAGATATCGCCAGGAATGATCACTGTGTCATCTGATGTCACTTTCGCCAACCAATCCGCTTTTATTTTATCATAGTGTGCATCCCAATGTGCACCAAACACTTCCATAGGCTTGTCTGAACCAAAACTCAGATGCAGATCGCCAATTACAAAAAGAGCCATATTCCACCCAATTCTTATATGCTATAGTAGTCTATTTAGATCTACATTTCCAAGTGCCTGTATCACTTTATCCGAAAAATCAGGTGCTGTCAATTCAATTTGATGGATCAAATCCTCCGACTGACTTCTTAACCTATTGTGTGAAAACGCGCATATATCCTTCATCAAAGGAATCTTTAGTGCCTCTGTCGCTTTAATGATTGAAACTTCATCCATATACATAAGCGGTCGAATCATGCTCAGTTCTTCTGCGACACTAGAAATCGGTGGCATCGTTGCGATTTTTCCATGCTGAAGGATGTTCATGACAAAGGTTTCGACAAGGTCGTCCTTCGTATGCCCTAAGGCAATTTTGTTAAATCCATTTTCAAGAGCATAGCGCTTTATGATGCCTTTACGAAGTCTAGAACACGTGTAACAAGGAGCAAACGCACCTTCTAAAGTTAAGTTTGTCGCATAGTGCTCTTCAAATATCTTAAGATCCAAACCTTCTGATTTGCAGTATTGTCTATAGGCTTCGATATTCCCAATTAGCCCATGATCCACCGTTAGACCCATCACTTCAAAGTCATAGGGGCCATATTTACTCAGTAGAGTCAATGTGTAAAATAACAACGAACTATCTTTTCCACCCGAAACACCGACCAGTATACGATCACCCTGCTGAATCATGTTATAGTCATCAATGGCTCGACGGATGTTTTTTATGAAAAGATTTTGCATCCACCGCTTCATATCAATCGGCCTTTTTCAAAGTGATTGTATCTAGGTAGGCTTTTCTTGATCTCAGTAAGCAGCAGTTCAAATTCAAACATGTTGTCGTTGTTCTTTATATTGTCAAATCGCCTTTGATAATCCAGTGCCTCTGTCTCTTTTCCCTGTGTGAATAGCAACTGAATATTTGCGATGATATCTCTGATCGTATTGGATTTCTCCTCAAACATAAGCTGTGCGTTAACGACTTCGCGGCTGATCTCCATCATTTCTTGGTCTAGCCTTGTAGCTGCTGTCGCAGAGTTTCTAAGGCGTTCTATAATGTCCTCGGGAATGTGTGATTTGTATTTGTAATTGAGTGAATGCTCAATCGTCGCCCAAAAATTCATCGCCAGTGTTCTGATTTGCAACTCAGCAAGAATCTCTTTCGTTCCGAGTGCTGTCTGAACAGGGTACTTGATAATGATGTGATAGCTCTTATAGCCGCTGTCCTTCGGATTTCTTATGTAGTCTTTTTCATAAAGTACGGTGAAATCCTTACCACTTCGTTCCCTAATAAGCGTCACCACTTCGTATATGTCGTCTATGAACTGGCACATGATGCGAATACCGGCGATATCTTCCATTTGCTCTTCGAGATGTTCCATGGGAATACTACGCCTATCTGCTTTCTCGATGATGCTCGATATTTTTTTGACGCGACCCATGACAAATTCTATAGGAGAGTATTCATTGAGTTCTCTATATTGATTTCTAATCGATTTAAATTTTACTTTAAGTTCTTCTACGGCTTGTTCATAAGGAATCAGCAACGTTTTCCATTCTTTAATGACGTTCATGATGCCCCTCCTTCTACTACGGATTTTATTATGTGAATTCATTTCAACACTTTATTCTACCATAGACCGGGGTATAAATGAACATTATTATGCATAGGCCATCAGTAGCAATACATAAAAAAGAAGTTGCTGCAATCTAAATATTCTAGATATGCAACAACTTCTAATTGTAAGATTTACAAATATCACTATTTAGCTGGGATCACAAATACATCACCTGGGAAGATTAAATTAGGATTTGCAAGTTTGTTCACTTCAGCAATTTGTTGCCAAGTCACGCCATACGTTTGAGCGATTTTCCAAAGCACATCACCAGAAACAACCGTATAAGTCACAACTGGTGTGACAACTTCAGGTGTTTCAACTGGTGTTTCAACTGGTGTTTCAACTGGTGTTTCAACTGGTGTTTCAGTAGGTGGTGTCACCACTTTTGAAGGATCATATAGATTGACTCTGCCTTCAACTTTAACAGTAGCGGTATCAACTTGTTTGATGTAATTGATTAGCGCTTCATCAAGAGCTGCATATTCACCCGTTTGAGCAGATGCACCTAACGATACGTATTGATCGCCACCAGCAGCCATAAAATCATTGGTTGCTACAGAATAAGTCATATTTGGATCGAGTTCTTTACCATTAAACATAACGCTCGTGATTCTTTCCATAGCAGGCTTAGCAGGATCAAAAGTAAATGTGATGCCCGCAACATGTGGGAATGCGCCTTTGGCAGCAGGATAATCAGTTACGCCGTTTTCCAGAGCTTTTATAATATCAGAACCAAGAACGTCCAAAGTCACAATGTAATTACCAAAAGGCAATACAGTGATGACATCGCCAACTGTGATTTCACCGGCTTCGATGGATGCTCTGATACCCCCGCCATTTGTGAGGGCAATTTGAGCGCCAGTTTCATAGAGCATAGCATTGGTGATTAAATTACCCAAGTTGGACTCACCCGCTCTAACGATTTCACGGGTACCTTCAAGTAAAACACTCGTCGAGCCAACATTCAATTCAGTGATCAATTTGTTTGCTGCAGATATCTCAGCAATCACTTGAATAATGGCAGGATCTGCAACGATGTTTGTCGCTTGTTCAGATGTTAAGTGAGACGCTTTTTTAGCTGTTACAACGCCATTTGTAAGCGTCAAATCGACGATTCCAAGATTGGCATCATATGCACCCGTTTGAACGAGTAGCGTGTCACCAATGACTTCGCCTTCAGGTTTAACGGTATGAGAATGGCCATCTATAAAGACGTCAATGCCATCTACAGCAGCGATGATTTTTTTTGATGTAAATTCAGAGCCAGCATCTTCTCCAATGTGACCAATGCAAACAACTAAATCAACATTGTCTTTTAAAAGGTTAACCATTACTTGTGCTCTTTCAATTGGATTATCAAATGTCAAACCTTCAACATTTTTAGGATGCGTTTTATAAGCAGTTTCAGGTGTTGTCAACCCGAAGATACCAATTTTGACGCCATCTATTTCTTTAATGGTGAAGCCTGGTAAAAAATGTGTGCCCATTTCAGTGGTGATGTTTGCGGAAATCATCGGAAAGTCCAGCATGTCTCTAAGTTCGAGCAAACGATCTTGCCCGTAGTTAAAATCGTGGTTGCCTGGAACCATGACGTCGTATTTCATAGCATTCATCACTTTAACGACTGATTCACCTTCTACAAGTGTGGCAATTGTTTGTCCGTGGAAAGTATCGCCTACATCCACTAACAAAAGATTGGGATTTGCAGCTCTGAGTTCGGTCACTTTTGTAGAAATTTTTGCAAAGCCAATGATGTTGTTTCCGGATTCTATGCGCGCATGTGTATCATTTGTATGCACTATGGTTAAATTAACTATTGAATCCGCAGCCATCGAAATGGTCGATAATGAGAATATCATTACCAAAACTAGACAAATACTTAGTACCTTTTTCATTTATTAGCCTCCCTTTTTAATATGTACAGCTATTTTTACCGCTCACAATGAATTTTATAACCTTTTTTAAATCGATTCAAACATTTTTAACAATTTTGTAACAAATATATAAAAATAATTTTATACACCCCCAATTACAATAAAAAAAGAAACGTAATCATACGTTTCTTTGGATGCACTTTCAATACTTTTCATAAATGGTATTTTTATAACGCGATTTTTATAA
>CAYLNI010000012.1:19228-25285 GCA_964384705.1 uncultured Fusibacter sp.
CTCAAATGATTCACCCATTATGATATCTGTGATTTTATTCTTAGCTGCGAAGTCCGATAACGCTTTTTCTATATCTTTTGCTTTAATGACGGTAAGCATGGCATTCTTTACCTTTGATGCCTCAAAGAGATAATCAAGTGCATCCTTTTCTTCCAATTGTCCAAAATACTTCCAATTCTCTTTAACTACGTGAATCACGTGGAGCTCATCTGCATCGCTGGTCACTAGCCTGTCACCAAAATCAATCAATCTTTCACAAGATTTCTGTTGGGTAACACAGACCATAATTCGTTTGTTGTGCTTCATATTTAAATCTCCTTCCAGATTGCTCTGCGCTCAGTACAATTATAGCAAACCTGGACTCAAAAATAATTAAATTATTTGTTAAATTTCGTAAACTTTTAAATTTTGCATTTTCCTAACAAGTTGCACTTCATAGGGACTCTAGGGTATAATAGGTCATATCGAAACAAAATGCATTGAAATCAGTTTGGGAGGCAACATGAACCGCTATACAAAAATCATTGGTATGACCGGCGTAATTTATACAAAAGAATTCGAGAAAATCAAACATCACAAAAACAAAATTCGTGATATAAGTGAAGATACAGTCGCAAAAGTCTTTAAGAATGGCGATACTGAAATCAAAGTCTATTTCGAGGAGACGGATACCGAAATTTTAATTGATGCTTTCTCTGATGATGAACTCATCAAAAAATATCTAGGTAAAAAATTCTTATAAACACAAATGAAAGATCCCATAATTATGATGGGATCTATTTTTTTGCGTCTATTTAGATTTAATTTAAGAACCTATGAAGACTTGTCGGTACTTCTGATTCATAGTTTAAAGTGATTACGAAGTCGATGTTAAAAGCACTGGAGAGGTCCTCGGCTTTGATAAACCAAGTCGTTAACTCTTCTTCAGTCATTTTGACGGTATTCATGATGCCATCGATGAAAATCTTCTCGATGTCATAATTGTTGGAGATGAGCCCACATACAAACCCGAAGAATTCACATGCGTTCGAGATAGGAAATTCACTGAGATTGATAAAACGGATGTCATGATGCAAATCATACATAGCGCGGTTGTCATCGTCAATAAAAATCGTATTGCCTTTTGACGCCTGTAATTCGTCATTTGCTTTTTTGACGATGTCTTTAGTTTTACCAGAACCTTTTTTTCCTGCAATTAAAGTAACCATCTTAATCTCCTCCTTCGTTTTAAACACTTAATGTATTATTCTAGATACAATCGTGTTTCTCCTTCAAAACATTAAAATTATTTTTAGCTTAATGATTCGGCTTTACGAGTTTGCTATTGCGAAGTTGACCACATGCGGCATTGATATCAGAGCCAAGTTCCCTTCGAACGGTCGTATTGATATGATACTTATCCATTAATTGAGTTTTGAAGCCATTTATTTTTTCAATCTTTGTGGGTTTGTACTCTTTTTCTTCTACGGCATTTACTGGAATCAAATTCACATGGACGAGTTTGCCTCTTAAAAGAACACCTAATTGGTCCATGTGGAGCATCGTGTCATTGACACCTTCAATCAATGCATATTCAAAGGTAACACGTCGTCCTGTTTTTTCGATGTAATAATCGACAGCTTTAAGCAAGTCGACAATTGAATAACGCTTTGTAATAGGCATGATCTCAGCACGTTCCTCTTGGAAGGGATTGTGTAATGATATCGCAAGTGTGATGCCAAATTTCTCATCTGCCAATTTATAAATTTCAGGGACGAGTCCGCAAGTCGAAAGTGTTATGCCACGAACTGAGAGATTGAGCCCTTCTGGATCGGTAGCCATCTTGATGAATTTCACCGATTCATCGTAGTTATCAAGTGGTTCTCCACTTCCCATGAGTACGACGTTGTTGATGCGTTCACCAGTCAGTCTTTGTAGTGCAAAAATTTGACCAAGGTATTCACCTGCGGTTAAACTCCTGACGACGCCTCCGATCGTTGAAGCGCAAAACGCGCATTTCATTTTACAACCAACTTGCGTTGAGATACAAGCGCTATGCCCATGCTTATAAGTCATAAATACGGACTCAACGATGTTGCCATCTGATAATACGCCCAATGCTTTTATCGTGCCATCCTTCGCTTTATGATGTTCGAGAATTTTATAATTGTCTACAAAATATTTGTCGGTTAACTTCTGTCTGAGACCTGATGACATATTCGTCATCTCATCGATAGACATTGCGCCCTTGGAAACCCACTCATAAAGTTGTTTGCCTCTGAACGGTTTTTCGCCAATAGAGATCATCAATTCGATGAGCTGCTCTTTGTTCATATTTCTTAAATCTTTCATGGTCACATTCCTTTACACATTATTCCAATAGAAAAGCTACTGATAATCAGTAGCTTTTTAGACATAAATCAAGACTTTTTTTCATTTTCAAATTCATCGATATAAATTGATAATATATCGGCGAGACCCGTAAACTCACAGCCATAGTTATAGCCCTTGCCTGTATCTTCAATACGCATGATCTTGATGACGCTGTAAAACTGCTTGCCATTGCCTAAATCGATTTTTGCATTAAAATAATAATTCAAAGGAAGCTCTTCAGTCGTAATAAAACCGATACCGCCTTTAGAGATATCTATAATTTCTATTGGAAATTCGCGGTTGACTTTGATGATTTTATCTTGATTGTATACTTCATCAATATTGATAACCGCATTATAAGAAACCCTATGGGAACGTCTTCTCTCACGCATGCTCTTCCTCCTATTTATACGATACAAACATTCTATATAAAGTCATTATACATGATTTTTAGATTTTGAACCTTCATTTTCCATAAATTCACTAAAATTTTCGTACATTTTCTTTTTCTCGTATTTGCCACTCGTATCCGTGATGACATAAAAATCGTTGTTGTTGTCAATAATGAAACACTTTTTCCCGTTGTTTGCATAGACTTTTGCGAAATTGACACCTACAATCTCTATCGGCTCAAGCATCGGTTTGGCACTTGGTCCGTTGAAGTTACCCCATACGAGAGTTTTTCCCGATTTCACCATACATAGTGTAAGTGATTCTTTGACGCGTAGCGTTTCGACATCTTTAAGCCCTAATATTTCAACTGGGAAGTAGATTTCAGATTTACCTCTAACACCAAGTTGTCCATAGGCGTTATTGCCACACCCGAATACCTTTCCCGTCTCTGTGACCACAAGAGAAAACTTGTCACCAGCGTGTACGCTCTTTACATTTGTATAGAGTGAAACCGTAGGCTCATTGATGCTACCTTTATAGCCAACGGCGAGTTGACCACTTGAATTGTCGCCCCACACGATAACGGTGCCATCGTATTTAAGCGCCAAACCAAAGTTCGCACCACATGCGATTTGTTTAACACCCTCTACTTTATCAAGTTTTATTGGCATTAATGAATCTGTGATTTCATCGTTCATTAATTGATGATCTGAGTTATCTCCCCAAACATAGACGTGCCCCTCATAATCAAGGGCTGCACCAAATTTCTTACCTGCTGCGATCTGTTTGATATTTTGTAATCCCCAAACACTTGTTATGGTCTTCTGTGCATTGCGATCGCCAAGTCCTAGTTCACCCAGTCGGTTCGTACCAGAGGTACCTACCGAACCATCATGAAACCGAAATATATTAAAGCCTTCACCGCAAGCGATCTCAAGTACAGAATCATACATGGAGTTGTATTTTAAATCAGTGACTTGCGATAAGTTGCCGATGCCGAGTTGTCCAAATTCGTTCTTACCTCTCGAAAGCGACTTTCCATTGTTATAAATCATGAAAAAAGAACCATCATAAGCTTCGAGCGCCTTGATGCCCTTTTCTTCTACGACTCTGATCTCCCGTTCAAAGACATCAGACCAATTGTTATTTTTATCTCTAATTTTTAAACGAACGGCGTAAATACCAGGTTCTTTAAATGTCGCGAACTTATTTTCCCACTTTTTCTCGAGAATTTCATTGTCTTCTGCGATGCAACCAGAAAAATCGTATGTGATATAAGTCGTCGTCGTATATTTGCCTTCGGGTTTCATTGAAAAATGTGCTATGGGCTTCACTTTGCTGAGTTCGTTAAAGCGTCTAAGCGTCAAATAGGTATAGATGCCATTTATATAGGAATCGCCACCAATTTCATTGATAATGCTCTGTGAGTCTTCTAAACTCAAGTTGGAAACCGTCAAAAATTTACCATCAAGTGATAATGCATATCGCTTCGTGTTGATTTCGAATGGCACATTAATAAAAGGCATCAACTTGCTTAAGTCCTTTGCATAGTCGCCATGCGCTTCTTTGTAATCCGTCATGGCATCTAAATAAATTTCATAGTCTTTATAGACATCGATGGGTTTCTCTTCTTTATCTTTGAGAAACAGCGCTATAGCGCCTATAAGTGTTCCAATAGTAACGACGATTCCTAACAGATTCACCTGATTACACCTCTAAAATGCTCTATGACGTTCAATAACAAAACAGCATTTGTAACTGGACCAACGCCACCAGGCACTGGTGTGATCATACTGACATAGTCTTTAAGACCTTCAAAGTCAACATCACCGACCATTTTACCATCGACTTCATTCATACCGACATCGATGACGATAGCCTTCTCGCTGACCATATCTTTTGTAAGAAAGTTTGGTATACCAACAGCTACAATGATGATATCTGCCTTGCGCGTGTGATCTTCAATATCCACGGTGCGTGAATGACAAATTGTTACTGTTGCATTGTTTTGCATGAGCATAACAGCGAGGGGCTTGCCAACGATGTTACTCCTACCGATGACGACGATATACTTGCCTTCCAAATCAATATTCAACTCTTTGAAAATCGTCATTACAGCAAGAGGCGTACAAGGTCTCGTCGCTTTTTCACCTTTGAAAAGTCTGCCTGCGTTCATAGGATGAAAGCCATCTAGGTCCTTTTCAGGTGCGATGGTCATAATGACGCGTTCTTCGCTAATATTGTCTGGTAATGGCATTTGTACCAATATACCATCGATGTTCTCGTCTAAGTTCTTCTCGATTATTTTTTCAAGAAGCGCGCTCTCGCTGATACCTTCTTCCAATCGAATCAAAGTATAGCCAAATTCAACACTTTTGCAGGTGCGCTCTATCATCCTTAGGTAAGACTCAGAGGATGGGTTGTCGCCGATCATGAAAGCGACGACATTTGGTTTTCTTGCACAATCCGTACAAAAGTTCTTTGCTTTATCTTTTATTTTTTGAGCAATTGCCTTTCCATCGATAATCATATGCCCCTCCTCGTATCGTCTCATTAAAAACCATAAAAAGCCCATTAAAAGGAAATTGGAATTTTTCAATTTCCTTAGTTAAATGGGCTTACTATTTACTAAAATACTAATTTGCCTTAATTTCAGTCCAAATGCGATCGTATTCCATGATGAAATCACCTGGGTCACTGAATATTTCAAAATTTTCAAGCAATGCTTCGTCAGGGTAAGCGTATGTTGTACCAAGTAATGCAGGATCAAGCAATTTCATCGTCTCTGTATTACAAGTCGCATAACCGACATAATCCGCATTTTTAAATCCGATATCGCCTCTGCATAAAAAATCGATAAACTGGTGTGCAGCGTCAATATTTTTCGCGCCTTTTGGGATGATAATGTTGTCGAACCACATGTTGGAGCCTTCTTTTGGCAACACGTATTCAAAATTGTCATATTCCTGAATGACGGCACTCGCTTCGCCTGACCAAACGACAGCCATGGCTGCTTCTTCGCTGATCAACATATCCTTCACGTTGTCACCAACATATGCAAGCACAAGTGGTTTTTGCTCTATCAAAGCATTTTTTGCCGCTTCAAGTTCTCCTAAATCTTTTGTATTCATAGAATACCCAAGTTTTTTGAGTGCAACCATGATTGAATCCCTTTGTGAATCGATCATCGTAAACTGTCCATTATATGCTTCGTCCCATAAAACATTCCATGAGTCTATTGGCTCAGTAATAAGGTCTTTGTTATAGATAATGCCCACAGTTCCCCAAAAATATGGGACTGAGTACTCATTG
>CAYLNI010000012.1:25346-28940 GCA_964384705.1 uncultured Fusibacter sp.
CAATAGGTTCCACTAAATCTTCTTTGATCATTTTTTTTTTTTTTTTATCCGATGGAATGGCGATGTCATATTGCGTGCCACCCTTTTTAATCTTTGTGTACATCTCTTCATTAGTAGCAAACGTTTCGTAGTTGATTTCGATACCCGTCTCTTCTTCAAATGTGTCAAAGATGTCTTCATCGATATAATCGCCCCAGTTATAGACGTTGAGAACGACTTTGTCGTCACTTTTACAACCGGTGAAAATAAAAGCTGTAAGTGTGAGAATCATAACAACCATAATAAACTTTTTCATTGATATCTCCCTTCAAATTTTAAATTTCTTCAATTTATATTTCTTCAATTTTCGTGCGTTTGATAAGCATCAGGATGAGAACCGTTAAGAACATAAGAGTTGAAAGTGCGTTGATCTCTGGCTTTATACCTCGTCTCGCCATCGAGTAGATCGCAATAGACAGGTTGCTAACACCATTTCCCGTATTGAAGAAACTGATGACGAAATCGTCGATGGATAGCGTAAATGCTATGAGACCCCCAGTTATGATACCTGGTTTAATCTCAGGATATATGACTTTCTTAAAAGCATACCACGGTGTCGCACCAAGGTCTAACGCCGCTTCAAGCATCTCGCTCGGCATCTGTTTGAACTTTGGTAGAACAGACAAAACGACGTATGGTATACAAAAAGTAACATGCGCGATGATCATCGTCATGAGGCCAAGCTGAATATTTAGCGCTACAAAGAGTGTCATCAGCGATATGCCCGTCACGATATCTGGATTGAGAATCGGTATTGAGTTTACATTTAAAATGGCACGTTGTTTCCAACTCTTCATATAAAAGATGCCAAAAGCGGCAAATGTTCCGATGATTGTTGAAACAATCGCTGCGATCACTGCAACTAAAACCGTGTAATAAAGTGATTTCATGATATAGCTATTTTGAAACAAGCTTTGATACCAGTCTAAAGTGAAGCCTTCCCACTTTGCTGTGGATTTTGAATCGTTAAAAGAAAATACAGCTAAAACAGCTATCGGGGCATATAAGAAACCGAAAATCAATACGGTATAAAACTTATTGAGAAATTTGCTTACCATAGATTGACGCCCCTTTCTTCCGCGTTATTGCCTCCCAATCGATTCATAACAGCCATCGATACCAATATTAGAAGCATGAGGATGATCGCAACAGCCGAACCAAAGTTCCAGTCATTGACGACTAGATATTGTTGTTCAATCAAGTTGCCGATTAACATGTACTGACCACCATACAATAGATTGGAGATGACAAAGGTGCTCACTGCCGGCATAAAGACCATGGAAACACCTGACAAGATGCCAGGCAACGAAAGTGGAAAGATGACTTTGAAAAAGACCGTTCTTTTATCGCCACCGAGATCTTCTGCCGCTTCTATCAAGCTCTGGTCCATCTTCATCAAGACCGTATAAATTGGTAGTACCATAAATGGCAAAAAGTTATAAACCATACCAAGAAGAACAGCGCCTTCCGAGTATAAGAACGTCATTTGAGGTAAGCCGAAAATCGATAAAATGCCATTTAAGATGCCATTTTTTCCAAGGATCGTCATCCATGAATAAGTCCTCAGCAAAAAATTCATCCACATTGGTACGACAAATAACATGACGGCTGTTGTTCTATATTTGGGATTCATCTTCGCCAAAATCATAGCCATCGGATATCCCATCAGAAAACAAATCAATGTCGCTTCAAGCGCGATCTTAAGCGATCGAACTAATACGGAAATATAAATGGGTTCAAAAGCGCGCGCAAAGTTTGAGAAAGAAAACTGAAGGCCACCGTCTGGACTTTTTCCAAGCAAACTAAACGCTAAAATCATAAATATAGGCACGACCACAAACATGGAAATCCACAATAGATATGGGCCTGATGAAAGTCTTTTGATCATCTTAACCCTCCTTGTGCATGATGTGAATATCGTCCGGTGTTATGCTGATCCCGACAGTCTTACCCTTTTCTTCCATAGTGGTGCTGTGTATCATCCAGTCCGTATCCGCTATCGTCACGAGCATCTCATAATGAACGCCTTTAAATACGACGGATTTCACAATGCCTTCAAGGATACCCTCTTCACTCGGAACAAGGCGAACATCTTCTGGTCTAATGACGACTTCTATTTCAACATTGTCGCCAAATCCCTTGTCTACGCAGACAAAATCACGGCCAGCAAAGTGAACGAGAAAGTCTCTAATCATCGTTCCTTTAAATATATTGCTCTCTCCGATAAAGTCGGCGACAAAAGCATTTTCCGGTTCGTTGTATATATCAGTTGGCGATCCAATTTGTTGGATTTCACCTTGATTCATGATGATGATTTTATCAGACATCGTCAGGGCTTCTTCTTGATCATGTGTAACGTAGATGAAGGTAATTCCCAACTCTTTTTGCATGTTTTTCAGTTCGATTTGCATCTCTTTTCTGAGTTTCAGATCCAGCGCACCAAGCGGTTCATCGAGTAATAAGACCTTCGGTTCATTGACAAGTGCCCTTGCAATGGCAATACGCTGTTGTTGACCGCCAGAAAGTGAGTTTACTGGTCTTTTCTCAAAACCTTCCAAATTGACAAGTGCAAGCATTTTTGCCACTTTATTGGCGATTTCTTTCTCGCCAATTTTCTTGATTCTAAGGCCAAAGGCGATGTTTTCATAGATATTCATGTGTGGAAACAAGGCATATTTTTGAAAAACAGTATTGATCGGCCGCATATATGGTGGCAAATCTGTGATATCCTTACCTTCAAAAAATAAACGTCCTGAAGTGGGTGTCTCAAAGCCTGCAATCATGCGAAGCGTTGTGGTTTTCCCGCAGCCACTCGGACCTAGAATTGTCAAAAATTGATTTTTTTTCACCCAGAAGTCGATGTTCTTGACGACTGGTACCCCACTAAATTCTTTTGTGATGTTTAACCCTTTAATGATTTTATCGCTCACGTGTACCTCCCGATGCTAGAAATTTGGGGGTGTACCGACTAATAAAAGCATGGCTTCTCGCCTTCCCTTATTTACGATTTCGTGCCCCTTGTTTGCTTTGTAGTAGAATGTGTCGCCTGCTTTAGCTACGTAGTTTTTGCTCCCCAATCTAATCACGACGGACCCGGACAAAACATAGCCGAATTCTTCGCCTTCATGCGGTTCGTGAGCATCATAGGCACCATTGGGTGCCAGTGTCAATAAGATGGGCTCCATCATATTTTTTTGTGCATTAGGTATAATCCATTCTAGTTTATAGCCCACTTCTTCATTTTCTTTTTCAAAAAAGTCTTCTGTCTTAAAGACTATTTTTTCTTCAACTGTCTCACTAAAAAAGGCCTGTAGGTTCGTGCCTAGGCTCTCCAAAATATCGACCAAACTCGCAATGGATGGCGACGTCATGTCGCGCTCGAGTTGCGAAATAAATCCTTTAGAAAGCTCACATCGATCTGCAAGCTCTTCTTGAGTAAGGTTGTTTTCTAATCTTAGCCGCTTTATCTTCTCACCGATTTGCACAACCATACCTCCTATTTGAGTTTACTATCATTAAACTTTTCACTCGATTTATTATACTCGATAGGCAAAT
>CAYLNI010000012.1:29008-37328 GCA_964384705.1 uncultured Fusibacter sp.
CACAACGCACGCACGCGTTGTGTTTCGCCATAAAAATTATTTATTTCTCGATTTTGAGCAGTCTATCTATGAGCAGTACCAAATTTTCAATTTCGGGCTTACTCATCTGTGCATCTGCACCAACTGACTCACCTTTGTGAAGCAAATCGCCAGTAATTAGCGAAGAAAAAATGATGACCGGTAATTTTTTGAGTATTTTGTGTTCCTTAATTCTTCTAGTCAGAGCATGGCCATCAAGCTGAGGCATCTCAATATCCGTTATCAGAAGGTCGATCTCCGACATGAAATTCTCGCCCTTTTTGTCCGCCAACATCATCAAGTACTCATAAGTCTGCATGCCATCGTCAAAGAATTTAAGCTTTGTAAATCCAGCCCTAGTCAATGTATCGAGCAATACTTTTCGAATCATCGGAGAGTCATCAGCAAGTACGACTTTGATATTTGAACGATCTTTAACCTCAATATCCTTGATGCGGTCCATATTGATTCCTGTATTAGGATTGATATCCATCACGATTTTTTCAAAATCAAGGAGCATAATAATTTGGTTATTGAGATTGATGTTGGCAAGAATCAACGAGTTAGACGTCAAGTCATCAGGCTTCATGATGGCGTTCCAGCCGATTCTATGAATCCCTAAAACTGCTTCGATGGCAAATCCCACTTTAATTTTGTTGAACTCGCAGACGAGTGTCATGCTGGTTTTAACCTTTGAATTTTTTTCGTTTTCAAGGACATAAAGAAGGTCTACGATGGAGATCATCTCACCTCTAATGAGTGAAATACCCGATACTGCCGGATGTGCATTTGGGATTTTTGCGATATTTTCTATTTGTAGAAGCTCTTTAACTTTTACGACGTTGATCGCGTAGTGTACGCCTGCAACGGTAAAATGTAGAATTTCAACTTCTCCTGTACCACTTTCTAGTAGAATACCCGGTTTGTTTTCCATACTTTATCGTCCTCCATTATCTTGTGTGATGTGTAAATTCACATTAACATATAATTCACAGAAGTTAAACATTATATTCTATTATACCTGTGTCACGTCTATTTAGGAATAAATATCTTATTAAAAAATCAAAAGACTTTTGAAGCGAACTACTCCAAAAGTCTTTTATATAAAATTTATAATTATTGTATTTAGATGAGGTCCATCTCTTTGCCCACTTTTTCAAATACGGCAACCGCTCTGCTAAGTTGTTCTTTAGTATGTGCTGCAGTTACCATGCAACGTACACGTCCTGTGCCTTTTTGAACGGTTGGGAAGATGATTGGTGAACAGAATACGCCAAGTTCCAACATGCGTTTAGAGAATGCCACAGTGCGTGCTTCATCGCCGATAATCACTGGCGTGATTGGCGTTTCACTTGCGCCAGTATTAAAGCCAAGCTTGCCGAGTTCCGCTTTGAAGAATTTTGCATTGTCCCATAGACGATCTGTATACTCAGTTGTCGTGCTCAGGATGTCAACGGCTTCTATGATGGCACCAACTGCAGCTGGTGGCAAAGACGTACTAAACAATAGTGGTCTACCTCTATGAAGCAACCATTCTTTCATCACTTTGTTTCCAGCGACATAACCGCCTATAACGCCGATCGCTTTAGAAAGTGTTCCGATGCAGAAATCAATGCGGCCGTGTAGGTGGAAGTGATCCACTGTGCCTCTTCCGCTCTCGCCGAGGACACCAGAGCCATGCGCGTCGTCTACATATGTCATACAGTTGTATTTTTCAGCTAACTCGACGATCTCAGGCAGTTTGGCCAAGTCGCCATCCATACTGAAAACACCGTCTGTAATAATCAAACAGTTTTCATAGTTTGAACGTCTTTCTGTAAGTACGCGCTCAAGATCTTCCATATCGCTATGCTTGAAAACCGCTTTGTCTGCTTTTGAAAGTTTTACACCATCGATGATGCTGGCGTGGTTAAGTTCATCCGAAATGATCAAGTCGCCTTTATTTGTAATCGCTTGAATGGCACCTGCGTTGCAGTTGAAGCCCGATTGGAAGACCATAACCGCTTCTTCACGCTTGAATGTAGCTAGTTTTTCTTCTAATTTTTCGTGAATGTCCATGTTGCCAATAATCGTTCTTACTGCCCCAGAACCGACACCGTATTTTTCAATGGCTTCTATTGCTGCCTTTTTTAATTGAGGATGATTCGCAAAACCGAGATAATTGTTTGATGATAAGTTGATAACCGATTTGCCATTTAGAATAACCTCTGGCTCGTTTGCACCTTCAAGTATGGGAAGAACGCGGTATACGCCTTGATCCTTCAATTCTTGTACCTGATCTTGTAAATACTTTAACTCATGTACATTTGACATAGTCATGCCTCCATTTAAAGTAATCGTTCGGTTTAAGTATACCACCATCTTATATTGGTGAAAACCATTAATCCAATTTAGGTTCAAATGTGTCAAATTTTTCATAATTTCCTAAACATAGATGAACGCTTTTATTAGACTTTTATTAGGCGTTTCTCCATTTCCGTGATTGCCCATCCATAATATTGAACAAGCTTATCATCAGCCTTTAGATGAGACCGTTCGACGAGCGCTTCATATGCCGCTTTATCGCCAGTATTGCCTAGAACGATTAGAGCATTGCGTTTGTAAATCCAAAGTGGCCGCCACGTAAACCCCATGTGGCCATACTGATGTTTAAAGTCTTGATTTGTAAAATCGAGTAATTCAAGGGCATCCAGCCAATTATCCGACTTCAATGTCAGCATGGGATGCGCCAATTTATTGTGATTGAGTGGACAGACGACCTGACAGACACTGCAACCATATAATCGATCATGCATCGCAAGTCGCATGGCTTCAACCAGAACTTCTCTACTTTGCGTCTGTGCGGAAAGACAATGGGTCATATCTGCTACTTCTGAGCCACAAACATTGGTGGGACAAGCTTTTGTACAACGCCCACACGACTGACAATACGGATGACTAATCGTTTCCGGTAAATCCTCTGGCATTACTAGAGCACTTCGTTCAATCTGTAATTTATCGTGTATGACGAGGTAGCCAATAAAGATGTTTGAACCAAGGTGTTCGTGAATGAGAAGATGATTGTATCCAACAAGACCTAAACCCGCATAAAACCCGACCTCTCGGTCGCTATACGGACTCGTGTCGACGCAGAGAGTCACATTGTTAAGCGGATAGCCACATAACTTTTCAAGCCCACTTTGGATATCTGTGAGCAATTGTTTAATCTGTACATGATAATCGAAATCCCAACCAAATGCTTCAACTTTAGCCATGTTCTTTTGCTTTGGCTTGGAAATGCCCTCGAGTGCATATGGAACAGCGATTGCAAGCACTGTTTTGTCGCAATCCGTGTAAGAGGCATCATCTTCGATATTTAATATGCTATTTTGTACTTTAAAATAGTTCGCTGCCTTAACGGTTTGTCGATAAGTGTCATCTATTGAGAAAATGCCCCAATACCTTAGCATTAGAGCATCCATCAATTTATCAACATCTATTTTTTTAATCATATTAACCTCACTGTAACACATCTATTTCTAGTAGCGTAATCTGATCGGTCCAACTCGCATTTTCATCGAGCGAAAGATTTCGGAGTCTTGAGTTATACGCCCAAACCGTTTTGAGTTTCGCAATTGGAAGATATGGGAGCGCTTCATTTTGAACGATATGCCACGCTCTCAATAACGCTTCACGTTCTCTTTCGGATTTTGCAGCATGAAGGTCATCAAAAATCAATTGTGCCTCATTGTCCTCATACTTTGCATAATTATATAAGCCTGCATCACCTTGACCAAATAAAATTTCAGGATTGATGTCACTCGACATCTCCCAAGCCAAATTCCACATGTTCGGGATGGTATCCTCTTCTAACTGCGCGATCATCGTTTCATAGTCACCAAAGATGAGCTCAACTCTAAAACCTAGTTTTTCCCACTGTTTTGAAGCCTGAATCGCTAAATTATACGACCATTCGACGTCCGTAAAGACATACCAAGTAAGTGCTAAACGCTCTCCGTTTTTTTCTCTAAAGCCGTCGCCGTCATAATCTCGCCACCCGATTTCATCTAGAAGCTGATTTGCCTTGTCAAAGTCGTACGTGTACATTTCGAGATTTTCATTTTCATACGTGTATTCATGCGGGTCTGTAGCAAGATAGGATACTGAGGATGCAAATCCCGACCACTGATCTAAGATAAACTGCTCTCTATCCAGTCCAATCAAAAGCGCTTTTCTCACATTTGATTCAGAAAAAATTGGCGCTTGCCAATCTATTCCTATAAAAGTCACAAGATCCGAATGTTTCGTCATAACATTGCCAAATCCAAGTGCCTTGACATCGTTGACGATAGCTTTTGACGCCTTAATTTCCAAAAGGTCAATTTTGCCTTCGTTAAAAGCTTGCAAAGCTGTCTCGTCATCCATTTGTCTGATGATAACGCCAGATATCTTTGCATTTGTTTTCCAGTAATCAGGATTTTTCAAAAGGACGATGCTCTCGTCTTGTGAATAGCTTTCAAATTTGAATGCACCTGTACCAAGTGGCGTCCTAAAACCTTCTACAAACGCGCTCCAGTTAGAAAATCGATAGTGTTTTTCCGATAATATCGGCATGACAAGTGCCCTTAAATTTTCCATGCGTTCGGACTTAAAAGTAAAGGTTACCGTATAATCATCGACTGCCTCGAATGATGAGAGATACGTTGCATTTATAGCATAGGCGCCGACATATGCTTCATTCATAATCGTATCATAAGTAAATACGACGTCTTTAGCCGTTAATGGTGAACCGTCGTGAAAGGCAATCGCCTCTTTTAAGTTTACTGTATATACTAAGCCGTCTTCTGATGACGTCCACGATTCTGCCAATGCACCTTCAAGTTCTCCACCTGCATTAAATACAAATAAGCCATCAAATACAAGATCCTCAAGCCACCTATCCACTTTACTTTTAGCAAAAAGCGGGTTAAATGTGGTCGTGATGTCAGGTGCTGCGACAATCAGTGCACCTGAACGCGAAAGCGCTGGATTTGAAATCAGCGCTTGATCCGCGGGATCTTGATTTGTTGGCAATATGTCATTTCCTTTATTTGTTTTTGAAGCGCATGCTGTTAGCACAATCAAGACACACATCATGCAAAAAGACACTTTGACGAATCTTATTAAATTCATCTCACTATCTCCCTATTCCTTTTCAGGCATTGCAAATACCAAAGTTGCAATAGAATGTCTCTGTGCATTTTCACGAGGATCCTCTTTTCCAACCAAGTAGGTATCGAGCAAAGCTGACAACTTTTCATTAATTTCTTTAGATTCTGCCTCAGTTAAAAAATAATCCGAGTATTGAGACACTTTTCGAGTAATATTGCCAGAATAATTTTGTACCGATTCATAAAAATCTCTTGAGATGCCCTCAAAAAAAGCAACCGATACGTTGCTGATCGAATCTGACATTTCATCATCAAGAGTGACGGCACTACTGTCTATTATAATTTTGTATGCGACGGGACAATAATACTTTTCGACGACTCCGTATTTGGTGACTTCTTGAACGAGTTCAATGATGCCTACTTTTTCAAGTATTTTAATATGATAATTCACACGACCGTGTGGCTCGTCTAACATTTCAGCAATTTGTTTTGCTGTTTTAGGCTTGCTATCAAAAGCTTCAATGATGTCCAATCTGTATTGCTGAGATATAGCCTTAATTTGCTCTAGATCTTTTAAGACGATAACATCTTTCATATACACCCTACCAATCAATTTGATTTCTTGCTATTACATTATAATTCTTATGCTGTAAACCGTCAATAGAACTAGATTTCCATCAATATATACGTGATGTCGTCATTTAAGGACTGCTTGAACGGATTGATGGCATTCACAAGCTTTTCGTTGAGTTCGTTGATCGATTCGTGTTTGTTGATCGTCACAAAATGAATCAAACTTTCCAAATCGAACGTGTTGTTTTTATCCTTATCAATCAGGCCATCCGTATAGAATAATAACCGGTCGCCTTTTTCAAGCTTAACGCGCTCACTTCTGTATTCTGGTGTGATAAAGTCTCCTAGTTTACAAATTGGAAAACCGTCACTCTTGTCTAAATATTCGATACGACCGTTTTTCCTGAAACGAATTGGACTACAGTTAAGGCCAGCTGAACAATAAGTGAGCATTTTTGTACTGAGATTTAGTGTCGCATAAAATATGACCATGTGCATTTCATCGGGAAAATTCATCTCGTTGAATTGTTCATAGAAATAGGCCAATGTGCGGTCGGGCTTTAAACCTCTAAAGAGCTGTTGGTTTTTATCATTTGATTTGAGGTAATTGTTGCTGAACATCGTTAAAAGGGCAGCTGAAAGACCATGGCCTGACACGTCAAGAAGGTACAAAGCGATGTTGTCATCGTCGAGACGATAATGGTCATAAAAATCCCCACTAAGCCGCTCACACGGAAAGTACTCGGAGACAAAGTTCACATCTCGATAAGACATGTTGGCATTTGGCAACAACGACTGTTGAATCTTTTTGGCATATTCCAGCTCGTCAATAAACTTTTGATTGACCTCACGCAATTGAAATGTCTTTTTGTCGATGATTTTTTTCAAATTCATCGAATACAGGTTAAACTGTCTCTGAAGCCTTTCTTGATTCCTCTCTGGAATTAAGAAATTGTTTAAATTGACATGATAGAAGAAGAACATAAGCCCCACACCCAACAAAATCTGACTTTGAATCTGAATTTCATAGCTGTTGTTTGTGAGTGTGACGAGAAGCTGTGCGATGAGCATCGTTGAAAATGCGAATAAAAAAGTATATGAATTATCTGTACGTTCTTCAAGCACTATTTCGTAATTTAACACAACAAGTAACAGCGCAATCATACCGTTTATTAAAAATACTACAGTTTCTTTACTTAGCGTCGACTGATAGAGCGCGAAGACTGCCAATGCTTGTACGAATATGATACAAAGACTGACCAGGACCATTCTAAACTTATTCACATAAATCCATCTGAGCGTTTTTCGCCACTTAAGGGTCAAGATGCCAAACACAAAGAACAGCCTGCCAAAACCCAGAAATAACGAGATGATTTCGAGGGCATCAACTGGACGAATGACGATGATGGTAAAAGATATAATGTAGTCCGTAATCATGATGAATAGATAAAAAGTCAGACTGACATAAAGTTCATCGATTCTAATTCGACTTGTATAATAGGTTGCGTGAGCTAGTAGCGTCGTGATGACGATATTGATGCACATGACCGTGGCGAAATAGACCGGAAGCAGTTGATTCATTCGATCAAATATAAATAAGGTATTTGAAATTATGACAAACATGGATACGACAATAGCTAAGACGTAAGATCGTCGCTCCAAATTTTTACCACTAGAAATGCCCATATATTAGGCCTCCAACTTTTACTTTTCAGTCATTTTATAGATCAAAACCGCTGCCGCCAATGAATTCTTTTAAAATTGAAACCGTCGGTACAAGATCGTCATCTTCAATTGAACTGAAATATCCTAAAAATTTTCTGAGTAGCAAAGCTTCCGTATATTCTGGCTCCGTATGTGTAATTGCGTCGAGAAGTGGGAGCGCGTGTTTTTTTATGACTGCGAGTTCATATGGCAATGCCGTATTGAAAATTTCATCAGCTTCTTCCTGAAAAGGAAAAATATAACGTTCTTCTCCACGTCTCACAGATGACCACATACCAATGGTCTTCTTCGCAGAATGGCCTCTAAATTGATTGTCCCTAACGATTCTGCGTAGCAACCTGGCTTGAGTCGTTGGAATTCTATTGTGGTCGTCAATGTTCAGCTGCGTCAAAGCACTGACGTAGATTTTGAACTTGTCGCGTTTAAATAAATCTCTTGTTAAACTATCATTTAATGGATACCTTCTATGATGATCGGTTGGTCTTCATTAATTTGAAGTTTATTGCCATGATACTCACGTCTGCCAATTTGAAAATTAAAGACTGGAAGTTCGACAACTTTGCCATCGAGAAGGTCGTTTAGATCTTTATTGAACGCATCGACATCCACAGCATCGAGAGACTCGAAATCGTAATCACCATTTTCATCAAGTGGCGTCTTATCTCTATTGACAAAGTAATTGTCTGTAGAGATGGTTATAGGATGCAAGCCATTGACTTTAAGCTGAATTCTCAATCTATTAGCAAACGTCGTCTTACCAGACGATGAAGGGCCTGCAATCAAAATGACGCGTTTTTTTCGACGCGTGATCTCATCTGCGATCTGTGCAATTTTCTTCTCGTGGAGCGCTTCTGCAATCTGTATCAATTCTTTAT
>CAYLNI010000012.1:37346-37572 GCA_964384705.1 uncultured Fusibacter sp.
ATCATATCGTTGAGATTGCTTACATACCCGATTTCCATGATAGAAGACCATTTCTCACTCTCTTTGAAAACTTCAGCAATCTTTGGTGATTCTTCGAACTTTGGCACAGCAAATGGGCTGTATTTCGTTGGATGCATCAAAATAGCGCCATCGTCGTATTTGATGATATCAAATATTTTTATATAGCCTGTGCTCGGTACCATATAACCGTAAAAATAGTTCAATA
>CAYLNI010000012.1:37603-40801 GCA_964384705.1 uncultured Fusibacter sp.
AATCTTATATCACTTTTGGGTCTAAACTTGAGAAGTGCCACTTTTGATAACATGTTGTTCGCACTGAAAAATTCCGAAGCCTCTTCAACCGTGCACAAGCGTTTTTCAAACGGCAAATCTTTTTCAACATATTCTTGCATTTTAGACATGATCAAGCGATAGTCTTCGTGCGTCAAACGTCTATGATAATCGAACTCACAATAAAGGCCTTTGCTGAGCGAGTGCTCTATGCGGACTTGAATGCCTTCAAACACTGCAATAGCAGAACGTACCAAAAGAAATGAAAGGCTGCGCTGATATATTTTTTCGCCATCAGAATGTCTAAGATCAATAAACTCCATATCACAATCATCAGCAATGACTGTGCTAAGCTCTCTTAAAATATTGCCGCATTTTGCCGCCACGATCAAAGGGCTATCTGGTCGTTGAATTTTCTTGGCTAGGCCTTCATACGTATCTCCAACTTCATAGTCAAAAATGCCATGACCTTTAACATTTATTTGCATCCGTTAATCCCCCTATTCATAATGACTGCTACCGTTATGGTCTTTCACATATACTTTTTTCGAATCCCTCGCTAAAAACTCTAAAATTGTTTCGTTGATCAACGCATACTTATATCTTTGAATGTCGATGCCAAGTGTATCGAGACACGCTCTAAAATCGTCCAAAACGTTATAGGGATTGCCGTATACTCTTTGAATCTCCTCTTCACTTATGCCTTTAAAACCATGACCTATGAGTGAGTCATTTCTGAGCTCAATAAGTTGATTCATTTTCTCTGAATTCATAAGTCTGATAATCGGTTCAACGGCTTCGCTTCGTTGATCGTATTTTTTAAAATATGAATTGAGTGCAAAAATAAGGTTGTTGTTGAATATTTTATAGTGGTTTCTCAGTATCTTTAAAATCTCTTTCTTTTGTAAGAACCGCATTTGAAAGGTGAAATTGCGGTCAGGCAACTGACTTCTGATGAACATATACTTGTAGATGGCTTCCTTGAATCGATTGACTCTCCCTAGAAAGTCGATGTACTCTTCATTGACGATTTGAAACTTTAAATTTTCAAGGAGTTCTGACATCAGTGCATCAGGATCACCGTTGATGAGCGCATCAAGATTCGATGCCAAGCCCTTGCACGTTTTATGTTTAATCCCTTCTTGGGACAGGTGCCTGAGATGCTTTCTGGCCGTAGTGAAATCGAAATTCTTCGCATATCGGCACGAATTGATCAACACACCAGTATCCGTTTTTTCCATTCCTTTTTCCTTTAATATTTCAAGCGCACCACCGTAGTCATAGCGTTCGATGAGTTTTTGTATGACCTGTACGGATTCAATCATGAAAACCCCCTAGAGAATTTGACTGTTAAGAATGTGTTTGTATAAATGCATCAATTTCTTTTGAAGAAGCCTCAAAAGTGCGTGATTCAATGATGATCTTGTTGCTATGCAACAATTGATTGTTTAGCTCATCTACGCGGTGGCCACCATACTTTAGATCGCCGACGATTGGATGTCCAAGCAGTTGCATAGACGCTCTGATTTGATGGCTTCTACCTGTAAGGAGTTCTACTTCTACCAGTGTATAGTCTCC
This sequence comes from uncultured Fusibacter sp., assembly GCA_964384705.1. GTDB lineage: Bacteria > Bacillota > Clostridia > Peptostreptococcales > Acidaminobacteraceae > Fusibacter_C. Next base: position 39,200 of record CAYLNI010000012.1, read on the forward strand.
GAATTGCTTTAATGGTTTATATTTGGAATGGCAGAATTTCGCTTCGTCTGAATCTCTTGTCACGATGCGGACTTTGTTTTGAAGTTCGTCTTTAATCAAGTATCCTTTGACTTCACCAGGCTTTCTCAGGTGGCCTTCAACGACGCAAATATAATACTTTTCAACATTTCTCTCGCGCATCAAGGCATTATATTTTTTTAGAGATTCATAGGTTTTTGCGAAAATGACGACACCGCTTGTATTTTTATCCAGACGATGGACTGGAGCAGGTCTAAAAGTGTTTGTGCATAAATCCCTTAAGTAAAAATGCACCATGGTTGCAAGTGTATTTTTGTACTCGGATTTGTCAGGATGTGTCAACAGGCCTTTAGGTTTATTGAGCACGAGTATTTCTTCATCTTCAAATACGATATCGAGGCCAAGCTTTTCCGGTTTGAAAGGGATAAATTCCTTCATCATCGCATTCATGGATTCGTCGGAAATAAACATTTCAAGGACGTCGCCTTCCTGTAGAAAATAATTCTCATCTGTCATGCGTTTTCCATTGACCTTGAAAACTTTTTTTCGAATGAGTTTGTAGATGTTGCTACGCGTCGTATTGTTGAAATATTTTAGTAAAAAGCGATCCAGCCTTTGCTCGGATTCGTTTTTGGTGATATCGATTTTTTTCATGGTTTCTCCTAAAGTTTTATAAGCCTGCGCCTAGCACAGACACTAGTAAGTAATGGTTAACATGGAATATTGCTCGATTGCCTTATACCCAGTTTTTTCATACAGTCCTCGGGCACTTATGTTGTTGTTCATAACGAATAAATACGGTTTTTTACCCCTAGCAATCAGCTCGTTTGTGAGCATACAGGATATCATCTCACCAAGTCCCTTATGTCTATGCTTTGGTGCGACATATATACCTGCAAGAATGCCCATACTTGCCGTTTCGTCCTCTATCAAGCCCTGTGCGACGATTTCTTTTCCAGTCACGATCAGCATGTAATTTTCCTGGCCAATCAAGTTTTTGAATTCTTTAACAATGTCGTTGATCGCTTTCACTTGTCTACCGAAATGCGTTTCCACATCGATGAAAAAACGCAAATCACTGAGCAGTTCATCCACAATTTTATGTTTGCCTGTAATACATTCATAGGGTTCTATGCGCACTATCGGTAGAAGATCTTGTTCATAGACCATCAATGTGGACTTGGATTCAGTCGTTGCGACGACTGATCGACAGACCAATTTGTAAATGCCGTCTATCATACGTGGCAATCCCTTGACGAACTTTGGTTTATGATACTTAATCGCCTTTAGCAATTGAAGGTTCCCAAGAATTTTTTCATTTGTCGCATGCAGCGCGAGCACACTTTTGTTCGAAAAATAAAAAATAGCCTGTAGCTGACCAGCATTTTCTATATACCCATAAAAAAACCCCTGTGAATTGGCTGATGCAAACTGTTCCATGGGTTTTAACAAATAGATGACTTCATCTTTGAATTGCTCTATATAAGCCGTCATAAGCGGCAGATGTTTTTCTTCTAATCTGACAAACATATATGCACCTCTAAAAAAATTGTAACATGAAAGTAATCAATTTGGAAAGAACAA
>CAYLNI010000012.1:40835-41589 GCA_964384705.1 uncultured Fusibacter sp.
ATTATGCTATTCTATAGTTACTAGCATCACCAAATTTTGGAGGGTTAATCATAATGTTTGATAAAATCAAAGATTTTCTATATGACATAAGTGACATTTTTGTATCCCTATTGATTATCGGCGTCATCTTTTTTGCCGTATCGTGGAAAATTTCAGACACCCTAAGTGTTGATATAAATGCACCCGTTTCTCCCACTACTGAATCGGTCGAAACGACTGAAGCGTCTATCGTTGTCACGCCAGTGGAACCGACAAATCCTGACGGTGAAACTTCTACAGAAGCGACGACGGAAGCCGTTTCACAACCTGCAACTGAAGCGACGACTGAGGCTGCAACACAAGCCGCAACACAAGCACCTCAAAACCTCGTCTTAGAAAATTTCGTCGTTTCTGATGGTGAACTTGGGTACACGATTGGCGAGAACTTAGAAGCGCAAGGATTTGTTCATGACGCGGATGATTTCGTTCAACGTCTCATTGAGATGGGTTACGACAGCAAACTAAGAGCAGGCACATTTAAACTCGACAAGCGAGATAGTCTCGATGTCATCATTAGAGTCCTTGCAGGCGAGAAAAGATAACAAACAATGACGCATATTATAAATGCTCATCTAAACAGGTTGAATTTACGACCTATATAGATGAGCATTTTTTTCTTTATTGATTCTTTGCCAATCGCTATTCGTACACGCCCTCGGTGAGTGCTGCGAACTCATCTGCTGTAAGCTCTCTGTATTCACCAAGCGCTAATGCT
>CAYLNI010000013.1:0-1262 GCA_964384705.1 uncultured Fusibacter sp.
ATATATATACAAATAATACATAGGGGGAAAATCTGAATTTAAAAAAACAAACAGATGTAGTGTCAGAAGGCTCCCCGGATGACCTGCTCAGAAAATATGACAAAGGTTCGGATTTTAGAGTATTGAGCGGTGTCCAAGGAAAAATTCTCATTGCAATTCTTTTTGCATTTTCAGCATTCCAATTATACACAGGTATTTTTGGCGTTCTTGATGCGATGTTGCAAAGATCCATTCACCTTGCATTTGGCTTGACATTAGTCTATCTTTTATACCCGTCAGCAAAGAAATTTTCTAGAACAAAATTACATCCATTGGATATTGGTCTTTCAGTTATGGCAGCCAGTGTATGTCTCTATGTATATTTTAACTATGCTCAATTAGTTTTACGAGCGGGTCGTGTAAGTACACTTGACATGATCGTAGGTATTATCGCTATTATACTCGTATTAGAAGCAGCACGAAGAGTCATTGGATGGCCGATGGTCATCATTGCGCTCGTCTTTATCGTCTATGCATTAGTTGGCCCATATATTCCTGGTCCATTGGCACATAGAGGCGTTAAAGTTGCCAATTTAGTACAACACTTATTTTATACGACAGAAGGTATTTTCGGTTTGCCAATTGGTGTATCATCGACCTTCATATTTATGTTCTTATTATTTGGCGCTTATTTAGGCAAAACGGGGATGGGTGAATTCTTCATCGATATCTCTAACTCAATCGCTGGTAGTGCACCAGGTGGACCTGCTAAAGTAGCCGTAATCTCAAGTGCTACTATGGGAACACTTTCAGGTTCATCAGTAGCAAACGTTGTCGGTACAGGTAGTTTCACGATTCCGATGATGAAAAAACTTGGCTATAAACCAGAATTCGCTGGTGCAGTTGAAGCTACGGCTTCTACTGGTGGACAGCTCATGCCACCTATTATGGGAGCTGCGGCGTTCCTTATGGCTGAATTTACAAATTTACCATATGTTACGATCATTGGTGCAGCTGTTATCCCAGCCCTTCTTTACTATTTTGGTGTTTGGGCTGGCGTACACTATGAAGCGAAGAAACAAGGCCTCAAAGGTATGCCAAAGGATCAGATTCCTAAAGCTGGCAAAGTTATGAGAGAACGCGGTCATTTAATGCTTCCGATCATCGTCGTTATGTATTTGTTGATTTCCGGTTATACGCCGATTAGAGCTGCTCTTGGTGCAATCATTTCAGCATTGATTGTCTCATCTTTTAGAAAAGACACAAGGTTGTCTTTAAAAGAA
>CAYLNI010000013.1:1289-2016 GCA_964384705.1 uncultured Fusibacter sp.
TTCATGGGACTCGTAGAAGGTGCTAGAAGTGCTATAACAGTTGTTGCAGCATGTGCGACTGCTGGTATCATCATCGGCGTTGTAACTCAAACAGGTTTAGGCTTGAAAATGGGCTCATTGCTAGTGAGTATGGCAAGTGGCAACTTATTCTTAACGCTATTTTTTACTATGATTACATCTCTAATCTTAGGTATAGGTGTTCCTACAACTGCAAACTATGTTATCACTGCTACGATTGCGGCACCGGCACTTTTGATGCTTGATGTTCCAATCATCGCGGCACATATGTTCGCATTCTACTTTGGTATCATCGCAGACGTTACGCCACCTGTTGCACTCGCAGCAGTTGCAGCATCAGGTGTCGCAAAATCCGAGCCAATGAAAACTGGATTACAAGCCTCACGACTGGCAATAGCAGCCTTTATCATACCTTACATCTTTGTCTATAGCCCAGAGCTCTTGTTGGTAGATGTGACATTCTTCCATCTAGCGTTCATTCTTGTGACAGCTTTAATAGGTATCGTTGCAGTCGCTTCTGGACTTACAGGTTACTTCCAAACGACTATGAACCCGATAGAGAGAATACTCTTTATTGTTGGTGGCGTTATGATGGTTACGACGAACCCTGGTATCAATGCAGTAGCAGCCTTGATCTTAGGAGCAGTCATAATCTGGCAGTTTCGTAAAAAGAAAGAACTTGCTACAATTGTCGCTTAATAATGGAAAT
>CAYLNI010000013.1:2032-2481 GCA_964384705.1 uncultured Fusibacter sp.
ATAATTACCTTTTAAGTTGCAAAATTCCGTTTATCGAAATTGACAATGGCTCAATCAAGCCGTTTTGATAAATGAAATTCATACAATTTGGAATTATGTAATTTCCTCAATAATGGAAATTGCATAAGTAATTCCCTTCTTAAAACACTGCGCACTATATGGGCAGTGTTTTTTTTTGAGATTAGCCCTAGTAATTCCCATATGTATAATGTTACAATAAGTTTATATTTTTTATACATTACTGGGTCTTTGAATCATAAAATACAATTAAATGGGGTTTCAAATGCAAAATAGTCTCGACATTATATTTAACCTGGGAATGTTGGCTTCGCTTAGCATGATATCAGGTATCATTGGGCATAATGGCAAGAAGTGGTCTGCGCATACGCTTATTCAAGGCCTTATATTTGGGTTTGCTTCTGTGATTGGCATGTTAAATCCACTCATAT
>CAYLNI010000013.1:2578-2838 GCA_964384705.1 uncultured Fusibacter sp.
TCATTCCACCACTAGTCCTCCGGATGTTACAAGGGGGAGAAGGCGCTTTGATGGGGAGTCTGGTTATACTATCCTCTGCGTCGATTGGCGTTATTTTTTATCTATTAAGAAAGAAGTTAGAAAATCGATTTGAAAATGAATCTAAAATGCTTTATATAATGGGCATTAGCGTACATGTAACGATGGTACTTCTCATGTTTACATTACCAGAGGATAGAGGTTTAGCGACGATCAAGACGCTTGGTTTACCTATCATGCTT
>CAYLNI010000013.1:2881-7823 GCA_964384705.1 uncultured Fusibacter sp.
CATGCAATTAGCGAAAATCGTCGCATGACAGATAGTCTGAAAATGAGTGAACAAAATCTTAGAGAATCACATGATGAGATTGAGTCAACGCTTGAAGAGGTGATTGCTCAAGAGGAGGAAATACGGTTTCAATTAGATCATTTAGCGCTTAGTGAAGAGCGCTTCAGAAAGATAATCGATCAAGCACCGGTTGGGATAAATCTCTCTGATTTCAAAACGGGAATCATTAGCTTAGCCAATGAAGCCTATTGCGAATTGGTCGGGAGACCTATGTCAGAAGTCATAGGCGCATCGTGGCATAATTTTACACATTCAGATGATTTGAAGACAAATACGGTGTTGAATAAAACCTTGGTTGATCACGGATTGGAAAATGTCGAGATGGAAAAACGTTATTTGAAACCAGACGGCAGTGTCATATGGGTCAATGTAAAGAATACCATTGTAGGTTATGGTCGTGATAACAGCAATCATGAACTCACATTTGCAGAAGATATAACAGAGAAGAAAAGGGCAGTAGATGATCTTGCAAATAGAGAGATCACTTTTAGAAGTATATTTGAGAATTCAACAGATACGATATTGATTTTTGAGGACTATTATATCCAAGATTGCAATCAAGCAGCACTTCTCATGTTTGGGTTTACTAGTAAAAGTAGTTTTGTAGGAAGAAGAGTCGAATCAATTTCGCCGGAATATCAAGAAGATGGCACGCTGTCTAGTGTTAAAGCCATTCACTATTTAAAGCAATGTCAAACTGAGAAAAGCATACGCTTTGAGTGGATTCATAAAAAAAGTGACGACTCAATTTTTCAAGTTGAAGTCGTTTTAACAAATATTATATTACATGGGAAAAGTGTTGGTCATGCACTTGTACGCGATATTTCAGAGCGCAAAGTACTTGAAAAAAGACTTGAACATTTGAGTTACCATGATCAATTAACAGAGATTTATAACAGAAGGTTTTTTGAAGAAGAAGTCAATCGTTTGAATGTTGCTCGCAATTACCCTTTGACAATCATGATGGCAGACGTCAATGGTCTTAAGCTGATCAATGATTCATTTGGACATGAAACGGGAGATCTATTGCTTAAAAAGGTTGCAAGGCTTTTACAACTGAGTTGTAGAGAAGATGATATTGTGTCCAGAATTGGCGGGGATGAGTTCGTCATTTTGCTACCTAAAACCCATCCAAAAAAAGCAGAGGAAATAGCAGAGCGCATCCAATCATTAATTGCCACAGAGACGATCGAGTCGATCGATATCTCCGTTTCGCTTGGTTGGGCAGCTATTTTTTCAAATGCTGATCACTACTCAGAAGTGTTAAGACAAGCGGAAAATTATCTATATCGTAAAAAATTGTTCGAAAGTCCAAGTATGCATAACAAATCAATTCACACAATCATTCACACACTTCATGAGAAGAACAAAAGAGAAGAGATGCATGCCTATCGTGTCTCTATGCTCTGTGAAGGCATTGGCAAAGCATTGGGTTTCAACGAGCTTAAAGTCAAGGAGCTCAAACATCTTGGCCTATTACATGATATTGGTAAAATAGCCATCAGCGAGCAATTGCTTAACAAACCTGGCAAACTGACACAAGAAGAATGGTATGAGATGACAAAACACCCCGAAATCGGCTATCGTATCTTAAGTACTGTCAATGAGATGTCTGAAATGGCTGAAAGTGTGCTTTGCCATCATGAAAGGGTCGATGGTAAAGGCTATCCCCGTGGAATAGGTGGCGAAGATATCCCTATCAATGCACGTATTATTTGCATAGCGGATGCCTACGATGCCATGACAAGTGATCGCCCTTATCGATTGGCAATGTCACATGATATGGCAATTGAAGAACTAAGAAAGCATTCGGGAACACAATTTGATCCAATTGTTGTCTTGGCATTTATCAATATGATGGCTGATACGGAAGGCGTGCTTTTAGATCACTCTATAGTAAATCTAGTCAGCGAATTGGAGATCTTATTCAAGTAACGAACTGAAATTGCATACTTGCCTTATAAGTTGAAATCGGAATGACTTTTTTTTGTCATTTCGATTTTTTTTGCGTAAATGATAGCAATAGCTGCTTATAAAGGTCGTTTACGGGTAAAATAATTCATGTTGGCATTAGCATTTTGAATTTTACAAACATATTAAATAGGACTTGCTAAGCGTACAAAAGAACAAAAAAAGAGTATCATTAGACTGTGTGAATAACACGGGAGGCTTAAAAATGAAACTCTACGAAAAATTGAATAAACAAAAATTAAAAGGCGTCAAATTAAATTTTAAGGATATAACAAAAGAAACGCTCAAAATATTGTTTGTCGATGAAGAACATTCCAATGAAGAAATTGCCGCTTTATACGGTATCAATAAATTACAGGTAACCTTAAAGCGTAAAAAATTCGGATTAACGGAATGGGACCGCGCTGAAAAGCATGTGACAAAAGACTACCATGAATGGTTGCATGAAAAAAATAAGAAATCAGAAATGAAATAATGGAGGAAACGATTTTGAATACGACTAAAAAAAGCTTTATTTATGTTCTGTTACTTTTATCAGTACTCACTGTATTTTCCGTAAATATGGCTTTTGCGGCAGATGTTAATGATGACACTTATGGCAAAGTTTTAGCGGATTTTCAACTGATCACCGGTTATAAAGGCGATTTGATGGAAGATAAGAACATAACTAGAGTAGAAATGATCGCGATTATCTCAAAACTTTATGCTAGCGATTTCAAGAGTTATGTACCACCTACGGTTGCGACATTTGATGATGTCAAAACGACACATTGGGGCTATAAATACGTTGAGTTTGCCTTCGAAAAAGGGATAACATCAGGTAAAAGTGCGAACACTTTTGGCGCATCTGATGCGGTCAACTACAATCAAGTCAGTATTTTTCTGATTAAGGCACTCGGTTATGATTTGAAAGGGATACAATATGGTACAGCAGCAAGAGAAATTGCGGATCAATATGGGTTAAGTTTATTGCTTCCAACTGATAATACAGCGTTATTGGCAAGAGGTGATGTGTTTGAATTGATCGTCAAAGCTTTGCTCTTGGATGACGTTGCTGGTGTGTTAGGTTTCGAGATGATAACCTCTAACAGCGTACAGAAAGAAGCTTTTATCAGTAGAGCTTCTGAAATCATCAATATACCTGTAGCCATATATGTTGGTGACAGCTTCTTCAATATTTATTATGCCAATGGCGATCTATATACAGGAGAATTTGATGGCTCATTTCCCAAGGGAAACGGTATCTTGAAGTTTGCCGACGGCAATCTTTATATTGGTCAGTTTGATAAAGGGATGTTTAATGGCTATGGCATTCTTATTTGGCCAGAAGGTGATTATTATGAAGGGGAATGGGCAAACGATAGTTACAATGGTCTTGGCACGTATACCTTTTTAGATGGCTCATACCAATATGGCGAGTGGCTTAATGATCTACTGGTCAAACCAATTAAGGAAGTTACCCCTAGTGATATTGAAGCAGGTACGGTCGTTGCAACTGACAATTTAAGCATTAAAGTTATAGGCATTGACGGCTTACCACTTAAAGGGATTGCAGTGACTGTGCTGGATGAGACGAACGATGTCAGTTATAACTTGATAAGCAATGACTCTGGCATATTGGAAGTACCGAAAGTCGGGGATTTCGCCATTTTAAGCTTATCTCTAGGTGATAATAGTGCTTATCAATTTACATTGTCAAAAGATTCCTATATGGTGACAACCGTTGGTACGTATAAAAGCGATGTGACATTTGAGCTTTATAAATAGTCTCGCAATTTCTATGATTGATAATTTAAACAAGAACTGGGTATATATGCTTCATAGAATTTTAACGTTATCTAGAACGGGGCTTGCCATGATAGACTCAAATGTACATATCTTACCAGGTGTGGATGACGGTGCAAGAGATGAAGAACATGCAATTTATATGCTTGAAAAGGCTAAAGCAGATGGGATAACGCACTGGATAGTCACACCTCATTTTAACCACACGAGTAACAAATACACATATGAAATACTCAAGAGTAAATAAGAGGAGGGGTTTCAAGCATATGGAGAAATGTATGCGGGTGGAAACCTCTTATTTGGTTTGGAAGTTTTTATTGATGATATTTTTTTAGAAAATCTCGATAAAATGTCGCGGTTACCAACTTTTGAAAATTCTCATTATATGCTGGTTGCATTTGATGCAAATTGGACGTATGAGCTAATTAAAGATGCGCTCATCAGATTAATCTCAAATGGCGTCGTTCCAATTTTAGCACATACAGAAAACTATGCAGATTTGGCTGAAAGTCCATACAAAGTGAAACTGCTCAGTGAAGAAGGCGTCTTAATCCAACTCACAGCATCAAGTTTTCTTAAGAAAAGTTGTCAAAAGTTTATAAGAGAACTTTTATTAATGAATGCTGTTGATTTGGTGGCTTCTGATGGTCACGACACAACTTCAAGGCCACCGATACTGAGTGAAGCTTACGATGTTGTCGCCAGATATTATTCTAAAGCATGGGCAAATCGCCTTTTTCTTGAAACGCCGCTGAAGGTTTTTTATGGTGAACATTATTTTAGACCGCTCAATACCGTAAAATTACGCAAATCATATCGAATCAGTATGGGGGTATCCGTTGCTTTTGGCATCGCGCTATTGGCAATTGGGATCAGTCAAATGACAAATCAACCCCCACAGTTTATCAATGAAGCTGAAGTCGTTATCACTGAAGAAGTGGTGCCAGCAGGTTTCCCTGACTTAGTTGATTATGATGAGATCATATCAAATGGCAATTCAAAATGCCTAGACTTATTTGGTAAATATGAAGCTGATTTGATTGCCATTCATGATAAGATCAACTACGCATATAGTGATATTACAGATGTGCAAACGAGAAATGCTCAAATCAACGTTTATAAGCTT
>CAYLNI010000013.1:7846-9875 GCA_964384705.1 uncultured Fusibacter sp.
AAGCTTTGGAGTCAAAGTATGATGCCGATGTCGTTACATTACTCGATGAAATTGAGGGCGAACTCGAAGAATATGGTTATTCAACGGATGCATTAAAAGAGATGAGTAATTCGTATAGCCTTTTTAAAGAATCTATCAAGAGAAAATATCTTGATATATTTTGAGTTGTGAAAGTGTTTGTCATTGACAGACGCTTTCTTTACGCGTAAAATGACATGGTGTCATATGACACGGTGTCATCTTTTGATTTGGTATTTACTATACGCTGTCAACGATTCGATGAATGGAGGTCTGATTTGCCAACGTCAACATTTTATAATCTTCCAGAAGAAAAAAAAGAAAAGTTGCTGGATGCAATAAAAAATGAGTTTACTAGAGCGTCGTATAATGACGTGTCTATTAACAAAATTATACAAGCAGCCGACATCTCAAGAGGTAGTTTCTATCAGTATTTTGAAGACAAAGATGACATGTTGTCCTATATTATGCTTGGGTATCAAAAGGCCGTATTCGATATTGCAAAGAATAGTCTAATTGCTTCAAAAGGTGATCTTTTTCAGATGTTTCTAGATATTTTTCACTTTGCGATTGATTTTGTCATGGAAGAAAGTACAAATAGCTTCCTTAAAAATGTGTTTGCTGACACGAGAATCAATACCGGTCTATTTACCAAACGCTCAAAGGAAGAAGTGCTCAACCATTTAACAGAACAATTTATGCCTTATGCCAATTTGAATTTATTGGACCTACAGGAGAAAGAAGATCTCTCTAATATTGTCGAGCTATTAGCAGCAACTACTAGAGATGCAATTGCTGAGACTTTCATTGATTTCGATGAGATTGAGCGGTCTAAAGCCGACTATTACGTCAAAATGAAACTCTTAAAAAGAGGGCTCTCTAAGACAAAAGTATCGTGATTTGAAAGGGGAATAATATGGCAATTAATACGAACAATAAATTAGAAATTAAGAAAGGCAATCTAAAATTTTATATTGGTGAAGACGAATCAAATGCGCTTGCTAAAATAACCTTTATTTACAAAGATAATAATCTTGTGATTGAACACACCATCGTTTCTGATGCCCTTAAAGGACAAGGTGTTGCAAGAACATTGGTGGATGTAGTCGTTGCCTTTGCGAAAGAAGAAAATTTGAAAATCATACCTGTTTGTGACTATGCAAAAAAAGTGTTAACTCAAGATGAAACGTATCGAGACGTTTTGGCAGACGAAGTTTTGCTAGCGACTGACAAGGAGGTTTAGCAATGGCTTCAAGGACACGTATAATGATGATTGTTACAATAATAGCACTAATTTTATCTGGGTGTTCGAATGAGGAAACCATCAAACCTGTGGAAAAAATGAGACAAGTTAGTGTCGTAACGGTCACAAATGAATCCCATAAAGAGACAATCGATTACACTGGTTTTGTTTCAGCTCGTCAAATATTGCCGATGCATTTTAAACAAGATGGCGTAGTTGGAGAGGTTAAAGTTTCTGAAGGTCAGAAGGTAAAAAGTGGCGACTTGCTCATGACATTAAAGGATAATACGGATCCCATGTCATCCCTATATTCGGGTATAGACGGCATTGTAGCAGAAGTTGTCAACCGACCTGGGGATGTTGTTGGCGCTGGATATCCAGTTATTATCCTGCGATCAGCTCAGCAAATTGTTCAGGTTGGCGTTACGGATGTCGATCTACTTCGAATTGAGAAATTTGGAGATCCAGTTGTCCACTTCGATCTGGATGACAAGATAATAGAAGCCAAACTCGACGATATCAATAAAATACCAGATGAAGCCTCACGCACCTACACTGTGACAGTGACACTCGATGATAAATCGGAGTATCTAATCGGAAGTTTGGGCACGGTATCGTTTGAACTAGCTAGACAAAGTGGCATGTGGTTGCCAATTAACCACATTCAAAACGATGGTGAGGATTATGTCTATATCGTCACTTCTGAAAACCGTGTTGAGCGAAAAAACCTTAAACTCAAAGAAATCAACAATGATTTAGTGCCTGTAG
>CAYLNI010000013.1:9905-12325 GCA_964384705.1 uncultured Fusibacter sp.
ATAGGTAACTCAATTGTAAAAGAGGGGCAACAAGTTGAAGCTAGGGAGGCATCCAATGAATAAGCTCATAAGGATGGCCATCAATGAGCGAAAAGTGACTTTCTTACTTTCACTCATGATTTTTATCTATGGTTTTTATGCCTACTATTTCATGCCGAAGCAAGAAAATCCAGATACATCGAGTCCAACTGCACAGATTATCACGATATTTCCAGGTGCAACAGCATCTGAAGTTGAAGAACTCGTAACCAAAAAAATTGAGGATGAACTTGCATCTTTGGACGGCGTCGAATACATCACGTCATACTCCAATCCAAACGTATCTGTTGCCATTGTCACGTTAAATTATGACGTGGATTACGATGAACAATGGGCTAGCATGAGAGTAAAATTGGATGCCATTAAAAATGAGTTGCCAACCAATGTGATGGACTATCAGATCAACACTGATTTAACAACCTCTGCTGGAATTATTTTGAGTCTGTCGAGCAATCGCTATACTTATGAGCAACTAGCAGATTATGCAGAAACTTATAAACAAAAGCTTGAACACGTCGACGGTGTGAAGCGCATAACTGTTGAAGGCGCACCACAAAAAGATATCGTCGTTGCAGTTGAAACGGATAAACTCAATCATATGGCACTGTCTATAAAAGACATCTACGATTTGATTCAGGCTCAAAATCTATCTATTCCTGCCGGTGCAATAGATACGCCAAATGGCAAAATCAGTATAACATCACCTTCTGGCTTGGAAGATATAAGAGATATTGAAAATTTGATCGTGTTTGGCTCAAAAGAAAATGGCAGTCTGGTGCGACTCAAAGATATAGCTTCAGTTAATTTCGAATATAAAAAAAATGCTCAGAGTTACAAACAAGGTGAAGATAATGCTATTTTATTGACCGTTTATTTCGATGAAAATCAAAATATCGTATTAATAGGCGAAGATGTCCGCAAAACAATTGATGCTTTAAATGTTCAATTGCCAATGGATTTGGGCATAAGAGAAGTGTTGTTTCAGCCTGAAGAAGTCAGCAAATCCATTGAAAGCTTTATTGTCAATTTATTGCAAGGTATTGGTTTCGTTGTTTTAGTCGTGTTGTTTGGCATGGGTCTTAGAAATGCGTTGGTCGTTTCAGCCACAATTCCATTATCCATTATGATGACGTTAATTATGATGCAAGTGCTTCATATTGACCTTCAACAAATGTCCATCGCCGCATTGATTATAGCTCTGGGTATGCTCGTTGATAATTCAATTGTAATAAGTGATGCGGTTCAGATGAAAATCGATTCTGGTATGGAAGTAAAAGAGGCATGCTATGAAGGCACGACAGAACAGTCCATACCGATTCTGACATCAACTTTGACGACTATTGTCGCTTTTGCTCCGCTTATGATGTTACCTGGTGAAGCGGGTGAGTTCGCAAAATCACTCCCTCAAGTTGTCATTATCGCATTGATAGCATCATATATAGTCGCGATGCTCGTTACACCCGCTATAGCGAGTGTTATGTTTAAAAACAAGAACAAACCAGATACGCATAAGAATCGAATTAGACACTTTTTTTTTTTTTGTTTAAAAGGTGCCATTAAAATGCCTAAATTATCGATATTTCTCATAATGATAATCTTAGGTTTTACGGCATATGGCATCATGTTTTTATCGATTGAACTCTTTCCTTATGCAGACAAGGACATCATCTATATTGATGTATATGCAGAAAAAAGTGGTGACATCGAATATACAGAACAATTGATGTCAGAATTAAGAGAACTTGTTAAAGATGAGCCTGAGATCATCTCGATAGATAGCGCTATTGGTGGCGGGTTTCCAAAATTCTATCTCACAGTAGGTGTTAGGCCGCCATCGGATAATTATGGTCAGCTGTTGATAGAAGTTGATTTGAGTCAATCAGATCGATTTGGTACAAGACAAGCACTCGCTTATTATTTACAGAGCCTTTGTGATGAAAAGTTAACAGGTGGTACTGCAACGGTCAACCTCATTGAGATTAATCAACCTGGACCGGCTGTTGATATAAAAATTTCAGGCCAATATAGAGAAGATGTCAACCGCGTTGCAAAAGAAATATACAATTACATGTTGACGGACCCCGCGACAATAAATGTCAAGAATGATATTGCAAATTACGTTTACCAATACAAAATAGATGTGGACGATGATAAAGCGACAACATTTGGACTAACCAACTACGATATTCAATTTCAAACGACTTTGGCTATCAATGGCATGACGTCTTCTATCTTACAATCAGGAGCAAACCAATATGAGATCGTCGTAAAGAGCGATATCAAAACGATCGATGATCTTCAAAATTTGGGCATAAAATCTAGTATCATGGACACGAAAGTACTTACGAAGCAATTTTCAACGGTTTCATTAAATAAAGAGT
>CAYLNI010000013.1:12340-12648 GCA_964384705.1 uncultured Fusibacter sp.
CAATCAAGCGTCACAACCGCAGTGCTGCTGCGTCAGTTTCTTCAAATGTGAGACCTGGCTATACGACGACTGACTTGCAAAATACGATTGAAAGCAGTTTGCTGCCATCGATGAATCTCGATGGTGTCGATATCTCATTTGGTGGCGATCAAGAGATATTTGACAAGTACATTTCTGGTTTGTTGGGAGCGGCTTTATTTGCTGTCGTATTGATTTACATCATTTTATTGATACAGTTCAATTCAATGTTACAGCCATTTATTATCCTAGTTACTGTGCCGTTATCCATCATTGGATCAGTCGTAATA
>CAYLNI010000013.1:12668-22432 GCA_964384705.1 uncultured Fusibacter sp.
ATATTCAAACAAAATGTCACGTTCACTGTAGGACTTGGCGTAGCAAGTCTCATAGGTGTCGTTGTAAACAACGCCATATTGCTCATCGAACACATTAATAGGGAGCGAAAGCTAGGAAATAGTGTCTATGAGGCATGTATCAATTCAGTTTCAAGACGATTTAGACCAATTATGTTGACGACGACGACGACCGTCATAGGGCTTGTCCCGATGGCTTTGTCAGGAAGCTCATTCTTCTCGCCGATGGCACTAATGGGTGGTTTAATGATATCGACATTATTAACGCTGATCGTCATTCCACTCATATACAAGATTACACATCCTGAAAATCAAATTTCATCATAAAGTCTTGTAAGTGTTAAGGTCATATGCTAAAATCAAAACATACCCCCTGGTATAGGGGCATGGAGGCGTTATGGAAATTTTAATTGGTTTAACGGCAGCTTATCTTGCACTTATCATCTTTCAGAAGCTGACTGGACCCAAGGTCATTACGGTTAAAGGCAGTCAATTGGATGAAATGATTAAAGATAAAAGTGTTAAAAGACAGTTCGTCGATGTTAGAAACATTGACGAGTACAATGCACGTAAAGTTAAAGGTTTTAGAAATATTCCACTTAATGTGTTATCCAAAAGATTGAAAGAACTTGATCCAGATGTACCAGTGGTACTCATGTGCGCATCAGGTGCAAGAAGTATGAAGGCTGCTCAGATACTCAGCAAAGCTGGGTACAAAAAGCTTGTCAACGTCAGAGGTGGCATATCTTCGTATCCAAGATCTTAGTTGAGCATGTAAATTGATTGGTATGATTATGTCAAAAAACAGGAAAGAGCTTGAGGCATGCCTCAGGCTCTTTTATTCCTTCATCATTTAAATGCTTTTACGATAGCTTCTATATCCATGTCTTGTACAGAAAAATCCAATACATTGAATTGTTTTAGGATTATCGTCATAATATCTGAAATGTTGATGGCGTTTCGGTCAAAGGTTACAGTCAGTTGATTCTCATCAAGCGCATAGTTGAGTGTCTGTTCGTTGCTGCCTTCAACATTGGCATGCAAGCTCATTAGTTGATCAACAACTTTCGTTTCATCATCATATCTCAAATCAAAAACGAGTTTTCGCTGATAGCCATAATCTTTTCGGATCATATCAATACCACCATCGTAGATTACAGTGCCTTTATCGATGATGATGATTCGGTGACACAGTTCTTCGATGTCGCTCATATCATGCGTTGTCAATAATATTGTGGTGCCATATTTGGCATTCATGTCCTTGATGGCCTTTCTGATGCGTTCTTTGACCATGACATCAAGGCCGATTGTCGGTTCATCAAGAAAGAGAACTTTTGGATTGTGAAGCATGGAAGCGGCTAGATCTGCACGCATTCTTTGACCAAGTGACAGAGTACGTACTGTTTGATTCATAAATTCTGAAAGCTCGAATATCTCATCAAAATAGGTCATTTGCTCGTTATATAACGCATCGGGCACCTGGTAGATCTCTTTTAAAATGGCAAATGTTTCACCAACGGGAAGGTCCCACCAAAGCTGTGTCTTTTGACCAAATACGACGCCAATGTGTTTTGCGTTCTCAGTACGTGCTTCATAAGGAATACGGCCATCGACTTTGACATAGCCTTCAGAAGGGGTGAGTATCCCTGTCATCATCTTGATCGTCGTCGATTTCCCAGCGCCGTTGGCACCGATATAACCGATGATCTCACCCTGTTTAATGTTGAATGAAATATTTTTTACAGCGGCCACTTCTATTGGCACACGTTTAAATAAGGACTTGATGGTTCCTTTGAGTCCTTTTTCTTTTTTATAGGATTTAAAAATTTTCGAAAGTCCACTGACTTCAATAACTGTAGGATTCATATGCGCCTCGATTTTTAATTAGTAAATTGAAGAATACCATTTTTAGTTCCCAACACTTTCGTATTGTTTCATACCTTGGTTGAATAGGATCAAACCAATGGTCAATGTGACCAAACTGATGCCTGCTGTCAAACCCAAGCTTTTTAGCAAGGACGAGGCCCCTAAAAAATAGGAAGCGGGTATATAAGCTGTCAAAGCGAATGGAACAATGTAGGTGATAAACGTTCTTATGAACTTATGATAGATGGTAAGTGGATACTTTGCAAAATCGCTCATTGAATAAAACATAAATAGGATTGATTGACTGCGTTTAATCCAAAAGGCGAGAGATGCAAGTGATAACTTGATGCTGGTATAAATAATCGTCGCAAAGAAAACTAAAAGAGCAAAGATGAAAAGCTTACCCGGTGTGAATACGATGCCCCCTTTGATCGATGCATACACGACAAGCAGTATCCCGATGATGGCTTCACCAATACCATCGGGTTGAAAGCGTTGTGCAATGATCTGAAAGAGTGGGTGGATCGGTCTAAGCAAGTAACGGTCAAATTCGCCTTCGACGATGACGTTGCCGGCCAATAACCATAAATAATCGGTGAACATGTGATCAAGTCCTCGTGGAATATTGGCGAAACCATAGATGAACAATAAATCGTAAAAGGACCAACCCAATAAATCCGGAATTTGTCTAAATACAAGTGCAATAAATGCGATTCCGCCAAATTGTATCATGAAAAATGCGAGAAATCCGATAAAGAAATCAGTTCGTGAATGCATGAGCGCTTTCAAGTACTGACTTAAAAACATGCCATAAAGCTTAAGATACCATCTCGCTGTTATAAAAAAATTCTTATTTTGAGTCATCTATTAACCTCCCATGATGGTGAGTCTCTTGATTGCACGTTTCCATATAATTTGAGTCATGCCAAAAAGCAAGAATACCCAAATTGCTTGGACGCCAAGATTAAAGAGGACATCTTCACCGGTGTATTTGCCGAGATAAACCATCGTCGGGGTATAGACGAGTCCAGCAAATGGAAGGAATTTAAATACCGCTAAAACGCCTGCTGGAAAAAATGAAAGGGGAATGAGTTGCCCTGAAAGCAGACGTAATATGGCTTCTTTTGCAAAAATAAAACCAAAGACATATTCAACAAAAAACGCAGCCAGACCAAATAAGTAATTGATGTAAAACAAAATTAGCATACTCAAAACAACACTGACGATATAGAACAAAAAAGCATCAAGCTTTGGCAGGGCACCATTTGCAACAAAATCGTAAATGGAATAACTGCCCCAAAGCGGTAAAAATAAAAAAGTCAAATTGACGAAAATATTGCCTATTGCGACAAAGAATTTTGAGAGCTGATAGTTGACGGGTTTGATCAAACTCATGGCAATATTGCCAGTCCTGACGTCGTTGCTGATTTCCCAATGCACTTCATTGCCTATGAGCAAACTCGTAAGCGTACTGATGACCACATATCCGATCATCTCTTCAAAAGTAAAGCCTTGGATGACTTTGCTGGACGCGCTGCTGAAAATGGCAAACCAAATATATAGCAAGACGACTGTTTGAAACATGTCACCCAATATGTAGACGTAAAAATTGGCACGATAAGCCATGAAAGCTTGTATAAAACCCTTTGTGAAAGGCATATAGGTCCTGAGTGTTCGCATCATAATGTGTCCTTTCTAAAAACACTTGTAATAAAAGTCGCCATAAGTTATTATATGAAGAAATTCGCATAAATTCAAGGTTTGTAGACGGAGGAAATAAATGTTCCCGATATTTCAAGATGAGGCAAAACGTTGCCTTTTATGTAAAAAACCAAAGTGTCAGTCATATTGTCCCATTGACACACCTATACCCAAAGTCATTGCATTATACAAAGAAGGCAAATTTGAAGAAGCAGGAAAAACCCTGTTTGATAATAACCCTTTATCAGTCGTATGTGCGACGGTTTGTATTCATGAAGAGCAGTGTCTTGGAAACTGCGTTCTAAATGGTAAAAATGAACCCATCGCATTTCATAAAATTGAAGAAGAAATATCAAAAGCGTATTTTGAAACAACGACATTTAAACCCACTGAAAAAAATGGCAATCGAATCGCGATCATAGGTGGAGGACCAGCAGGTATCACAATTGCATTTATACTCGCCCATAAAGGCTATAGCGTTACGATTTTTGAAGCACATAGCAAAATAGGCGGCGTTTTAAGATATGGCATACCAGAATATCGCTTGTCAAATAAAGTCGTTGATTTAATTGAAGATAAACTGATAGAGAGTGGCGTTAAAATCAGACCCAATACTTTGATTGGTCCCGTTATAACACTCGATAGGCTCTTTGAGGATGGCTATCAAGCTGCCTTTATTGGAACAGGTGTGTGGAATCCTAAGCCCCTTATCATCAAGGGTGAGACACTAGGCAATGTTCACTATGCCATAGATTATCTTAAATCACCTGAAACCTATCATTTAGGAGAAAAAGTTGCTGTCATCGGTGCAGGAAATGTCGCACTGGATGCTGCAAGAAGTGCCATGAGAAGTGGGGCGAAAGCCGTCACAATCATCTATCGTAAGGGTTTCGACGAGATGCCCGCTACGCAAATCGAGATCAAAGAAGCGCTTGACGATGGCATTAGCTTTGAGCTTTACAAATACCCAATTGAAATTAGAGAAAATGGTGTGTTGCTAGGTGGTATCGATCGCATTGTCAGTAATATCGAAGGTGAAAAGGATAGCTTTAAGCAGCGCTCAGATTACAAAGTTCTCTTCGAGGTGGACTCAACAATCATCGCCATAAGCCAAAAGCCACGCAATAACATCGTCAATAACACGACTGAACTCAATACGTCAGGCCATGGACTCCTCATAACAGACAATGAGGGTCGAACGACAAAGCGTGGCACATTTGCATCGGGAGATGTCGTAACAGGTGCGAGAACTGTCGTAGAAGCCATAGCGCATGCTAAAGTTGTAGCGAACACAATCGATCATTATTGCCAGTCACTTCAAAGTTGTATTTTTAACACTGTGGAAAATTGCGATGGACCGGATTGTGCAGAAAATGCAAGAATGGATTGCATGAACACCTGGGAGTTCGACAATTATTAAATCTCGCATATTGAAACTTTTCAAACGATTGAGGAAACTGCATAATTCCAATTTATGATATTTCTCACATGAAAAGGCGTGAATAAGCCATTGTTGCCGTGTGAAAAAAGCTTTTGTGACTTATTAGGTAATTATGCAATTTCCATAATTAAAAAGGGAGATCTCGAACAGTAATCGAGTCTCCCATTTATATTTCAGATATAGCGCCGTCCAATATCCTTTCTGCAGCATCCAATCGATTGAAGCCGAATTCAGATACAAAAGATTCGTAAATTCTAGAAGCTTGTGATTCACTGATATTGAATTTTGCGATTAGGTGCCATTTTGCAGCGTCAATCAAACGTATTTCGTCGATCACCGCTTTGACATCCATGCCTTCAGATTCCATCTTTGCAATGCGAGCACCAGTTGATTCAACGAGCTTTAAAAGTTGTTGAAAGGGTTTGACTTGTACGGGTTTTTTTACGCATAAAATTCCGAATTTGGTCAAGATATCTCTTGTTTGAAGATATGAGGTCTCTCGAGCTATGAATAAGATACTCGTCGTTGTGCGCTGTGCGGCATACCGTGCTAATCTATCGCCCAATTCATAACGCATTGGCGCATTGATGAGAACCATGTCAAACTTGTGAACGTCGAGCAAATGGGTCCCGTCGGATTGGTCATAAGCATTATATATACGCCCATACGAAGCGCTCATCAACAATTCTTTGATGAAACCTTCACTGGCATCTGTATTGGTTACGAGCAATATATCTTGCATATGCCAACCTCCAATTATTACGATTTAATAATATATTATATTTTCAAATAAATGTTCTGTCAACTATAGAATATATAAAATGCATAAATGAGAAAAAAAAATAATGAGATTTTTAGTTTATGTCATGATAATATAAATGGAAAGAATAATTGAAATGATAAAATACAGGGAGATTAAAAATGAAATATGGAATTATAGGTGCAATGGATTTGGAAACTAGATTATTGATAGATACGATGAAGCAACCTGTTGAAACACAGATTGCAGGAATGGTTTTTTATACAGGACTTCTTAAAGGTGTCGAAGCTGTAGTCGTAACAAGTGGCGTGGGAAAAGTCAATGCTGCTGCATGTGCACAAATCTTGATTACACATTTTGGTGTTGACCATTTGATCAATACAGGTGTTTCAGGCGCAATTCATCACGAATTAGAAGTTGGCGATATCGTCATTTCGACGGATTGCATGGAGCATGATTTCGATGTGACAGGATTTGGTTATAAATATGGCGTGATTCCAAGAATGGAAACATCGGTATTTGTTGCTGATGAACAGCTTATTAAACGTGCCATTGAAGCGAGCGAAAAAGAAGTCACGGATCATAAAACTATGACCGGTAGAATTGTATCAGGTGACCAATTTATATCCTCAGTCGAGCGTAAAGATTTCATTCTACAGCATTTTGATGCGGCAACTACTGAGATGGAAGGCGCTGCGATTGCTCATGTTGCGCATCTTAACAACGTCCCGTTTGTCATTATTCGTTCTATGTCAGACAAGGCCGATGGATCAGCCCATGTAAATTATGATGATTTTGCAGTTATCGCGGCACATCACTCAAGCAATATCATATTAAATATGTTATAAAAGAGCTATAGTGACCTTGTTGTTGAGAAAGGAGCGTCTCATGATCGATTATAAAAAAGATTACAAAGCTTTATATTTACCTAAAAACAAGCCTGAGTTAATCGAGATTCCAGAAATGACATTTGTGATGCTTGAAGGGGAAGGCGACCCAAATGGTGAGACTTTCGGCACTGAAACCGAAGCGTTGTTCAGTTTTTCATATGCTGTAAAAATGTCATATAAGGGGTCGGATATACCTGAAGGCTATTATGAGTATACTGTTTTTCCTCTTGAAGGTGAGTGGGACCTTATTGACAAGTCAAAAGGTCTAGTGGATAAATCAAATCTAAAATATAAGCTCATGATCAGACAGCCTGAATTTGTCACACAAGAAGTAGTCACTCATTTTATTGAAAAAATTAAAAAGAAAAAGCCAAATGCGTATTATGATCGCATTCAGCTTGTTACTTTAACAGAAGGGTTGTGTTGTCAAATGCTTCATTTAGGAAGCTATGATGACGAACCTGCAAGTTTTGATGCAATGGAAGCTTACTGCAAAGCCCAAGGTTACCAAAGGTTATCAAAACGGCATCGTGAGATATATCTGTCAGATCCAAGAAAGACAGCAAAAGAAAAATTAAAAACCGTGTTGCGTTTTAAAGTTAGCAATTAGATGGTTTCATCTTCATTCTCTTCTTCAACTTCATTTGATTCATCATATGCGAGTTCTTCAGGATTTTCTGCATTTAAAGCTTCTTCTGCAAGTGCTTCCTCGTCAATCGGTGTTTTACCTGCAAAGAAAGCTTGATAAAGTTCAAAAGCTGCATCATATTGAGGTTCGGCAACATATAAATCCGCGCCAAATATGGTCATTCCAGCATAAATTTCTAAGAATTCGCCAGTTTCACGATGCTTTGTCATGAGTAGGATATTGTTGGTTTCCAACAGTTCTCTGAGCATCTCGATCTCCACGGTTTCGTCGATGGTTGCTAAGTATTTCATATAGATTCCTTTCTAAACTTTATTTTTTTTGCAAAAAGGTTTGCAATATGGATGGATACTATACTATATATATCCATATTTTAATCGGTGTAACGGTAATTGACTTGAATGTATAAAATATTAATGCTGTAAAGAGGTGTAACGTGAATTTTATAGAAATTATTAAAGCGATTTTTTTTGGAATCGTAGAAGGTATCACAGAATGGCTACCCATTAGTAGTACAGGTCATATGATCTTGTTGGATGAGTTCATAAAACTGAATGTCACGGCAGAATTTTTGGAAATGTTCCTAGTGGTCATTCAACTTGGTGCCATATTGGCAGTTGTCGTCTTGTATTGGAACAAGTTGTTCCCATTCACAAGTCATGAAAAATATTTCATCAAAAAAAATACGATGGTCATGTGGCTTAAGATTGTGGTTGCTTGTATACCCGCAGCTGTTGTCGGTTTGATTTGGGAAGATGACATCGACCGTTTGTTTTATAACTATCAAACGGTTGCAATCGCACTCATCGTCTTCGGTATTTTATTTATTGTCATCGAAAACAAACACAAGAACAAAGTCGCAAAAATTAATTCGATCGATGAGATTACATTTAAAACGGCATTTTTAATTGGCCTTTTCCAACTTGTTGCAGCCGTTTTCCCAGGGACTTCTAGATCAGGCGCAACGATTCTGGGTGGTCTTATGCTCTCCATGTCTCGTACAGTTGCCGCAGAATTTACATTCTTCTTGGCAGTGCCAGTCATGTTTGGTGCAAGCTTATTGAAAATCATCAAATTTGGATTTGATTTCAAAGCGGATGAGATAGGAATTCTCATAAGTGGTCTCATAACGGCATTTGTCGTCTCAATTCTAGCTATCAAATTCCTGATCGGCTATATTCAAAAAAATGATTTCAAAATTTTCGGTTGGTATAGAATCGTACTTGGATTACTTGTATTAGGCTATTTCTGGTTATTTTAAAGACAAGACCACTTCGCAGATCGTTGAGAAGTGGTTTTTGCTTCAATTTTCATAACTATTTGTTTGTCGCCCTATGCATTTGGGGTATAATACCAAAATGCTTATTTTGGAGGAACACATGGGGAACAATAGAAAATGGTGGAAAGAAGGGGTAGTCTATCAGATTTACCCTAGAAGTTTTCAAGATACCAATGGGGATGGTATCGGAGATATACAAGGCATTATTTCGCATTTGGACGATCTAAAGGAACTTGGTGTCGGCACAATATGGCTCAGTCCAGTCTATAAATCACCAAATGTTGACAATGGCTATGACATCAGCGATTATCGAGCGATTCACCCCGATTATGGGACCATGGCAGACATGGATCAGTTAATTGCCGAAGCTTCGAAGCGCAATTTGAAGATTATTATGGATCTGGTCATCAATCACACTTCTGATGAACACCCATGGTTTCAAGCGAGTAGAGATCCAGATAGTCCTTATCGCGCATACTATTACTGGAGAGAAGGCATTGACGGCAAATCGCCAAATAATTGGACGAGCTTTTTTGCAGAAGATTGTTGGGAATATGATGCAAAAAGCAATGCGTATTACTTGCATATCTTTGCAAAAAAACAGCCGGACTTAAATTATCATAATCCAAAGGTTATTGAAGAAATCAAGGACATCATGCGCTTTTGGTTAAATAAAGGCATCAGTGGTTTTAGATGTGATGTGATCAACATCATCTATAAAACGTCACTTGAAAATGGCAGGAAAAAAATGATTCTGACAGGTAGTGAGCACTATATATCGCAGGAAGGCATGCACGTCATTCTGCGTTCGCTCAAACGCGACGTTCTGAAGGGTTTTGATTGCTTTACGGTTGGTGAAACAGTTTTTGTGACACCTGAAATGGGACGCGATTTATGTGATGCTTCACGAGAAGAGCTCGATATGATTTTTTCATTTGAGCACATGGAAACGGATCAGTATTTCGTAAAGTGGTTTAAGCGCAGATTTAGTCCGGAAAAGTTCATGAAAACTTTGACAAAATGGCAAAATGCGTTGGAATGGAACGCGAACTATTTTGAGAATCACGATCAACCAAGAAGTGTATCCAGATTTGGAGATGATGAAAAGTATTGGGCAGAATCTGCAAAGATGTTGGCGACTTTACTACTCACGTTGAAAGGCA
>CAYLNI010000013.1:22442-33418 GCA_964384705.1 uncultured Fusibacter sp.
TTTTCATTAAAGGGAACGCCGTATGTATATCAAGGTCAAGAAATCGGAATGACTAATTTTGACTTTTCTACGATGGAAGAACTAAGAGATATAGAATCATTCAATGTAGATAAAATGGCCAAAGGTCTTTTATTGCCTAAGAAGCTTCGATTTAAGATGATGCAAGCCACTTCTAGGGATAATTCACGCACACCTTATCAATGGAATCGTGAACCCCATGCAGGCTTTACAACGGGGGAACCATGGATCAATGTCAACAAAAACTATTTTAAGATCAACTATCTTGAGCAAAAAGCAAATACATCGTCAATTTTATGTTATTATAAGAAAGCAATTAAAGCTCGCGCTGAGAATGAGGTACTGATATATGGCACTTTTGAAGCAAAACGATCATCTGGAAATGTCTACATTTATCAGCGAAAGCTAGCAGGTGAGCTTGCAACAGTAATTCTGAATTTCGGTAAAAAGACACATACGGTATCGATTACAGGAAAAGTGCTTTTATCAAACTACGACAAAGAGTATTTTAACGGCATTTTATTGCCATATGAGGCGGTCGTCCTTATCGAACGATCAAGCATCAAATCCTAGATAGGAAGTGCATAATGATTAAAGTCATCATCAAAAAATTTGTTAAAAACCATGAAAAAGTGGAAGATAGCACCGTAAGAGAGTCATATGGCATATTGGCAGGTATCATAGGCGTCATATGTAATATTTTCCTATTTGGCGTCAAACTGACGATAGGGTTGACTATGAACAGTATTGCCATAACATCTGATGCATTCAACAATCTCTCGGATACGGGATCATCTCTCGTCGCAATAGTCGGCGCAAAGCTTAGCGGAAGAGATGCTGATCAAGAACATCCATTTGGTCATGGGCGTTTCGAATACATCGCTTCACTGATTATATCGTTCATTATTGTGTTGGTTGGTTTTGAACTATTGAAAAGTTCGATTGATAAAATCATACATTCAGAAGCGCTCAGTTTTAATTTGGTGTTGATGATCATACTTATTTTATCAGTTTTCGTCAAAGTCTGGATGTACTCATATAATCGCTATATTGGAAAAGTCATCAATTCCAGCGTCAATAGAGCCAACGCTTCCGACAGCTTGAACGATGTTATTGCAACGAGCGCTGTGATCATTACAACGCTACTGGGTCAAGTTATCGATTTCCCGCTTGATGGCATCGCTGGTGTGATCGTATCCTTACTCATCATGTACACCGGGTACGGGGTCGCAAAAGATACAGTAAATGTCCTGTTGGGCATGTCGCCAAGTGAGGAGCTCGTTGAACGCATCCATTACCTTATCGATTCAAATGAGCAC
This sequence comes from uncultured Fusibacter sp., assembly GCA_964384705.1. Classification (GTDB taxonomy): domain Bacteria; phylum Bacillota; class Clostridia; order Peptostreptococcales; family Acidaminobacteraceae; genus Fusibacter_C. The sequence goes on from CAYLNI010000013.1 coordinate 23,780, forward strand.
ATTGTTGGTTCGCATGATCTTAAGGTACACGATTATGGTCCCGGTCGAACGATTGCATCTATACATGCTGAGCTGTCTGACCAAACGGATATCGTCAAAGCACATAGTATCATAGATGCTCTTGAAAAGCTTATTATGGCTGAACTGTGCATCGATATCGTCATCCACGTAGATCCAATAGGTGAAGGACAAGTAGGGCCGATAGACTAAATTTCTTGGAATTTAATCATATACTGATAAAAGCGTCCTTTAGTGCAGCAGAATGCACAAAAGGACGCTTTTTTTAGTTAATAGAATGCTAAATTTATTTCGTCTTTGAGATGAATAAAAACGCAATGATGTATGACGAAGCTGTAAACAAGAAAGTCGCTACAAAGCTTGTGATATCGATGATGCCACCTAAAATCAACGGACCCGATATGGCAGCTAGAGAAGAAGAAAAGTAGTATAATCCAGTAAATGTGCCAATCTTCGCTTCGCTTGTTCGTTCCACGACCATAGGGTAAGAGTTGATGTTGATCAATGCCCAGAAGAAACCACCGATGAGCATTAGGCCCATCATTAAAACTTGGTTAAATGGAATCACGGTACCAATCAGTGACAATAAAATAAAGATGCATGCATCACCAGCTAGACCAACGAGTATCGTTTTTCTCTTACCAAATTTTGCACCAATAAAGCCTGCTGGAATCGAGAACACCAAGAACGACAAAGCAAAGAATCCTAGAATAAGAGAGGCGTCTGAGACTTCAAGACCTAGAAACTGCACACAATAGTTGCTAAATGTCGCTTCTACACCCTGGTAGCCAACGAACCAAAAGAAGATGGCAAATAATATAAAGAGTGTCGTGCGGTCTTTATCCGTCCAAATTTCCTTGATGGAAGCTCTGATACTGATGCGCTTTTCAGCGGCATTTTCGCCAATTTGTGGCTCTTTGATAAACTTCATGAGCATAAATAGGGCAAAGAACATCATAACTGCAGTAAAGATGAATGGGTAATTGTGATTGATTTTGTAAAGCATTGAGCCGCCAATCAATACGAATACGGAAGCAAGACCGCCCATAAAATTGATAATGCCGTTTGCTTTGCTTCTAAGTGGTGCAGGTGTGATATCTGGCATTAAAGCGACAGTAGGGGCTCTAAAGATCGCCATGGAAAAATTAAGAACAGTGATGATAAGAATAAAAGTGAAAAAGCTTGTGTAGTTTGGTAGCAATACAAAAGCAATTGCTGCCAGCGGGATGCCTACCATCAAAAAAGGCATCCTTCTACCAAAGCGCGTATGCGTTCGGTCGCTCAGTGATGAAATAAATGGAATCATGCTTACGGCGAGTATATTGTCGAGTGTCATGACGGCATTGATTTGAAATTGACTATCTAGAAAATCTCTTAAAAAAATTGGCACATAAACGTTGTAAAGTGGCCAGACAAGACTTACTGCGAAAAACCCAAGTCCGAGCAGAAAGGTCTTTTTGACATCTAACTTCATAGTCCCTCCGTAATATTTATTTTCGATCCATTTCTAATCCATATAATTTGGGAAAATTGCATAATATCAATTTGATAAAATATCTCACATGAATAACAATTCGATAAAGCATGTAAAATTCCTTTAATTATTTTGCGTCTTTATGCTATCATGATGATAACGCGCAAATTAGGAGGCACATATGAGTCAAAAGATGATTGTCAGGTCTTTTTGGAGTATATTATTGGTGGTGTATTTAATCGTCGGCTATGTAAGACAAACTTTGTTTGTTAGAACGGAATGGGCACCAGATGCAACAGTATGGGATAAATTTGCTTCATATTATCTTGATGGTTTTATCTTAAATTTTGTGCCAGCTTTTGTGATTGCTCTGATATTGGGATTTGTCTTAAACTATTATATGACGAACCGTTCAAGTTCAAGTTCAATTGCAACTTCAAAGAACAAACATTCTAGTTCAAATGGAAAAGGAAAAAGATAAAGATAATGAAAAGCCGATTCATGAATCGGCTTTTCGTTTGAAATCTATAAAATTAAAGTTAGATAATCATAGGTCTTTAAATGCTTCCACCAGTTGATTGATCGCTTGTTCCAATACACTACGATGTGTTGCAACGTTGAGACGCTCAAAGCCTTCACCGCCATATCCAAACGCAGTACCTGAATTGAGCCATAATTTTGCACCATCTTGTATGATGCAGTCAAGCTCGACTTGTGTGAGGTTATACGCGTTAAAATCCAGCCAAAGTAGATAAGTGCCCTGGGTGTCGGCTATTTTTACCTTTGGCAATCTAGTTTCAAGCTGCGTTCGAACAAATGCGATATTGTCCTTAAAATAGTGAAGCAAGTCGTTAAGCCATGGTTTGCCATAAGTGTATGCCGCTTTGCAGGCGACAATCCCCATGATTCCAACAGTATGGAAACCAGTTCGCATCAATTCTGCTTCAAAACGTGCTCTCATTTTGGCGCTTGTAATAAAGACATTTGAGATTTGGAGGCCAGCTAAGTTAAATGTCTTAGATGGCGATGTACATGTGATGATGTTGTCCTGCATTTGAGGCACAATGGAAGCTAAAATGTGATGCTTATGGGGTGGGTATACAAAATCAGCATGAATTTCGTCTGAAAGTATCAAAACGTGATGTTTTAAACATATTTCAGCCATTTTATGTAGTTCGTCAAGTGACCACACGCGACCAATGGGGTTGTGAGGGCTACATAAAATGAACATTTTTACATTTTCATTTTGAATTTTATGCTCAAAATCGGAAAAATCTATGGAATATTTGCCATCATCATATTTAAGTGGGTTTTGAACAATGCGTCTGTCGTTTTTAGAGATGCACTCCGCAAAAGGGGGGTAGACAGGTGGTTGAATCATGATGGCATCGCCGTTGTCCGTAAACGCTTTGATTGCAGTTGCTAGGGCGAATACAATCCCAGGTGTTTCTATGATCCATTCGCTTTCAATCTGATAATTGAAGCCCTCCGAGAACCATTTTTTTACGGCGGCGAAGTAATCCTCATTGGTGTCACTATACCCATAAATGCCGTGTTGAACTCTGGTCATGAGTGCAGCTCTTACTTCTGGAGGAGACATGAAGTCCATATCAGCGACCCAAAGTGGAATCAAACCATCAGGCTTGCCCATTTCTTTGTAAAAATCAAACTTAATTGAATCGGTATTGCGTCGTTTTTCGTAAACATCGAACGTATTGTCATGGCTTATAATCGACATAAATAGCCTCCCTAATCAGTTTATTCGTGGAAATTTCCTCAGTCACCTATATTATATATTGAAATTAAGAAAGTTGTAAGAATTACATAGAGTTTCATTTAAGATGGTTAAGATAAATTAACTATATGGACTTGAAAGGACGGTTAATCGATGGAACAAGCACGCATTTTAGTAGACGATGATTTAGAAATAGCAAAGGCGATCGAAAGGTTACTGACACTGGAAGGCTATGAGGTAATCAAGGCATACAATGGCTTTGAAGCACTTGACGTACTCATGAATGAGACGGTTCATCTCATTTTGCTAGATGTTATGATGCCGAAGCTGGACGGTTTATCAACGACATTAAAGGTGCGTGAACAGAAGAATATTCCAATAATCATTCTATCCGCAAAATCAGAGGATTCTGATAAGGTACTTGGTTTATCGATGGGTGCTGATGACTACGTCACAAAGCCATTTAGTTCGCAAGAACTTGTTGCTCGTGTGAAAAGTCAGCTCAGAAGATATCTACAGCTAGGCGATATGGGGAATATCAATAAGGAAAATACGCTGATAAACGGCGGTTTGAAGCTTGACCTTGATGCGATGCAGTTAACGGTAGATGGTGAACTCGTCAAATTGACGGCAAAAGAGCTGAAAATATTGGAATTCTTGATGCGCAATGCCGGCATCGTCTTCTCCGCGGATAAAATTTATGAAAGCGTTTGGAATGAAGCCCCTTACGCTGTGGAAAACACAGTGATGGTGCACATTAGACGCATCCGAGAAAAAATCGAAATCAATCCTAAAGAGCCAAATTATTTGAAGGTGGTGTGGGGCATTGGATACAAAATTGAAAAGCATTAGTTACACATTTATATTAAAGGTCGTTGCATTTTTAATGATCGCGATTGCATTGACAACAGCCGTTATACAGCTACAATACCTCGACGTTTCAGACGTAAATCTTGAATCAGCTTTGACAGAACACTATATAGATAGTCCTTCTTTTTTAGAAGGTGACGCAATGTCAGCGATCTATGAAGTATCAAATGCAATTGTGGGCATAAATGAAACGTTTGGAAATGGTTATTATTACTATTATTCAGATGGTAAAAGTGTAAATACAAATTTAGATTCGGGAGATGTTTCTTTTTTTGACAATTACAAAGGTGAACTATTTACACTTAAAGATAGCCGTTGGCGTTATAACAACAACGAGAATTATCCGTATTATCAAATTTATTTGGATGCCAACGCTGAAGGGTACATCGCATTTACGCCTGAGTATATTGAAAATGCACAAAAGAACTGGGATGCAGAGCGTGCAAAAACCGTTCCATTAGCTTGGATGTTTGCTGGTATCATAATAGGAACATTTTTATTGCTCATCTACTTGACTATTACCACTGGCAGATCGCATAAGAATGGTCCTTTGATACTAAATGCCATCGATAGGATCCCGTCAGATTTGTTTCTTGTCTTGTATATGACTTGTGGTGCGTTGTGGGTTGCTGGAATGAACGACTTTTATAGTTATAGATCATACATGGCAAGTCGTATATCATTATCAATGATTGCAGTTGGTACGATTTCATTTATTTTTATCGCGATTACGGGTTTTGCCTATCTTTCGTTTGTGCGTCGTATCAAGACAAAATCACTTTTAACAAATAGTATCACTTATAAATTTTTCTTCGGTATCTATGACTTTTTTAGAAGTATCTTTGATAGTAGGATGTTTAGAAGCAATAAATTAACGAATCAATTGTTTAAAAGACAAGCGGCTTTTATCGTTATGAGTTTTATTTTGGTGCTCATGACCTTCGTTTTTATGTTAGTGCCGCCTCTTGTTTTGTTGCCACCATTGGCGGAGATCTTTATCATTTATTGGTACGTAAAAGGCAACAAGAAAACGTATGAGGCAATCGATCGAGGGTTCAATGACAGCCTCGAAGACCAGATGAAGGCTGAGCGCATGAAAATTCAGCTTGTTACCAATGTCTCGCACGATCTAAAAACACCGCTTACATCGATCATCAGCTATGCGGACTTGCTTTCCAAGGACGAAACACTGACAGAGACTTCAAGAGATTATGTAAGTATTCTTATGGATAAATCCAATCGCCTTAAAAACATCGTCTCCGATCTTTTTGATCTTGCGAAGAGCACATCAGGGGATATAAAGCTTGAACTTGAAGCCATTGATATCAAAAAACTAATCGAACAGACATTGGCTGATATGGGCGATGAGATTGAGAAATCCTCACTTCAATTTAAATTGAAACTGCCTGAATCACCTGTGATCATAATGGCTGATGGTAAGAAAATGTATCGCGTTTTCCAAAACTTGATCGACAATGCACTAAAGTACGCATTGCAAGGCACACGCGTCTTTATCGATCTCGAGAGCGTTCATCAAAAGGCCATTGTATCCATAAAGAATACCGCAGGCTATGAAATGGATTTTACTGCCGAGGAGATCCTTCAACGCTTTTCAAGAGGGGACGCATCGCGTACAACAGAGGGCAATGGGCTCGGATTATCTATCGCAGAAAGCTTTACGCAAGTTTGCGGTGGCAAGTTCTTACTGAATGTTGATGGAGACCTCTTCAAAGTGACACTGCAATTTAATGAAATAAAAAGCGAAACGCTTTAATTGAATCGTCGCACCTAAATAAAAGCTTCAAGACTTTGCTGAATAGGCATTGTCTTGAAGCTTTTTTTAAATGAGTGCATCCTGAAACTGACTATAGTACATCTCTGCATAGAGGCCTTTTTTATCCAGAAGTGCTTGATGTGTGCCTTGCTCGACGATGTTGCCGCCGTCAACGACGAGGATTATATCTGCATTTTGAATGGTTGATAGTCGGTGTGCAATGACAAAACACGTTTTCCCCTTCATCAAATGACGCATCGCATCCTGAATTTGTAGTTCAGTACGCGTGTCGACATTCGAAGTGGCTTCATCAAGAATGAGCATCTTGGCATCGAGCAGCATGGCACGGGCGATAGTGAGGAGCTGTTTTTGCCCCTGAGAAATGTTGATACCATCTTCGTTTAAGACAGTATCATAGCCGTTGGGAAGGTGCATGATATAGGTGTGGATTTTAGCCGCTTTTGCGACCTCAACCACTTCTTCGAGCGTCGCATCTTTTTTGCCATAAGCGATATTTTCGAAGATTGTCCCTTGAAATAACCACGTATCTTGGAGGACCATGGCAAATGCCTTTCTCAAACTTTTCCGGGTGAGGTGAGAGACATCGATGCCATCAATAGTGATACTGCCACCTTGCGGGTCATAAAAGCGCATGAGAAGATTGATCAATGTCGTTTTACCTGCGCCAGTAGGTCCGACGATCGCAACTAAGTCGCCGCTTTTTGCGGATAGATTAAGATCTTTGATGACGATTTTATCTGGTGAGTAACCAAATTTCAAATCTTTCATTTCTACGTCGCCCTTTATTTCCATTTCAGTCAATTCAACAGCGTCAGAATCATCAATTGGTTCCGTTGGTTCATCGATGACCCTGAAAACACGCTCAGCAGCTGCAAGAGCAGATTGAAGTTCACTTGAAATATTGGCGAGTTCATTTATTGGTCCAGAAAATTTTCTAGAGTAGAGGACGAACGACGACACATTACCGATAGATAAATTTCCCAAGAGGTACAAAATTGCGCCGAATACACTAACTAAAGTAAGAGAAAGGTTGTTGACGAAATTTACAGATGGTCCGACCATGCTGCTATAATACTCCGCATTAAAAAAGGCTTCCACAGATTCGTTATTTTTCTCATCGAAACGCTCGATCATCACATCTTCTTGATGATAGGCCTTGATGACCTTTTGACCAGAGATGATCTCTTCAACAAAACCGTTGAGTTCGCCGAGTTTTGCTGACCGTTTTCTAAATAGTGGACGCGTTTTACCGGTCATATATCGAGTCAATACGATGGAGATCGGAATGGTTACTACAAATACGAGAACGAGAGAAGGAGATATAATAATCATCATTACTAATGAGCCAATGACAGTGATGATGCTCGTAAAAATCTGGATGACATCGTTTGAGAGCGATGTGTTGATGGTATCGATGTCATAGGTGATGCGACTGATGATGTCACCCGTCTGATTGCGGTCAAAATAACCGACAGGCAGGTCAGCAAGTCGCTCAAAGACGTCTTTTCTCATTTTATAAACGACTTTTTGACTGAGCGATATCATGAGCATGGCGAGGAGATAAGCAAAAATTGATGAAAATAGATAGAGGCCCAGCATCCAAAATATATAGAAGAAAACTTTGTTGAAGTCGACTTGACCTTTAGTCGTTCCAAAGGCATCGATTGCGTAGCCTGCAAGTGAAGGGCCAATCAATGAAAGTATATTGGTACTAAAGGTGAGTAGCATCGCTCCAGCTAGATAGAGTTTATATTGATACAAGTAACGCCATAACCTCATGAGGACTTTTTTTCGATTTTTAGGGCCAATCTCTCCCTGTTTTTGAACTTTATTCATTGACGTCACCTCCCAATTGGGATTTTGCAATCTCTTGATAACTTTCGCAAGTCTTCATAAGCGTTTCATGATTGCCACTCCCGATGATAGCGCCATCCTCTAGAACGATGATATGATCCGCATACTTGATGGAACTGATACGCTGAGCGATGATGAGCGTCGTGGTTTCTTGAAAATGTTGATTGAGTGTACTTCTCAGTTTAGCGTCCGTACGATAATCTAGGGCACTGGATGAATCATCCAGAATCAATATTTGAGGATCAGCTGCCAAAGCGCGCGAGATGAGAATGCGTTGCTTTTGACCACCACTCAAGTTAGCGCCCTTTATCGTGAGATTATGATTCCATCCTTCAGATAGGGAATCAATAAATTCACCTGCTTGAGCTAAATCGGTTGAGAACATGATTTTTTCGATGGGCAATCCGCGACCAAAATCGATATTTTCAGCGATGGTGTCGGCAAATAAGATGTCATTTTGAAAGACGATGCCGAACATCTTGTGAAGTTCTTCTCTTGGAATGGACTTGACATTGCGACCACCGATGCGTATTGAACCTTCGTCCGTGTCATAAAACCTGAGGAGGAGTTTGATAATGCTTGATTTGCCACTGCCAGTAGGTCCAATAATGCCAAGGGTTTCACCACGTTTTAGATTAAAGGAAATATCACTGAGATTGGCCTGATTTTTATGGTAAGAAAAAGTGACATGGTCAAATAAAATATGTGTGTCTGGATCGACGGTACTGGCATCTTCATTGGGATCTTCCTCAATATGAAGATCTTCTGGTGCATCAATCACCTCAGCGATACGCTCAAAAGAGGCGAGTCCCTTAGATGTGAGGACAAAGATGCGGCTGATGGATAACATCGCGTTTAAGATAATCGTAAAATAAGTCAAAAAAGCGATGACGACACCAGGTTGTGACAAACCATCGTTGACTCGGTAGGCACCCATCAATATGACAAATGTCAAACCCACGTTTAGGAATAGATTCATCATAGGGTTCGTAATGGACATCGTCATCCCAACGCGTTTTTCGCGTTTGACCACTTCATAGCTGACGTCCGAAAACCTCTTTTTTTCATAATCGGTTTTAGAGAGTGCTTTGATAATGCGAATACCAGTGATGTTCTCGCGGATAGACCGAACCATGTCATCGATTGCTTGCTGAAGCTTATTATAAAGTGGGATACCGCGCTTTGAGACGAGGTAGACCGTTAAAAATATGAGTGGCTGAACGGCGATTAAAACCAGTGACAGTGCAGGATCTAGTGAAACAGTAACGAGTATGCCACCGAGCAATAAAATCGGTGCGCGTACACCCAGTCGTTGCATCATGCCCACCATGTGGTGCACGTGATAAGTATCGGAAGTCAAACGCGATACGAGTGAAGGAATCGTGAAGGTGTCTATTTGACCACACGATAAGTAGGTGATTTTAGAAAAGAGATCGTGTCTAATCCGCCGCGTCGTTTCCGCTGCAACACGACTTGCCATGCGATTTGCAACGATATTCGCGATGACGGCAACCGTGGCGCAAAGAATCATCGCGCCGCCCCATAAAACGATATCTTGGATGCTTTTTGTCGGAACAACGGCATCGATCATATATGCCAAGATCCATGGAATTAAAAGGTCCATGATAGTTCCGATAAATTTTATGAAAAGACCGATGGTCATCTTAGGTAAATACGGTTTTAGATAAAGAATTAGGCGTTTCATCAGCACTCCTCAAGTTCGTTCGTTTGATTTCATAAAAATATTACCATACCCGAAAGATTATGTCAAAGTAGCCTGAAAGTCGATAAAATGTGTTTTTTAAATGGTGAGAATGGGCTATAATATAAGCATAGAAAATCACAGAGGAAAGTGACAGATGCAAACAGACAAAATTCGAAACACAGATAAGC
>CAYLNI010000013.1:33489-34443 GCA_964384705.1 uncultured Fusibacter sp.
AAATCAAAATTTCTATTACGAAGAATGGCAATTGTATCCGTATGCCTACTTGTCATATGGCTCATAATTTTAATGATCAGCAAAGGCATCAAATCAGATTCGACTGACAGTTCACAGATGCCATCAGAAACAACTGAGCCTTCTGTATCAACGGATACATCTGAATCAACAGACCCATCAAGTGCAACAGACCCATCAAATGCAACAGATGCGACTGAATCATCAGAGATAACGGAATCAACTGACGCATCAAGTTCATCCGAATCTTCAGAGCCACCAGTAAAAACAACTGAGAAAATAGTGGATGCCTCAACAGAATCAAGTACAGAATCGACGACCAAGGGGGAAGCAAACATGGATTTTACTGCAGTAACATATTATATTCAGACTTTAGATTCGCGTTATCAAGCTTATTATGAAACACATAAGGCGATGAACGCTTCAGAAATCGTCAGAGACGTGAATATGAATTTGGATTATGACTTTTACGGTCATATTGAAAAGGTTAAAGACCCAAACGCATTGTCCGTTATCTGCAATAAATATTATCAGTTGCCAAGCGATTTCACACCAGAGAATCTAAAGAGTGTGCCTGAAGGTTATTTTGTGGCCGATGGAAAAACTTATCAACTCAAGCAAAATGCACTTGACGCCTTTATAGCCATGTCAGATGCCGCTAAAGAGGAGGGCCTTTCACTTCGCATCATTTCTGCCTACCGTTCTAACAGCTATCAAGCAAACTTGTATCAAAAGTATAAGAACAACAATGGTCAGACGGCTGCAGACAGATTTTCCGCAAGACCAGGTCATTCTGAGCACGAAACGGGATTGGCTATCGATATCAACGACGTTGCACAAGCATTTGAAAACACAAAAGAATTTACTTGGCTCAGTGAGAACGCCCACAAATATGGCTATGTCCTAAGATATCCTGAAGGCAAAGAGACGATAACG
>CAYLNI010000013.1:34559-35135 GCA_964384705.1 uncultured Fusibacter sp.
ATTTGTTAAAGTAAAGCATCAAATCAGGAGGATAAATTGGACAGAAAAAAGTATATTGAAGGTTTGATTTTCGGTTCGCTCGCTTACTGTATGTGGGGTTTGTTACCTCTTTATTGGAAGCTCGTCAGTGCGATTTCACCGTATCAAATATTTGCGCAACGCGTCGTTTGGTCCTTTTTATTCATAATGCTCCTCTTGATGATCAAGAAAAATCATAAGGTGTTTTTAAATATAATAACAAACTTGGATCAATTCAAAAAAATACTGCCACCGACCATATTTATTTCGATCAATTGGATGCTCTATATTTGGGCAGTAAACAATAACTTTGTCCTTGAGACGAGCCTTGGGTACTACATTACACCTTTGATTTTGACAGTTTTGGGTAGAATCTTCTATAAAGAGCGTCTCAATGGCTATCAAAAGATAGGTATAGGACTCGCAACACTAGGTGTTATTTTCAAGACGGTATTGTATGGTAAGTTGCCGCTGATTTCACTCGTTTTGGCTTTGAGTTTTGCCATGTATGGGTTCTACAAAAAAAAGTCAGGATTGGATTCGTTGACAGGTCTTGGT
>CAYLNI010000013.1:35224-40598 GCA_964384705.1 uncultured Fusibacter sp.
GTCATTTATTTATTGGTTGATGATCTCATTCAGTGGCCTCATCACAGCGACACCTTTATTGTTATATGCGGAGAGTACCAAACGTTTGCCTTTGAACGTCGTGGGCTTCTTGCAATATCTTTCTCCTACGATCGCTTTACTGCTAGCCATTTTTGTGTTTAAAGAGACGTTTGATATGAGGTCCTTTTTCTCATTTGCACTAATATGGATCGGACTGGGCTTTTTTTCCTATTCTCAATTTGACCTATTGAAACAGAGTAAACTTAAGATGATTGGAGAGTGTGATGACCATGGAAAATGAAAACAAAACACTTAAAATAAATGACGAACGGTGCGACTGCAATATCATCCATGAAGATTTGATCGAAAAGGTGAGAGGCGTCTTGCCAAATCCAGAAAATTTGTCTTTATTGGCTGACTTTTTCAAAGTCTTTGGCGATCCGACACGCATTAAAATATTGTCTTCTTTGGCTGAATCGGAAATGTGTGTTTGTGACATCGCTTATCTGCTAAACATGACACAAAGCGCAATATCACATCAACTGAGAGTTCTTAAACAAGCAAGACTTGTAAAGAATAGAAAAGAAGGCAAGGTCGTTTATTACTCATTGGACGATGATCACGTTAAACAAATTATTGATCAGGGTCTCGTGCACATAGGAGAATAGGAGGAGGTAAACATGACCAATCGCAATATGACAAAACACAATATGACGATGACTTTACTTACAAGAACTTCTGTTCTTTTAGCCCTTGCACTCGTCTTCCAAATTGGCTTTACGCAGTTTGCACAACCTGCAGTTGGACCACTAGTCAACATGACTTTGTTGATTGCAGCAGTAGTTGTTGGTTCCTTGCCCGCGATCGTCATTGGTTGTTTGACACCACTCATGGCATTTGTACTTGGCATAATGCCACTTTTGCCACTTGTGCCTTTCATTATGCTTGGCAATATGTTGTTGATACTTAGTTTTAATATCACGAGACGCGCACTCCCTAAGTATGGCGAAATCATCGGCGTTATCGTTGCCGCTTTACTAAAATTTGCCTTTTTAGCGGTTTCGATTCGATATCTCGTCACATTTTTCATGGAGAAAGTACCTCCTAAGATCATAGCGGCATTTTCTTTACCGCAACTATATACGGCCTTGATCGGCGGTTTTTTAGCGATCATCATCGTAAAATATTTGTCAGGGTATCTGAAACTCAATCATAAATAAAGTTATGGAAGCACCCTATGAGAACACGCACAGGTGCTTTTTTTTATGCAATTTCCATACTTTATACCTCTACAGAAACCACGGTTTTGTGGTATAATTGTACAAGCATTGTAGTTAATAAAAAAACAAACGAATAGTTGAGGGTATATTGTGGAACGTAGTCAAATGAAGCTTCGTAAAAATTCGATGAGCGATCATATAATCAATATTATTTTATTTATTGTACATACAGCTGTTTTGGTTTACTTTGCTAAACTGAGCTTTCATGTTGTAAATACCGTGAAACCGTTGCCTACCAGTGATTTCATATACTATTGGAACTTGGCCAGTGATTTGTCCATCTATCATAAAGGTGGCATCATCGGCTTTATCTATGCACCATTTAAAGCCTTAGGCATTGAACCTTATTGGTCGGCACTTGCAGTCAATAGCTTTTTTTTAGTGCTCGTGTATCTGTCAACTTGGATGACTTTTAAAAAATATAAGCACCCACTTAGCATACTAGGTCAACTGCTGATGACTGCTGCTCTTGCCATGTTCGGACTATGGAACGCCGCTTATTCAGGCATGGTCAATGCCGACTTTCCAAATGTTGCACTTCTTATTGCTGCTACGAGAGGCTTTAGCCTTTATGGGTCACACAAAAAAAAGGGTTGGATCATCTTTGCCGGTATCATGTTGTTCTTCGCAGTTGCCCTCAGGGTAAAGACGGGGCTTGCGCTCGGGATCATCGTCTTGATGATAGGCGTTTTTCATTTTGGAGCACTCCGAAAAGACCGAGCTATTCAGCTGGTTGTTCTCGTCATTTGTCTTTCAGTGGGATTTGCGGCGGTGAGCGAAGTGCTCTTACGCAATCAATCTGAAAGCAAACAGGATGTGGCAAGACAGGGGCGACTTCAGCTTTATACAGGATTGCTATATACACAAACCGGTTCCATGTGTGGCAGATGGACGCGAGAAGCATTTGATAAAACGCTCGAGGAACTCGATGTCCCATTTCTTGAAGTCATCGATCGACATTTAAGTGTAAAAAGCAAGCGCTATATCTTGGAGATTATTGGCTGTAAGATCGACCATGTACTGAAGTACGACGAGTTCGCTTATAGGGAGCTCCTTGCATTTGGCGTCAAGCATAGAACTTATACGGAAGCAGACTTGGAAATTGTTAGGGCATATGAAAAAATAGAGGAAACCTGGGTCAATCGATTTAAAAGTCTCGTCTATATCTTGATAGCTCTGACGCTTTTATTATGGCGCAAGTTAAAAATACCGCTTGCAATCGTACCTTTTGCCATCTACTTTGCCTTTATGGCACTTCATAGCGTCTTTGAAATTCAGGCGCGCTATATGGTAGAGCCGCTTCTATGGTCCTATTTTGCAGCAACATGTCTATTATTTGAAGTCTCAATGAAACGGGTGAAAAGATCATATGAAAACATTTAAAGGCTTAGGCCTTGTTGCCGTACTTATAAAACTGATCATCGGTATCTTGTGGATTGATCAAAGTCAAGTAGATGCCGTCTTTGAGTTCGTCGGCAATTTTTCTTTGACGACATCGCCTTGGGCAGTATATTTTGCACAGGGTGAACTGGGGGTATTTCCTTATCCTGCGCTCATGCTCTATGTGTACAAATTAGTGCAGTTGCCACTCGCTATCGTTGGGAATGCACCTGATGCTGTCAAGAATGCCCTTTATATTCTGCCGCTCTTATTGGCTGACATTGGCTGTTTATGGCTTTTGGATCGCATGTTTCCAAACAAGAAGTTTAAGACGCTCTATTTCTATTTTTTATCACCAGTCGTGATCTATGCGACTTTCTATTTAGGACACCTTGACATAATCGCATTGTTCTTTATGATGCTTTCTCTTTATTATCTTCAAAAGCGAAACTATCTGTTTATGGCAGTGAGTCTTGGCCTTGGATTTAGTGTGAAATTGCCGATGATGTTTGCATTGCCACTGGCCATCATCTACTTGTATCGTAATATTCAGAGAGACAAATATCAGGTGATCGCCAAATTTATTGGCGCGTTTTTTGCAGTAGTGTTGGTGGTGTCAGCACCTTTTATCTATCAGACGAGTTATATTCAAATGGTGTATCTCAACCCACAACAGAGTTTGCTGTATGATCTCGTGTTGCCGATGGGCAGCTATAAACTCTATATTGCTTATCTTGGAATTCTAGCGATCTATGCGAGATTTCTCATGTATGAAAAGCTCAACAAGGATTTGTTTCACAATTTCTTAGCGGTCATTTACTCGGTGTTCGTCATACTTGTGCCGCCTTCTGAAAACTGGTATGTGTGGAGTTTTGTGCTTTGTGCCGTTCTCTTTATCAGTCTATTGGACAGACACAAGATCGCTTATGCGCTTAGCGCACTATTTTCTGTCGTATACTTGATCACGTTTTTGGCGACACCTTATATTGAAAGTGAACCACTGAAAAATCTAATATTTACGACATTTGAAGGCATTTTGCTATTTGTCGTTTACGTCCTATATAAATATGGTATCAAGTCAAACAGCGTCTATAAGAAAAAAGAGCATGCGACGATCATCGGCATTGGAGGTGACTCAGGTGTTGGCAAGAGCACGCTTAAAAACAGTTTAATCGATTTGTTGGGTGAACAAAACATCGTGCCAATCGAGTCGGATGGCGATCACAAATGGGGTCGTGGCGATCAGAGCTGGGATACCATCACGCATTTGAACCCTAAAGCAAACTACTTATACCGTCAAGCGCAGTATTTGAAAGCGCTTAAAAACGGATCGAGTATTGAACGTGTAGAATACGACCATCATACGGGTCAATTGACTGCGCCCAAAAAAGTGTATGCCAATGATTTTATACTCGTCGCTGGTCTGCATCCCTTCTATTTACCTCAAACGCGCAAACTCATCGACGTTAAAATCTACCTGGATACACAGGAAAAATTAAGACGTCACTGGAAAATCAAACGCGATGTCTCTTTAAGAGGTTATACTCTCGATAAAATTATGGATCAAATCACGATGCGTGAAGTGGATGCTGAAAAATATATTCATCCTCAAATGCATTATGCTGATCTCGTCATAAGATTCTTTTCAGATGATGATTACACGGCAGGTGATGTTTCAGTCGATCCGAAGCTAAAACTTAAAATCATGCTCAAGCTGGATGTGGAGGTAGAAGGTCTCGTAGAAGCACTTGAATCATATGGTCACGAGATTGAACACGTATATGATGCCGATATGAAATACCAGCATATTACTTTTAAAGACCACGTTGATAAAGATGAACTGATTGCGATTTCTGAACGATATATCGAGCACATCGATGAACTCGTAAATGGCCATGACATCAAATGGGTGAGTGGGTTCCATGGCGTCATCCAACTCATGACGCTCGCACTTCTTAGCCATAACATGAAAAAGGGAGAAGACTATGACTTATAAAGGGGTTTTACTTGACCTTGACAATACACTTTACGATTATGACACGCCACATGAGAGCGCACTGGCGGATACACTAGAAAAATTCGCTAAAAAGTTTTGTTTACCTTATGCCGATGTAGTTGTGTTGTTTGATCGTGCGAAGAAAATGAATCATCGACAACTCGCCCTAACTGCAGCGTCACATCATAGACTCTTTTATTTCCAAAAAATGCTTGAGTTGATTGGCGCTTTTGATATCGCTTATTGTTTGGAGCTTGATGCGCATTACTGGCGCCTTTTTATGGAACGCATTCAGCCTGAACCTTATGTCATGGACTTTTTAAAAGAAATGCATGTTCCAAAATGCATCATCACGGATTTCACAGCTGAGGCGCAGTACAAAAAACTCATTGTGCTTGAAATGGACCCATGGATTGATCACCTTGTCACGTCAGAAGAAGCCGGTGTGGAAAAACCACATCCATTTATATATACTTTAGCCCTAAATAAACTCGGCTTGAAACCTGAAGAATGTATCATGATCGGCGATTCCTATAAAAAGGATTGCGTTGGCGCTCAAGCTATGGGCATAGATAGCATCTATTACAAAGGGGATTTTGAGAAGAACGGCCGAAGCCTTGCCGGCTTTCTGGCTGAGTACGCTCCGTCGCGGAAGGGTGATTTTCTGCGGAGCGGGAAGAGGCCACGCATCACCTTCAAGGACTACGATTGGGGGCTG
>CAYLNI010000014.1:0-2591 GCA_964384705.1 uncultured Fusibacter sp.
CAATCAACTGTTCGCGTCTACCTTTTTTTTGTCGTCTGCTTCGCTCGAAGTCAAAGTTTTCTGGCTTTAAAACTTCAACGACAATCGGTTCGCTCGCGCGAAAGTTTACGAGTAACAGGCCAATATTTAAACGCTTAAGTGTTAAAAGCGTCATCTTGAATCGCTTAGTTTCAACGGCTTTATAATCGTGTACGACTGCAATATAGGTGAGATCTGCAATCCCCTGTCGCTCAACGGCTTGGTTGATGACTTCGAGATTGAGTTTAAGCTTAAGCTCTATTGCAATGATAAAATCCTCGTGGTAGAGACCGACCATATCGATCGTTTTGACTTCTGTTTTCACTTCACACCCTTGCTCTTGAAGCCATCGCTTCACCGGGGTGTGCAAATCAGTCTCTCTTTGTATCTCATTTTGTAGATCATTATGCAGATCATTATGCAGCTCGTTCCTTATATCGTCTCGTTTATCTTCAAATCCTTCATATGTAATCAAACGTTTGGCCTCCCCTCATTTATGCTTTTTACTTATTTTAATCAATTCTTGGCAATCTGTCTATGGACCGTATCAGTAATCGTTAAAAAAGCACGCGTAGTAAACGCTACATGCGTTTCGTACGTGTGCTTTTAACGAATCAACTAAATGTGTTGTCTTTACGCCACCAAGTCAACCCTCGAATCTCCTCGTACGCGACAAAACCCAATTTCTTCAAAATGGCATGTGACGCTTCGTTTTCAGGTTCGGTAGACGCTTTGAACTGTTTGACTTCTGGCTGTTTTTGCGCCCAATCCAAAAGGGCGATCAGCGCCTCAGTCGTATAGCCTTGGTTCCAATACGCTTCTTCTATGCCATATCCAATCTCAACGGCACCGTTTTCATCTGGAGGGCCTTTAAAACAGACCCCACCGATTATGGCGTTTTCAGATTTTAGGATCATCTCCCAACTCGTAACCCATAAATAGTTGTCAGGATCATTCATTGCCGCATAATGTGCTTGTCCAAAGACGTATTGAATCTCACGGTCTTGCTCTTCCATTGTGACCTTTAAGCCTAAATTTCTTTGGACTTCACCATAGTGATGGCAATAATGGTATAGATTTTCAATGTCAAGAGCGACAACGATCAATCTTGGCGTCCTCAAAGTCACCCATTTGTCCAAATTAAAAGGCATCAAAGCCTTGTTCTGCCCACCAATCTTTAATTAAAAGATCATAGGATGCAGAAAACTGCTCGAGGTGAACCTGCTCCCATTTGGAAAGCACTTCAAATAACTGTCTTGCCGCCTCAACAGTCGTTTCCTTTGCTGCTTTATCATAGAATGCCACTGAAGCGCGTTCCATTTCCATACCGATTCCGAATACAGAAACGGCGATATTTGCGTTTTGAGACTGTAGATTGTCCCATCTAAAAATCGCTGGACTAGGTGGATTTTCAATGGTAGCAAGTGTCGTATGATCGTCTGGATTGCCACTTAACTTCTTAAACGCATCTTTTAGCCAATCTATATGCTTAAGTTCTTCATTGGCTAAATTCAAGAAAGCTTTTTTCACTTCTTCTTCGGTCGTATTATAAGCTGCCATTTTGTAGAATTCATACCCTTCAACTTCATTCAAAATTGCTTGTTTAAATACCTCAACATCTCTCTTTAACATATTAAGACCTCTCTTATTTACTCATTTTTTTAGCAAGGTATACTAGTGGTATTGCACCTGATCCAGTGCCGCCTTTTGAATAGACGCCGTCGGCTTTTTCTTTGAAAGCGGTCCCTGCTATATCAATATGTACCCAAGGGACCTCTTTTACAAACTCTCCAATGAAAATTCCCGCCGTAATCGTACCTGGTGAACCGGCAGTGTTCGTCAAATCAGCTTGTTCGTGTTTCACAAGTTCTTTATAGGCATCTAGGATCGGCATTCTCCAGATCGTCTCATTTGCTTTTGCAAAAGCTTTATCGACTAAGTTGAAGAAGTCGTCATTATTTGAAATAACTGGTGCTGCTTCAGAGCCGAGGCAATGAATGGCTGCGCCAGTCAATGTCGCAATATCAAGTACAAAGCTTGCATTTTCGTGCTCTAGCGCGTAAGTGACAGCATCGACCAAAGTCAATCGACCTTCAGCATCTGTGTTGCCGATGTAAATGCTCTTGCCGCCCATAGACCCGATGATATCGCCAGGCTTATAGCTCATTCCAGAAATCATATTTTCACAAGCAGCGACAACTGCCGTCACATTGACTTTCAAATTCAATTTACCAATGGCACCCATAGCAGAAATGACAGCACTCGCGCCACCCATATCGTCCTTCATCGTCACCATTGATGCCGTTGGCTTGATTGATAGGCCACCTGAATCATATGTGAGGCCCTTACCAACAAAGGCTACTGTTTTGTCCGATTCTGGATTGCCTTTATGTCTCATAACGATGAGCCTTGGCGGGTTTGATGATGCTTTTGCAACGGCGAGGTAAGCTTGCATGCCAAGCGTCTCAATTGCAGCTTCATCAAATATTTCCACTTCGATATTGGACGCTTCACAATACGTTTTTGCCAATTCGGCTAGTTTTTCTGGCGTCATGACATTTGCTGGCATATTT
>CAYLNI010000014.1:2602-5434 GCA_964384705.1 uncultured Fusibacter sp.
AATAACGCGAGTAAACATTGGTTTCGCCCAATATTTTACCTTCCTCAAAACTGTCGCGATCAAGCTCTAAACCGCTCACCATGACTTCTGTGACCGTGCTCGGTTTCGCGTCTGTCTTGTAGTCATTGAACTCATAATCGCTCATGATGAACGTTTCTCCCATCATGCGTGCGAGCTTTTTGTCTACTGAAGTGCATGCTGCTACAGCTGAAGCATCGACAGCAATTCTTTTAACTTTCTTTGCTTTTAGTGCCTTGAAAGCTTCAGCAAGGCTTTTTCTATATTTAGTTGGTGTGAAAGAATCGCCATCACCAATGCCTATTAATGCAATTTCATGGTATTTACCTTCATAGACCAAAGACAATGGCTGCATTTGTCCTATTTTTGATTCAAAAGTCTCATTTTCTTTCAATTGATTGACTGGCACTGAAAGATAGTCTGGCACCGGTGTGTCTTTTCCTAAACAAACGATGAGTCCGTCCACTTCGTCCAAATTGATGCTTTGCTTTAAATCGATAATCATATGGCCTCCATTTTAAATGTCTATTATTTTGTTAACCGAAATAATTTGTTATACACATTTTATCATACCTCTATTTCTGTTAAAATAACATTTTTTGTTAAATGCTAATAAAATGTAAAGATTTGCGGAAATTATATAGGGTGTGTTTTCCTAGATTTATAGACGTAAAATTGATAAACTATAGTCTATACTGATATTATGTGAGAAATTGCATCACACCAATTTAATGATATTTCTCAAATGAAAATGAAGTAAACTAATAATAAATAAAATTATAAAAATAGAGGTCTATATGAATGATACTTATCAAAAACCCGATATGAGCAGTTGGACAGGTCGCATTGACTCGATAGATAACTATGACGCCTTCAGATGGCATCAGTGGGTTCGACCATTGGATTTGACCATGGATACGATACAGTTGCCGACATTTAAAGTAGGGATTGCCATCCTTGGCTTCTGTAGCGATGAAGGCGTAAGGCGTAATCTTGGCCGCACCGGTGCGGCGAAAGGACCACATAGCATTCGAAAAGAACTATGCAACTTGCCCTGCAGTTTCACTCAAGAACTCAAACTTTTCGACGCTGGCAATATCCTCTGTGACGATGGCAACCTTGAACGCAGTCAGCATTCACTGGCTAAAGCTGTCGATAAGATCCTAAATTTGGGCTTGTTTCCAATCGTGCTCGGTGGTGGTCACGAAGTTGCCTACGGAGATTACCTTGGCCTACTAAAGCGAGGTTTATCACCTGGCATCATCAATTTTGACGCGCATTTTGACATCAGACCTTATGATATGCAAGGGTCTTCTGGTACTATGTTTAGACAGATCTATGACGACTTATCTCAAGCTGGTAAGCCCTTCAATTATTTTGCTATCGGCATTCAAAAGCGCGGTAACACCGTTGACCTTTTTAAGACCGCAGAGCGCATGGGGACGCAGTACCTCATGGCGAAGGATATCGGCGAAGGCGACTTGACGGAAGCGCTAAAAAAGCTGGATGTCTTTCTTGAAAGACAGAGCCAGCTTTATGTGACGATATGCAGCGATGTTTTTTCATCGGCTTTTGCACCTGGCGTCAGTGCTACCCAACCCCTTGGTCTTAGCCCTGAACGCGTTTTGAGGTTCTTTAAGACGATCTTTAGATCTGAAAAAGTGGTCTTGTTTGATATCGCGGAAGTATCCCCTCGCTTTGACAGCGACAACGTCACATCAAACGTCGCTGCGACTTTTGTCTTCTCTGCGATCAACTCACTGGCATCGATTCATCACATCGGTTTATAAAACAATTTATTTTACAAGCTCGAGGAACACCGCTTCCGTCTTACTTGGATCGGCTTTTCCTTGAGACACTTTCATCATCTGACCCATAAATGCGCCAAGTGCTTGTGTTTTACCACTGAGGTAATCCACTTTGATTTGGGGCATTTTTTCTAAGATTTCTTTGCCTAAAGCTTTCAATGTTTCTACATCCACAATCGGCCATAGGTCGTTTGCTTCTATAATGGTCTCTGGCATCTTGTCACTTTGCCACATTTCAGTCAAGACGCGCTTCGCAATACTGAGGTTGATTTTATCATTGCCGATCAGTGACACGAGTGCCCCTAACTGCTGCGGCGAGACAGACACCGTACTCTCCTCTTCTTGCGACCCCATCAATCTAAAAACATCTGTGACGATGAGGTTGCCAAGGCTATCATAGAATGTCGTATATCCCGCACAGGCTTCATAAAATTCTGCGATGACGCGAGATGAGACGAGCAGCTCCGCCAAAGCGGATTTAATGCCATACTTGCTGATGAATTGCCTTTTATAATCTTCAGGCAGAAGTGGCATCGCCTTTTTTAAAGCCTCTAAAAAGGCATCATCTATCGCGATTGGCATCAAATCAGGATCAGGGAAGTATCTGTAATCGTGCGCATCTTCTTTCGTACGCATCGAGAAGGACTGGCCTTTAATTGCATCCCAGCGCCTTGTCTCTTGAGTCACCGTTCCACCTGATTTTATCAACGCGATTTGCCTTTGTGTCTCATTTTCAATCGCTTTTGAGATAAATGAAAAGGAGTTGAGGTTTTTCATTTCAGTACGGGTTCCAAACTCTGGCGCTCCTTTTTCACGAACGGAAAGGTTCACGTCACATCTAAATGCGCCTTCGTTCATCTTACAACTTGAAATGTCCAAAAACATCAGCGTTGCACGCAGCTTCTGTAGATACGCGCGCACTTCCTCAGCTGACCTTAGATCGGGCTCAGAGACGATTTCTATCAGGGGCACGCCACATCTGTTATAGTCGATCAATGTGCCTTTT
>CAYLNI010000014.1:5444-26508 GCA_964384705.1 uncultured Fusibacter sp.
GGCATCGTGTATGAGCTTGCCAGCATCTTCTTCTATGTGCAGTCTTGTGATGCCAATGCGCTTTACACCATCAGAAGTTTCAATATCTAGATGTCCACCTAGTGCGATTGGTAAATCGCTTTGTGAGATTTGATAGGCTTTGGGTAAATCCGGATAAAAGTAATTTTTACGATCTTGTTTGCCTAACGGCGTGATGGCGCAATCAAGCCCCAAACCCGCCTTTACAGCAGAAGTGACTACTTCCCCGTTTAAGACAGGCAGTGTGCCAGGCATACCCAAACAGACCGGACAAACTTGCGTATTGGGTGCAGCACCAAAAGCTGTCGAACAGCTACAAAATATTTTTGACTTCGTACCCAGTTCTACATGGACTTCAAGGCCGATGACGACTTCGTATTCAACGTGCTTCGGTTTCATATTTATGCCCTCCATAGCTTCTTTGTCTGTTCAAAGGCGTGGCCTGCTGATAAAATCGTGCGTTCGTCAAAGGCTTTTCCCACGAGTTGCATGCCAATCGGTAAATGGTTTTTATCAAAGCCACAGTTCACTGATAGCCCAGGTACACCTGCAATGTTGATCGGTACGGTATAGATATCGCCAAGATACATCTCGACGGGGTTTTTATCATTGGCGCCAAACGCATAAGCCGTCGTTGGTGCTACCGGAGAAAGAACAAAATCGAACGTTTCAAAAATCTTATCATATTCGTGTTTGATAAGGCTTCTCACTTTTAATGCCTTTTGATAGTAGGCGTCATAATAGCCTGAACTGAGCGCATAAGTGCCAAGAAGGATTCTTCTTTTCACTTCGCGGCCAAAGCCTTCGCCACGCGTTCTTTTGTAAAGGGTTTCAATGCTGTCGAAGTCATCGGTTCTATAGCCGTATTTTACACCGTCGAATCTCGCGAGGTTGGAAGACGCTTCTGCAGATGAGATGAGGTAGTAAGCAGGTAATGCCGCATCAAGACGCTTTAGATCGACGTCTTCAATCGTTGCCCCTAGGGATTCAAACACTCTTGCAGCGTGCAGGACCGCTTCTTTGACATCGTCCTGTATGCCTTCTGCGAAAAACGATCTAGGGAGTGCAATTTTCATCTTTGAGATGTCTTTATCAAGCAAACCTGAAAGCGCATGATGCTCTGTCGGTGCACTGGTGCTGTCTTTTTCATCGAACTCGGCCAGCAGTTTATAGATCATCGCCACATCTTCAACGTTCTTTCCGATGGGGCCGATTTGATCCAACGACGAGGCAAATGCGATAAGGCCGTTTCTCGAAAATCGACCATATGTGGGCTTGAGACCTGCAACGCCACAAAAGCTCGCGGGTTGTCTTACCGAGCCACCTGTATCGGATCCGAGTGTGTATGCCGCTTGATGGCTGGCAACCGCTGCCGCCGATCCACCAGAACTGCCACCTGGTACAAGGTTTTGGTCTACGGGGTTGCGTGTCTTTTTGAAATACGAGTTTTCAGTGGTCGCGCCCATCGCAAACTCATCCATGTTGAGTTTGCCAAGTATCACGGCGTCTGCTGCTTTAAGTTGTTTAACCACAGTCGCATCATAGGGCGACATGAACCCCTCCAGCATTTTAGACGCACAAGTTGTCGGCATATCCAAAGTACATATGTTGTCTTTGATAGCCATTGGGATACCAGCAACTGGATTGAGCATTTCGCCACCTAGGCGTTTTTGATCGACAGCATCAGCTGCCTTTAATGCCCCTGCACCGTCCACATGTAGGTAGGCGCCTATGGCGTCATCCGTCGCTTCAATATGCGCCAGATAGGCTTTCGTCAATTCCACACTTGAGATGGCTTTTGACTGTAACAATTTTATTTGATCTTTCATTGATTCATAAATTAAAGTCTGCATGGCGCCTCCTATTCGACTGTTTTTGGAACGAAGAAGTATGCCGCTTCACGTTCAGGTGCATTTTTCAAAGTATCTTCCAATGTCAATGATGGCATACTGACATCGGCTCTAAACCTGTTGACATTCGCGAATACATTGTTCAGTGGTGGCACGTCGCTGACATCCACTTTTGCGATCTGATCGGCAAAGGCGATGACATCTTGTAGATCTTTAGCAAAGCTCACTTTTTCATGTTGCGTGAGTTCTAATCTAGACAAGTCAGATACGTATTCAATCACACTTAGATCAAGTGTTTTTTTAGATTTTTCATGTTCGAGCGCGCTGCTTAAGTAGATGGAGAGTTCTTCGAGTTGATCTGAGTCCACTTCTGAAGGGGCATCCATCATGACACAGGAACCGTCTCTCGTTTTTGGAAATGCAATCACTTCACGGATTGTACTAGCGCCAACGAGCATCATGACGAGTCGATCGAGTCCAAAGGCGAAGCCACCATGAGGTGGTACACCATATTCAAATGCTTTTAGCATAAATCCAAATCTATTTTCTATTTGTTCATCTGAAAAGCCCAGTGTTTGAAACATTTTGGCTTGTAAGTGGCGATCGTGGATTCGGATGCTGCCACTGCCGAGCTCGATGCCATTTAGCACAACGTCATACGCTTTCGCACGCATCTTTGACGGTTCCGTATCAAAATAGTGAACGTCCTCATCTTTAGGTTTCGTAAATGGATGGTGCATCGCCACATGTCGTTTGCTGACTTCATCATATTCAAACAGTGGAAAATCAGTGACTACGGCAAAAGCAAAATCGTCTTTTTTACGAAGGCCTAACATATCGCCGATATCCAATCGCAGGTGCCCCAATATCACACTTGCTTTCTCTTTCGGTTCTGCACAGAAGACAATCATGTCCTTTGGCTGCGCATCCATTGTTTCGAGAAGCGCCTGCATTTGTGTCTCTGAAAAGTACTTTGTCAAAATCGATTGTAGGTTGCCCGCTGCATCAAGCGCAATCCACGCCATACCGCTGCCACCATGCTCGATCGCCCGTTCAGTCAAATACTCAATCTGTGATCTTGTAAGCTCTTGACCACCTTTGATATTGAGTGCCTTAACCACACCGCCTGAGGTTGCAACTTTTTTGAAAACCGTAAAATCACACGTTTTCATAAATTCCGTCAAATCCACCATTGGCATACCGAATCTTAAATCAGGCTTGTCGAAGCCATAACATGCCATGGCATCCTGATACGTGATCCGCTGCATTGGAAGTTCGATGTCACGTCCAAGTGTTTCTTTCATAATCTTTTGAAAGAGCGTCTCAAGCATACCGATGATCGCTTCTTCATCCACAAATGAAAATTCCATATCCACTTGCGTAAATTCCAGTTGTCGATCCGCTCTCAAATCTTCATCCCTAAAGCATTTAGCAATTTGAAAATAGCGATCGATGCCGCTCACCATGAGCAGTTGTTTGTAGATTTGTGGCGATTGGGGCAACGCGTAGAAGCTGCCCTTTGAAAGTCTGCTCGGCACGAGAAAGTCTCGCGCCCCTTCCGGTGTGCTCTTTGTCAAAAGTGGCGTCTCAACTTCTAGACATCCGAGGTCAATCATATGTGAACGTACCGCTTGTGTCACGGTTTGGCGCATTTGTAAGTTTGAGATCATCTCTGGCGCTCTTAGATCGAGGTATCGATATTGAAGCCTGAGCTCTTCTTTGATACCTGATGATTCACCAATTCTGAACGGCGTGTTTTTCGCTTCTGAATAGATGATGAGCGATTCGACGCGAACGTCTACTTCTCCCGTTGGGATCAATGGGTTGATCGTGTCGGCACTTCTTTGCTCGACTAGGCCAGTCACCTCGATGACATATTCGTTTCTGAGCTGTTCTGCAAGTGCGAATTGCTTCGGTCCCATAATCGCTGCATCGCACACAACTTGACAGATGCCCGTCTTGTCTCTCAAATCGATAAAGATGACGCCACCCAGGTCTCTTCTGCGCTGCACCCAGCCTTTTAATGTCGCTTTAACGCCCATATGGGCCGGTCTTAAACTGCCGCAGTAGTGCGTTCTATCAAGTGTGCCCTTGTCCATTAGTTGTGTTGTCGTTTTTGTAGTTTTTGTCGTTTCCATAGTCGCCAATCTCCTTTCAAATGGTCTAGAAAGCAATAAAAAAAGCTCTCGTCACTGTTATAATAAATAACAGGGACGAAAGCTAACTTCCGCGGTACCACCCAAATTGATCTTGCAATCCTCTCATCGATACGGACCAATCTTACAGGTCGATATCTACCAGCTGTAACGTGCCAGAAACGTCTAATCCTACTTGCTTACGCTTTCGGTTAGAAACTCGGAGATGTTCTTCATCTAAAACTCAGTTGCCAATCTCACACCGTCATTGGCTCGCTTGAACGTCTGTTTCGGATTACTCTTCTCTTCATCGTCTTTTACTTTTAACTTATTGAACTGATTATAGGTGTTTACATAATGACTGTCAACCCTTTTTTTAAAATTTATTTGTAAATTAAATGCATCATGAGCTATTTCAGCGCGTTTCGCGTTCGAGCCAAGTCAAATACGCCATGGCATCTTCCCTGTTTTTGCCGCACATCTCCTCAGAAGGTTTAAGACTAGCACACACTTTTGGTCGATCAACACTTGAGAAAATGAGGCATCTCATGTCCGCGTCAAGATGGATACAAGGGGTCAATGCTGGCTTGCCTTCTGGTAGCATATTGGTCCTCGTTGAGATGGAAGGGACGATACAGCACGCCCCACAATTTGGTCTACATTCCATTAAGCTTTTTCCATGAGGGCTTCTATCGCCTCAACCGTTTTAGGGATTGCTTTCGATAATACTTCGTGACCCGTTTCAGTGATGAGGACATCGTCTTCGATGCGAATACCGATATTCTCTTCAGCAATGTAAAGACCTGGTTCAACAGTCAAAATCATACCTGGCTTGAGTAAACCATTTCTGCTGCCAATGTCGTGTACATCGAGGCCTAAGTAGTGGCTAACGCCATGATAATAGTACTTAGAGAGTTCTGAATCTTCTTTGATCAGACCAATCGCTTTAAGTTCAGCAGTCAATGTCTTCTGACAAATCTTATTGAGGTCTTCATATGGAATGCCCGGTTTCATCGCTTCGATGACTGATAGCTGCGCTTTCAATACGATGTTGTAGATCTGCTTTTGTCTGTCTGTAAACTTGCCATTTACTGGATAAGTCCTGGATATATCCGCAGCGTATTGGTTGTATTGCGCACCTAGATCGAGTAGCACGAGGTCCCCCTCTTTTACTGGTTTGCTATTTTCAACATAATGTAGAATCACACCGTCGCCACCTGATGCAGCAATCGTTTCAAACGAACATCTTTCTGCACCATTCATGCGGATATGGTATGCAAATGTCGCTTCAAGCTGGTATTCAAGAACACCTGGTTTGAGCATTTTGAGTATATGATCTAGACCGATCTGCGTGATATCGATGGCTTTTTTTACGAGTTCAACTTCTTTATCCGCTTTGATGACGCGTAATTCACAAAGGATAAAGTGCAGTGATTTTATGATGACAAATGGGTATCTCTTTGAAAATTCACTAGCAAATATTGCAGCAGGACTGTCATTTTCGTCCCAACTCAATTTCTCGAGATCGAGGTATAGTCGTTCCACTTTGCCACTATAAATGGTTTTGCCAACCCATGCAATAAACCCATCTAAGTACTGAACGTCTGTTATGCCAGAAATATTTGAAGCCGCTTCGGTAGTAAGCTTACGACCCACCCATTTTTCTACATCGTAATCTGGTTTTTCGATGAAAAGCGTCGTTTCAAAACCATGTTCGGTTTTAATCATCGCTACAATAAATTGCTCTTGCGTACATCCAGTGAAATAATAGAAATTTTTGTTTGGTAGAAATGAATAGTGGGCATCTGCCGTGCTTTTAGGTGCCTTACCAGAGAAGAGAATCGCCATGTCGCCAACTTCCAAGAAACTGCCAAGTTGTGATCGGTGCGCTTCAAATAATAATTTCATGTCATTGCCTCCTGAAGGTTTGTTTTAGGAAATCACTTAATTATCGCTACTATACAGTTTATCATATTATGTTAAAATAGAGAGAGTAAAATTTTTAAAATTGAAATCGGAACTATGTCATCTCCTCAAATAAATCATAAAAGGTGTAAAATAGAATGCATTTAATGACATGTGAAAATATATCCAAAAGCTATAGCTTAGTCAAATTGCTTGATGGTGTGGATTACTCCATCGACTCGAGTGATAAAATCGGATTGATCGGCGTCAATGGCACTGGTAAATCGACCTTTCTAAAAATACTGGTCGGTATTGAATCGCCTGATTCCGGACAAATCATGACCATGAAAAACTTAAAGATCAACTATCTCGAACAGGAACAAGATTTTTCTAGTGAACACACGGTTATAGAACAGATTTTTGGCAGCCGTTCTGAGACCATGACCATCATTCGTCAATATGAACTTGCGATGCATGCCCTTTCAGTTGCCCCACATGATACAGTACGCCAAAAGGAATTTGACACACTTTCCGGATTGATGGCATCCAAACAGCTCTTTGACCTCGAATTTCAGGTCAAGAGTATCCTCAACTCACTTGGCATCGAAAATTTCGACGCGAAGATCGCAACGCTCTCAGGTGGGCAAAAAAAGCGCGTCGCATTAGCTGAAGCCTTGGTAACACCTTGCGATTTACTCGTCCTCGACGAACCGACCAACCACCTGGATAGCAAGACGATCCTATGGCTGGAAAATTATTTAAAACTGCGTAGTGGTGCTTTGATCATGATTACGCATGATCGTTATTTCCTCGATCGCATCGTCAATAAAACGATCGAATTATCGCGTGGTAAACTCTATGAATATATGGGCAACTACGAGTATTTCATCGAGAAAAAAAGCGAGCGCATGGCACTTGAAGCGAGTATGTCTCAAAAACAAAAAAACATGTACAAACGTGAGCTCGCTTGGATGCGAGCAGGTGTTCAGGCGAGGAGTACGAAATCAAAATCGCGTATCCAACGCTTCCAAATCTTAAAGTCTGAGATGAAAAACGACATAGATTTAGATCTTACAATCGATGTGGGTTACTCAAGACTTGGTAGTAAAATCATAGAAATCAAAGATCTCGGTATGGCATTTGGCGACAAGGTCTTATTTGAGCACTTTGAATATTTCTTTGCTCAAAATGACCGAATCGGCATCGTCGGCGACAACGGCGTTGGCAAGTCTACTTTACTCAACCTCATCGCTGGTAATCTTAAGCAAACATCAGGTTCGATCGATATTGGCAGCACAGTAAAACTTGCCTATTTCACACAAGATTTTGACGATTTTGCCGATGTGGATCAGCGTGCGATAGAGTATATCAGAGAGATCGCTGAGTATGTCACGACGTCGAGTGGTTATAAAATCAGTGCCTCAGAGCTCATGGAAACATTTTTATTTACCTCGGACTTACAATGGACCCCTATTCAGAAATTATCTGGTGGTGAACGTCGCCGTTTGCAACTTCTAGGGCTTCTCATTGGCGCCCCAAATGTCTTGGTACTCGATGAGCCGACCAACAACCTCGACTTAGATACACTTAAGGTTTTCGAACAATACCTCGATCAATTTCAAGGTGTCATACTATGTGTTTCCCATGATCGTTACTTCCTCGATCGAATCTGCGACAAAATGTTTGCCTTTGAAAATGGCGCAATTAAACTTATCACAACCAGTTACAGCGATTATCTTGAGCAACTGGTCCTCACTGAAAACAGCAAAACGACTAAAGGTGAGTTAGGCAATACTGACGCGACTAAAACGGAACGCGTCAAAGTGCGCAAAGAAAAGCTCACTTTCAAAGAAATCAAAGCGCTTGAGGACCTACCAAAAGAGATCGATGCACTTTCAGAAGCTCTAGATGCCATTGAGTTACAGTTTGCTCAAAATGCGTCTGACTTCGAAAAATTGACAGCACTTCAGACAAAAAAAGAACACCTCGAAACACAGCTCCTTGAGAAAATGGAGCAGTACGAAGTGTTGCTTGAGAAGGAAAACGCTCTAAACGCGCTTAGCGAGGGCAGTGAGTTCTGACGATAAATGTGTGATGCTTTTAACGTCGTTGTTGATCGTCTCTGCCGCTGACATTTGTTCCTGGGTGATGGTCCCAATTTCCTGAAATTTCACTGTATTTGAAAGAAGTGTCTCTGAAGCTTCTTCAATGACTGTTTCAATAAATTCAAATTGGTTGTAGATGGCTTCAATCAACTTAGCCTCAGAAGCGAGCGCTGTGTCCACGACATGGAAGCTCGCTTTCATATTGTCATAATTTACACTCAATGTCGACATACTGTCATGTCCATGTGCCATAGCCTCTTGACCTAATGTCGACTGCGTCACGGCTTCACGAGTAGAATCGATGAACTCTGCAGTGATTTTACGGATGCCTTCAGCAAATTGGCCACTTTCTTCAGACAACTTTCTGATTTCTTGAGCCACCACCGCAAACCCCTTACCATGTTCCCCTGCGCGCGCCGCTTCTATGGATGCGTTAAGTGCCAACAAGTTGGTCTGATTGGAAATGGCTGCAATGCCATCTAAAAAGCTGTAAATCGCGTCCATTTTAGTCGACAACGTATTGATGGTATCAAAACTCTGCGTAATGGCTTGACTCATCACGGACATTTGTTCGTCCATTTTTGATAACGCTTGGCCACTATCAGAAACATTTTCAGTGACTGTCGCAAATAACTGCTTTAGTTCATGCATGAGTGTGAAAGTCTCTTTAACTTTGACACCCGACATTTGAACGCTGTTTTTTGCAGCGATTAAATTTTCAGAAGTAAAGTCGATGCGCTTCGATAATGCACCTATCGCATCGTTGATCTCAACGCTACTTGCGAGGCATTGTCCCATTTGATCGGAGGCATTTAAAGCACTATGGTCCATCTGAGTACTCGTCTGATTGATTTTATCAAATACCGTCTGCAGTTGATCAAAGGCCTCCTTGCTTTGAGCACTTTCACTTTTGGCTTCGATGATGGTCTCCTGTCCCCATTTGGATAGCAGTGTCAACACGAGAAACGCACAGATAAATGCACTGATTCTCGGAATAAAGTCGCCGAGCCCAAGCCCAGGTTCTAATAACAGCTCCGGATTAACGACATAAAGTGCTGTTAACAGCGTCGAAGAAAAAATGCCGAAACTCAACATGAGTTTGATGTTGAAATATAAAGCTTGCATAATCAATGCTAAAAAATAGATATTGAACATGCGCGATAAGCCGCCATTGACTGCTGACATGCCTATTGCCGCCAAAAACGGAATGAAGATCAGCACTTCACCTCTCAGGATCATGTTGATAGGCAATCTACTAATGATAGTGCCTATCAATGCCGATGAAGCGGTTAAAATCACAGCGCGAATGCCGTATGCCGTACCCCCGTTGATAAAAGCTGTTATGGATAAAATAATCGCAAATGCCCATACAAAACCAACATTGGCCAAAATTGCGCGTTTCATATTGTAATTCATAATGCCCCCTATTGCGTCACGACGCTATTTGATCATTTTTATTATGAATGTTTTAGGGATCCCTTTATCAAAGACATCACTAGATAAATTGGGTTCTTCAATCAATGCTTCAATTCTGAAACCACTTTGAGCTGCGGCTGTAACGATTTCACCTAGTGTCCAATTTCTCAAGTAGACCTTTTCAGATGTTTCTTCTTCTAAATACTTGCCATAGGAGACAATCTTTTCTGTAAGCGCCGTATCAAAATAATCCCCCTCCACTTTATGTTTCCTGACCTTTGCGGTAGAGCCTCTCGATACAATCAACTTGGTGCTGACGGGATGAAAATCCCTGACTATTGCAACGCCACCAACTTTTAATACGTCAACCATCATGTTAAAAAAGTGGGATAAGTCCGTAAAGTAATGCAAAATCCCCATCTCTGCAAAGGCAATGTCAAAGGACGCGTCCCGCTTCATCTTTAGAACATCATCCACGACATAGGTGATGGATACCTTTGCTGCTTCAGCCAGTTGTTCGGCATAATCCCTGTTGGACGGTGAAAAATCAACGACAGTCACATCAGCGCCTAATAAACTTAGCGCCACTGCTTTATTGCCATTAGAACCCATTACGTTGAGTATTTTTTTGCCTTCGACATCACCCAATTGTTCAGCCAATGGGCCTAATATGTTTAGCGGGTCTTTGGCGATTTTTTTTGCGTAGTCCTGTGGCGTTCCAAATCTTTCAACCCATGCATTCGCATGTTCTTTCTCCCATGCGTTTTTATTTTCTGTATTCGACATTTTAGCTCCTTATTTGCTACATTTATTTACTACATTCTATTTACTACATTTTATCTACCAACTAACATAACCTTGCGCTTATGTATATATAATCTTTTCTAATTTTCGGCTTATTTAGTGGCTATTATAATGATTTTAGCCCATTTATGCAAGTCCTTTTAGGCAAAAATCGGTCTCATATTGACGTCGTCTCGTGAATGATGTAAAATTTATTAGTTATGGCACTTTTATTAAAAGCATATCTAAGGTCGAATACGGAAAAGCATTTCCATTATTGACCCAATTATAAAGAAGGAAGTATATATGTCTGAAGTCAATCAATTAACGAGTCAAGAACTGAATCAAGAGTTGGTCCAAGAAGTCAAGAAAAGACGTACATTTGCGATCATTTCACACCCGGATGCTGGTAAAACGACACTCACAGAAAAATTTCTGTTGTACGGCGGCGCTATTCGCGAAGCAGGTACAGTAAAATCTAGAAAATCTCAAAAGCACGCAGTTTCCGACTGGATGGAAATAGAAAAACAAAGAGGGATCTCGGTTACATCCAGTGTGCTTCAATTCAATTATTCAGGTCATTGCGTCAACATCTTGGATACACCTGGTCACCAGGACTTTAGTGAAGACACTTACCGTACACTTATGGCAGCTGATGCAGCGGTCATGGTAGTTGACTCCTCTAAAGGTGTTGAAAGTCAAACCAAGAAACTCTTTAAAGTCTGTAAAATGAGGGGCATTCCGATTTTTACATTCATCAATAAAATGGACCGTCAAGGCAAAGACCCATTTGAGCTCCTTGAAGACATCGAGAGCAGTCTCGGCATCCATTCATATCCTATGAACTGGCCGATCGGTTCAGATAAGCATTTTAAAGGCGTTTATAATCGTGAGAAAAGCGAAATTGAACTTTTCAATGACAGCAATCACGGTCAAAACATGGCGAAAGTCGTTTCTGGCGATGAGCCGGCGTCGCCCGAAGTCCATCGTCATGATGAAAAATTCAATGCACTACTCGGTCCACAGTTACAACAAAAGCTGGTTGATGATCTGGAACTCCTCGATCACGCTGGCGACGCTTTCAACCTCGACAAGATATTAAGTGGTGATTTGACACCTGTATTCTTCGGAAGTGCTCTTACAAACTTCGGCGTTGAACCGTTCTTACAGTCCTTCCTTGAGCTAACGCCACCGCCACTCGCGCGAAATAGCAATCTCGGCGAAGTCGACCCGGAAACGTCGAACTTTTCTGGTTTTATCTTTAAAATCCAAGCAAATATGAACCCAACCCATAGAGATCGCATCGCCTTCTT
Source organism: uncultured Fusibacter sp. (assembly GCA_964384705.1). Classification (GTDB taxonomy): domain Bacteria; phylum Bacillota; class Clostridia; order Peptostreptococcales; family Acidaminobacteraceae; genus Fusibacter_C. Next base: position 16,970 of record CAYLNI010000014.1, read on the forward strand.
GAGAATTTGCTCAGGTAAATTTACGAAGGGCATGCAAGTCAACCACGTTCAAGAAAACAAGAAAGTGAGACTTGCCCAGCCGCAACAGTTTATGGCGCAAGATCGCGTCATCGTTGAAACGGCTTACCCAGGCGATATCATCGGCATACACGATCCAGGAATCTTCCGAATTGGCGACACGCTTTGTGAAGACAATTCAGGTCTTAAATTTGAAGGCATTCCTGTATTCGCACCAGAACATTTTGCCAAAGTCTATACGAAAAACTCACTGAAGCGCAAGCAATTTATCAAAGGCATTGAGCAGCTTTCAGAAGAAGGCAGCATTCAAGTATATAGACGTCCAAATATCGGTTTGGAAGAACTCATCGTTGGCGTTGTCGGCGTCCTACAATTTGAAGTTCTCGAGTACCGTTTAAAAAATGAATACGGCGTCGACGTCATCATCGAGTCGCTCCCATATCGTTATGTGAGATGGATCAAATCGGACAATTTCGACCGTCAAAACTTCTCCATGACAATGGACACGATGTTGGTACAGGACGAAGACGACAACCCAGTTCTGATCTTCCAGAACGACTGGTCAATCCGACAAATTGAGGAGCGCAACAAAAATATCAAGCTCGAAGAAATATCATTGCGTAAATAAGGAAATCGACTGATATTTTAATAAATCACAGAATCACAAAACCGCCCTTATCATTTTGACAGGGGCGGTTTTTTTATGAGTCAATTCTCGTGCTACTTTTTCTTGATGAGCTTGAGGCCGAACAGACTAGCAACCAAACCTAGCACCAAGCTGACGCCAATCGTTCCGATGGCTATAGTTATCAAGATTTCCTGCGCATTTATGACGGGGAAAAACGGTATGACACCCTCAGTAAAATTGCCTAAACGCAATGCAAAGCCTAAATAGGCAGCCGCCGCTATAATGCCAGACACCATAGTTAGCAAGACACCTTCAATAATAAACGGCATGTTGATAAATGGTTCGGGTGCACCGAGAAGCTGAAGCGTATTGATTTGATCTTCATGTGCATGAACGCCTTCTCGGATGATATGTGAGGTTATGATAAATGTTGAGATGCCAACCGCAATCGTCATGATGATGCCCAACAATGCGACGAGTCCTGAAATTCGACTGATTTTTTCTAGAATCGTGCGATTGTCTCTAATGTATTCCAGTTGATCGTTTGTTTCGAGCGTTGTCACAATCGGCTCAAGTTGATCAATGTTAATGCCGATTTCAAGATATGCTTCAAAGGGATTTTCATCAAATTGACTGAGTATTTTTGCCTCTTGTCCTAGTATTTCGGACATTTTTTCAAAGGATTCTTTAGCAGTGATTGCTTCCACTGACTTAACGCCGTCTATGTTTTCAATCTCTAGGATCAAGGCTTCAACCGCATACTGATTCAGGTTCGCTGGATAATACGCACTGATCTCGGCTTCATTCTCTAACGCATTTGTGAACGTCGTACTCAGCCACCAACCAGATAGTGTCAAAGTCGTTATGAAGAATATTAGCGCCAAGCTGATAATCGATAAAAAACTCGACAAGCCATTGAGTTTGACGATCGTTTTGACTTCATCCATGTAATACTTTGTATTTCTAAACCCTCTAAACATGGCTGCCACCCCTTTCGAAAGTGAATGCACCCGCCTGCATAATGAGCATAGAAGTCGAATCAATTTTATCGACTAAATGTGTCGCATGGGTTGTGATGAGCACACTCGTTTCGTGATCGTTAAATGAAGCCAGTAGATTGAGGACATTGATGGCATTTGATTGATCCAGATTGCCCGTTGGTTCATCCGCGACGATGAGCTTTGGCCGTCTTGAAACGGCACGTGCGATTGCGACGCGCTGACACTCGCCCCACGACAATCGATCCACGGTGTGACCTAGCTTATGGGCTAGCCCGACGCGCTCAATATATTCGGTTGCAATGCGCTTCATATCGGCATGTGAATAATCCAGGAATCTTAACCCTAGCATGACGTTGTCTAAAACACTACGTCCCTCTAACAATCTAAAGTCCTGAAAAATTGGCCCAATCTGCGTCCGCATGCGTCTGATATCCTGATCGTTACCGGCACTGATTGAATGACCCAACACTTCAAAAGTGCCACTTGTCGGCACTTCAATCCCCAATATGAGTTTCAGCAAACTCGTCTTACCCGAGCCACTTGGACCTGTTATGAGTACGGTCTCCCCCGCGCCTATTGAAAGGTCAAACGGCTTTAACGCCAAGGTTCCGTCTTTATATTGTAAACTGCATTGATTTGCATTTATCATCATACACCTCAAAATAGACTGATTGTGATTTGAAGCTCAAGTCGGTCTTCAAAATTCGTGATTTTCTTGATCGTGTTCTTGCCTAGTATTGACTTAAGATTAAAGACCAAATCGCCTGCACTGAATAGATCTTTTAGTGCACTCTGACTCATGGGCAAATTGTAGAAGGCGCCTCCAGTGACGACGTACTGGATCGTCTGGCTATCCAAGAGTACAAAATAGCCATCGAGCTCGATCTCATAGCTTGGAAATGAAAGTGACACCCCATCATCTTTAAAGTCGAAAGTCAGTTCCGGCAGGTCGTCCCTCTCATCTAAAAGGGCGTTGAATTTGACTTCTCTGATCGTACCTCTTGTATTGAATAATGAAACATTTACCTCTACTGTATCTTCAGGCAAATCGCCCTTTTCTATGATTTCTGTGAAACTTAGAATCGTCTCAGCAAACAGAGGTTTCAAACTTGCCCATAATGCCTCTATGGAATCGAGATACGCTTGATAGTGCGCTTTTTCCGATGCTAAACCTTCCAAGTAGCTTTCTAATTCTAGCTTGGCTTTATTTTTATCGATCGCAGTTTGCGCCAATAAGGTTTCTTGATTCTCCATTTCGACGAGGAGATCATCTAACATTTCGCGTTCTCTCACGAGCTGAAGTCTTACGGATTCCGTTTCGTTCATTAAATTGTCGACGTTTTTTGATAAATCCCTAAGCAAATTGATGCGATTTACGAGATCTTTCAGATTTTTTGCACCTAAAACAATCTCAATATTTGAAGCAATACCTGCACGTTGCTGTATCCTAAGCACTTCACCCAAGTTTTGTTTGAGTGCCTCATAAGCGGACTCTTGAGCCTCAATCGCAAGCTGCTTATCACTTATGTCCAACTCGATTTTCTGTATATCTTCTCCCAGCTTCGATATTTCTGTGTTGAGCATCTCTATTTCTGAAGAAAGAACAAACAGCGACTCGATGATGGCCTGTTCCTCTTTTGTTATCTGCGTCAATTTGTTCTGAGCTTCTGCATCATTTGGCTGCGCAAATGATATGCTACCCAGTATTAAAAGGATGCTTCCCATGAGAAGCATATATTTTAAAATCATTTTCATACCGCGTTTTCCTCCATTATCTCTATCTATTGTATCAGAAATGCTCGAAAAGACGATAGAATAGTTTAGATTTGTTGTTTTTTATGGCAATAAGCAGAAAAATGGCATATAATAGTATAGCACATATCCCATTCGTGAAAGGAGGCGCTAAAGTGCACAGAACCTTACCCAATATTTTATTTATCTTGATACTTTTCATTTTGGCAACGGCTTTCCCGCTTAGTACGGACATTTTATCTCTCAATTTATCACAGAAGATCGTCGACAAACCCGTTGAAGAACTTCAGGTAGATCCTGAACTATCAACCGTAATGCCGACTGAGTCAGATACCCTTATAAATGCATTCATGACCTTTGAAATAGAAAGTACGACTACAGTGTTTCCCGTAGAATTTTTGAATGCCTATGCCATAGACGTCATTAAAAACGATGTCGTCATAGCAACTAAGCCATTATCTGAACTAAGCTACGAACTTCTGGACAGCACGCAAAATACTAAGACGGTTAAAGTTCCAAAATCAGAAATTCTAGCAGGTCTTGCAGCAGGTTATTACACACTGACTCTCAAAGCCGATGATAGCGTTTTCGACTTTAGCTGGTACAGCTCTAATCTCGTTTATGATAAAACTTTGTTAAAAACTTCAAATACGATCAACAAGGGACAGACGAGTATCACTTTGTTTTTCCCAACAAGCGATTATAAAAATGTCGTACCAATTACAAGACACATTGCAGCGCCTAGTAACAGATGGCGCACGTTATATACATTGCTAGCCAATGGCCCAAAAGCTGGACTTGGCCTATATGAAACGACTCCAGTGATTCCTTATTCACCAAATATAAGAATTGGCAACAATGTCGCCAACATTTACTTGTACACGAAGGACCTTGCAAATTTCGAAGGCAAATTTGGCGTCATCACAGAAGCGATCACGCGGACTTTCATGACACTTGGCCCACTTGATGGCGTCAGTTACTTGGTAGATGATAGCAAAGCTGCACCCTATTCAGGGGTCGATTTGACGAAAACTTATCAACAATCCTTTACGAATAATGCTTTTATCGGTTACAGCCATGATACAACGCACATGATGCTTATGCCATTGCCATTACAAACGGCAACATTAGATGAGCGCGTTCGCGAAGCGTGGTCAATCATGCAGTTTAAAACGAGCGGTTCAGAGTTGTTAAGCGATCGCATTCAAAGTATTCCGGATGAAGTGATGCTGATCGATTATACTTTGGATGGGACGGCGCTGACACTTAACGTATCAAGTGGTCTTCAGACGATTTATAATGCGGGTACTTTATACAATGATTTGATGGTTAAAAGCATTCTTTATACCTACATGAGTTTACCAGAGGTTGAAACGGTAAAAATCATGGTCGATGGCGCACCTTTTGCTGCGGAGGGTTATGATTTTACACAACCATTGAAACCAGATCCTTATATCAATATGGAACCTTAAATTTTAATCAGCTCAAAAAAAGCTCAGAAGCGACAGGATCATGATCCTTGTCGACTCTGAGCTTTTATATTATTATCATGATTAAAATGGCCCACCATAGATATTGCCCGCCATCGACTCAAGCTTTTCTGCACTGCAGATCACAATTTTCTTGTGAGCGCGTGCAATGATACCCTCTTCTTCCAGCTGTTGGAACGCTCGATGCAGTTGCCTATAAGTCGTTCCAATATATTCCGACACATCTTGAAGTGAGTCTTTGAGAAGCACGTCATGGTTTTCATTTTCATGGGCTCTCAAGTAACTTGCCAATCTATTTTTTACTGGATAGAGCAAATTAGACGCATGGTGGCGATCCGCAACGAGGAGCTTTGTCGAAAGTGACCTTGCTACATATTGCAAGAAGGGTGGGTAATCGATAGCATATTGACGCAAAATGGACATGGGGATACGAATCAGCTCTGAAGGCATGACTGCGTCCACCGAACAAGAAGCATCAAGCGCATTAAGCAATTCCACTTCGCCAAGTGAATCAAACGTGCTGTAGAACTGAATGAGAAAGGCTTTGCCATTATCGTGGATTTGAAAGACTTTCAGCTTGCCACTGACGAAAAAATAAAAGTATTGCATCGGTTCGTTGGCGACTAGGATCGCTTCATCTCGACCAAACCGCGTCAGTTCAAAGCTTTCAAACACTTCTTTTGGCAAAATAGCTTCAAGATTATTTTGCACAATATATTTAGTAAGACGTTTTGGATCATTCAAAAGTTGCATATACCCTCCCACTATATAAATTATATCGCAAAACATGACATATGTCATATTTTTTACTATCCTCATTCATTATAATTATAGTATAGTCGTTCTACATATTTAGAAAGAGGTTTTTATGGCAAAATTATTGGCTTATTTTACTGGCCTTGTTCTCTCATTAATGGTGACTTTCAATGGACTACTCAGTGGGTTTACAAGTGCTTATATGAGCAACGTCGTCTATCATGCGTTTGGCCTCGTCTTCTTCGGCATATTTCTATTGCTGCTTAGGCAGCAGCGCACTGATGGTAGTAAATTTAAATGGTACTATCTGATCCCCGGCGTTTTAGGATCCTTGACGATCATCTTGAACAATGTCGTGCTTAACGTCATAGGTGTCACCATGATGGTCGCCTTTACACTCGTCGGACAAGTCATTACTTCCATCGTTATTGACCATTGGGGACTCCTTGGCAAAAGCATCACAAGGTCGACTCGGAAACAATGGCTTGGCGTTGGCATCATGATCGTCGGTCTTGCTACTATGGTCTTATAGGAGGTCTTATGACACTTTTTATCATCTACTGTCTCGCCGTCCTTATTGGCGTTCTTGTAACCGTCGTTCCCATCATGAACGGTAAGAATACACAAGTACTTGGCACAATACGCGTCTCTTTTTTTCATTATTTTGCCGCTTCCATCACAGGCGTCGTCTTTCTTTGGCTGACTGCCTCTATGCGTGAAGTAACGATGCTTCCCGACGTGCCTCTTCATTATTTTATAGGAGGTCTCTTAGGCTTATCGGTCATTTTGCTCATGAACTACTACTCTGTGAGAATCAAAGCGCTTCATGTAGCCATTTTGCCTTTTTTAGGACAGATGACCATGGGATTGGCTTTGGATTATTTCTTGTTTGACAAACTCAACATCAAAACAGTCATTGGTCTCGTCATTGTACTGTTTGGACTTTATATTCAGTCCGAGCAAAAAAAGCAAGTTGTCGAAGCATAATTTGAGGTCAGAGCATAAATGCAATTTTGGAAAAATGATAATTCAAAAAATAAGAGCTCCGATTCAAGTATTAAAACTTGGATCGGAGCTTTTTAGCAACTATCTTTCAAAGAAATATTTAGACTATGAATTTGCCTTTTCAAACTGTAAAACGACGTTTTTCAACATGCTTCTGATCGGCAGATTGTAAGGGCATTTTGGTTCACATGCACCACAATCCACACAGGCATCCGCTTTGATTGGTAGCCCGTCTTTGCCCAGTCCTCAAGATTGTATCGCGTCAAATAGCCTTCCATGAGGAATTGCGTTGGAATGTCGATGCCCTGCGGACATGGCAGACAGTACCCACATCTTCTGCAGAATGTTTCACCCAACGAACTAGCAATTTCAGCCATCTCTTCGAGATCATTTTCCGAAAAATGATAGGAATGTTTGAGCACTGCAGCATTTGTCGTCACTTGATCGACATGATCCATTCCAGGAATTGCAACAGAAACATGCGGGTTGTTCATGATGAATTTCAAACTTAGAGCGCCATTGTTTATAGCGCCACCAGCGATCGGCTTCATGACGATGACGCCAATGCCACGCTTATGGGCTATTTCAAATAAGGGCTCTCCTTGTCTCTCAACGAGGTTATAGGGAAATTGAAGGGTTTCAAATGGCATCTCGTGAATCACTTGATCAATAAATGACGCACTATGTGCCGTCATGCCGATATGGCCGATTTTGCCTGCCGCTTTTGCTTCAAGCAATGCTTTATAGGCACCATTTTCAGACATAATCAGTGCATACTGATCAAGGTCTTTGACTAGGTGACATTGATAAAGATCGATAAAATCGGTTTGAAGCAAGCGCAAGCTCGTCTCGATGTCCGCCTTCATTTGATCGTAGTCTCTCGACATAGATTTCGTCGCAAGAATGAAATTTTCTCGTTTGCCACCTTCAAGGGCGATACCGATCATCTGCTCACTCGTCGTATAACCACGCGCGGTATCGATGAAGTTGATGCCCTCGACCATCATCTGGTCGATGAGTGCTGTCACAGTCTCTTGCTCGAGTCTCTGAATCGGTATGCCACCAAATCCTATCGGCACAACCTTTAATCCCGTCAATCCAAGTTCTCTAAAAGTCATGAAGCCTCCCAATAATTATAATACGCGTCCTTTACCTGCATAGACGATGCCTTTTGCAGAGTCAAGCGTGATATCAGTGCCATCTTTTAGTAGTTCTGTTGCATTTTGAGCGCCGACCACACATGGAATCTTAAGGCTTAATGCCACGATTGCACCATGTGATGTATAACCGCCCTCTTCGACGATTAAACCAGCAGCCTTTTGAATGAATGGCATCAAGTCTTTATCTGTAGAAGTGGCAACGAGGATATCGCCTTCATTGAATTTGCCTTCAAGTTCTTCAGGTGTACTACCAACACAAGCTTTGCCTCTGATGAAGTCTTTAACGAGACCAGTTCCTTTGATAAGTACTTCGCCTACCAATTGAACTTTCATGATGTTCGTTGCACCAGACACGCCAACTGGTACGCCTGCTGTGATGACAACGAGATCGCCGTCCTTGATAAAACCTTCTTCTTTCGCTTTAGCGACAGAAAGGTCAAATATTTTATCTGTTGAAGTCGCTTCGCCGATAACGAGTGGGAAAACACCCCAAACGAGTGACATTCTTCTACAAGCCGCTTCACTGATCGTACAAGCGATAACCGGTGCTTTAGGTCTGAGTTTAGAAACGCGTTTCGCTGTAAAACCCGATGATGTCGCTGTGATGATCGCCGTTGCATCAAGCTCAAGAGCTGTATTTGCCGTAGCATGGCTCACAGCAGATGTAACGCCTTTTTCATCAGCTAACAAGATGCGTTTTTGAAGAAGTTCTTTGTAGTTGAGCGCACCTTCAGCAGCCATGGATATTTTAGCCATCGTTTTAACCGACTCAAGTGGGTATTTACCCGCAGCCGTTTCACCAGACAACATGACGGCATCAGTACCATCGAAGATGGCATTCGCAACGTCAGTCGCTTCTGCACGTGTCGGTCTCGGATTACGCATCATCGAGTCAAGCATTTGTGTCGCAGTAATAACTGGTTTGCCTTCTCTATTACAAAGTTCAATCATTCTCTTTTGAACGATTGGAACAAGTTCAGTCGCAATTTCCACGCCTAAGTCACCACGTGCAACCATCAAACCATCTGATACTTCGAGAATTTCTTCAAGGTTATCCACGCCTTCTTGGTTTTCAATTTTAGAGATGATGTGGATTTCATGAGAAAAGTTGTCTTCGAGGACTTTTCTGATTTCCAGTACGTCGCTCGCTTTACGAATGAATGAAGCCGCGATGAAATCAATACCATTTTTGATACCAAAGATGATATCGTCGATGTCTTTTTGAGTGATTGCAGGCAAGTTGATTTTAACACCTGGTACGTTTACGCCTTTGTTGTTTTTTACATCGCCGGCATTTAATACTTTTGTTTTAATCTCAGTCGAAGATGTTTCTACAACTTCGAGCTCAATCAAACCGTCATCTATCAAAATTCTATCGCCTTTAACAACGTCTTCAGGAAGACCGACATAAGAAATTTGACATTTGTTTTGATCGCCGAGGTATTCTTCAACGGTTAACGTGAACTCTTGACCTTCTACAAGTGTGTAAACCGGTTCTTTAAATTTGCCTGTTCTGATTTCAGGACCTTTTGTATCAAGTAAGATAGCGATAGGTGTTTTAAGCTCTTCTCTAACCTCTTTGATCATATTGATTCTTGCGAGGTGTTCTTCGTGGCTACCGTGTGAAAAGTTTAATCTAGCCACGTTCAGGCCGTTTTTAACGAGTTCTTTGAAGATTTCTTTCGGTTCGCTTGCAGGTCCAATCGTACAAACGATTTTAGTCTTTCTC
>CAYLNI010000014.1:26520-35095 GCA_964384705.1 uncultured Fusibacter sp.
AACATATTAATTTCCTCCTAATAATTGCATTCTCCAAATTTATTTTAAATCGCCAAAATTCTGGCTAATTCGTAAATACGCTTGTCATAATCCTTCTTCATGGCCAATACGTCTTCAAAAGACATGTCGATCATCTCATTGCCTTTGACGCCAACCGCTCTGCCATATACGCCAGCCTTTAACAATTCCACTGCATGGGCACCCATTCTTGAAGCGAGAATTCTGTCGTTTGGCGTCGGTGTGCCACCACGCTGCAGATAGCCGATGACGCTAACTTTCACGTCTGAGTTCGTCTTGAGTTTGATTTGCTCCGCAAGTTCGTAAGGTTTGCCTACGCCTTCCGCGAGTAAGATGATGCTGTGTAGCTTGCCACGTTTCTTACCTTTGATGATGGTGCTACATAGTTCATCGATATCCGTTGCCAGTTCAGGAATGATGACCGCTTCTGCCCCACCAGCGAGACCGCCATAAAGTGCGATGTCGCCACAGTTTCTACCCATGACTTCGATGATATTTACCGTACCATGTGAAGATGAGGTGTCTCTTATATTCCCAATCGCGTTTACGACTGTACTAAGCGCCGTGTCAAAGCCAATCGTGTAATCGGTATAAGCGAGATCGTTGTCAATGGTTCCTGGAAGGCCAATTGTTGGAAAACCGGCCTGAGCGAGTCTCATGGCGCCATTGAAAGACCCATCGCCACCGATCACCACTAAGCTGTCCACTTTGAACATCTTGAGCATCTGAAGCCCTTTATTGAAGCCCTCATCCGTCTTGAAATCCAAACAACGCGCCGTTCTAAGCATTGTACCGCCCCTGTGAATAATGTCGCCCACTGAGGTTATATTTAAGTTTTCGATATCGCCTTCAATCAATCCTTGATAGCCTCGATAGACGCCAGCAACTTCAAAGCCGTGGTATATCGCAGTCCGCACAACTGCGCGAATTGCTGCATTCATCCCCGGTGCGTCGCCGCCACTTGTGAGAACACCAATTTTTTTCAAATGTATCACTCCCTTTTTGGATCAATAAAATTTTACATTGCCGACACCTAAAATGCCTTCAATTTTTTCAATGAGTTCTTTGGTGACGTTAATCTGGCCATTCACTTTCAACTTCTTCTGAACATCGTGAATATAAAAGATCACTTCTGATTTGCTATGCTTGGGATGCTGGCTCTTCTCATGCATTTTTAAAAGCGTATGCACGGTTTCTAGCCGATCTTTATCTTCTGTTTCAAAACGAATAAAAAGCTTCTTAGGTTTTGATGGTGTTTTTGTATCGTTAAGTTCCATGATACTTTCTGCAATGATCTTAGGTGGTTCATCTTCCTTAAGCTGAAGACGGCCTTTAATCAATATCGCTTGATCCTTGTTTAACAGAGTTTGCGACCTTTCAAAAGTTTTAGGAAATACGATGACTTCAATTTGGTCGTATAAATCCTCAAGTGTGATGAACACCATCTTGCTATTGCTTCTCGTAATTTTGTCGATACGTGCGACAATCAATCCACCAACGGTTATGGCCATATTGTCTTTCAAGGTCGTTTCCAATTCAGCAGCAGATTCTTTGAGCTCTGCAAGATTGATAGTCGTCAATGACTCCAGTGTCGATTTGAATTGATCCAGTGGATGCCCTGTCAAATAGATACCCAACATTTCCTTTTCAAACTGTAATAAGGTCTGAGACCTAAGTTCTGGTATAGACGGCATTTTATTGCCCATCTCTTCTGAAGTGATCTCAGTAAAGGCCATGTTGAAAATTGAGTACTGACCTTCAACGCTTTTACGTTTAATGGCGTGAATGCCGTCAATGGTCTTTTCATAAATTGCCAGCAATTGCGCTCTGAAATGGCCCAAATCGTCAAATGCACCCGCCTTGATCAAACTTTCCACCGCTTTTTTGTTGAGTTCTGAAGCGTTCACTGTTTCGCAAAAGTCGAAAAAGCCTTTATAGCCGCGTTCACTACGACCCTCTATGATTGCCTCGATGATGCCTCTGCCTACATTTTTCACGGCGTTGAGACCATATCTTATGGAACCGTTTTCAACAGAAAATCCCATTTTACTAGAATTGACGCTTGGTGGAAGAAGTTTGATGCCATGCTCCTTACAGTCCTGAATGTAGATTGCGAGCTTCGATTGATTCCCCATGACGCTGGTCATGAGCGCCGCCATAAATTCAACGGTATAGTGACATTTCAAATAAGCGGTTTGATAAGCGATAATGGCATAGCCGGCTGCATGGGATTTGTTGAAGGCATATTTCGCAAAATCGATCATATCGTCGAATATTTCACTAGCCGCTTGAGGCGACACGCCGTTTCGGACACATCCAGGGAGCTCAATTTCACCATTTGAATCCATTTTTCCATGAATGAAATACTCGCGTTCCTTTTGCATGACATCCATCTTTTTCTTACTCATGGCGCGTCTGACGATATCACTTCTGCCGTAGCTATACCCCGCAAGCTCTCGAACGATGCGCATGACCTGCTCTTGATAGACAAGGCAGCCATAGGTGACATTCAAAATTGGCTTTAACTTTTCGTCCTTGTACACGATTTTAGTCGCATCGTATTTATTCTCAATGTACATCGGGATGGAATCCATTGGTCCCGGCCGGTATAAAGATATCCCGGCAATGACATCCTCAAATCCAGTCGGCTTTAACTCTCGCATAAACCGCCTGAATCCTGTGGACTCCAATTGAAATAAACCCAGCGTATCGCCTTTCCCGATCATCTCATAAACGCGTTGATCATCTTGCGGGATACTTTCTAGATTCAATTTAATATTTTGTCCCTCTTCAATCAATTGTAATGCATTTTTGATAACTGTCAATGTCCTAAGACCTAAAAAATCCATTTTTAACATTCCAAGTTCTTCAAGCAAGTTCATGTTGAACTGGGTCGAAATTCCGCCCTCTTGAACGTATAGAGGCACATAAGTGTCTACGGGGTTTTTTGAGATGACGACACCCGCTGCATGCGTCGATGCATGGCGTGGCACACCCTGTAATTTTATTGCGGCATCCATCAAAGATTTTGCTTCTGCTGATGCTTCTATGAGCTCAACGAGTTTTGGATTGACTTTCAAAGCGCGTTCCAATGTCATGCCAAGTTCCATGGGAATTTCTTTGGCAATCTTGTCCACTTCGATATAAGGCATGTCCATGACGCGGCCGACGTCTCTTATTGCTGCACGAGCAGCCATGGTGCCAAATGTGATGATCTGAGCCACACGATCCTTGCCGTATTTCTCCACGACGTAATCGATGACCTCCCCCCGTCTTTCATCTTCAAAATCGATGTCGATATCGGGCATCGTCACGCGTTCTGGGTTTAAAAACCGCTCAAAGATCAAATCGTATTTGATGGGGTCCACTTCCGTGATGTCCAGTACATACGCGACAATACTGCCACCACAACTACCACGCCCTGGTCCTACAGCAATATCTCTAGATTTTGCGAACCTTATAAAATCCCATACGATGAGGAAATAATCATTGTATCCCATTTGATCGATAATCGATAGTTCATAATCAAGGCGTTCTATATGGGCTTCATAGTCCTCATATTTTTTCTTGATACCCGCCAAACATAACGTGCGCAGATATACTTTTCCATCAGCGCCTTCAAGTGTATATTCCGGCAAGTGCGTCTTGGTAAAGTCGAAATCGAAATGACATTTCTCAGCGATTTTGACGGTATTAAGCAAGGCGTCCTCTCTCGTGCTAAACAGAGCCGCCATATCTTCTGGTGATTTTAAATAGAATTCTTTGGTAGGAAAACGCATTCGATCACGATCACTGAGCACTTTTCCAGTTTGAATACACAGCAACACATCATGTACGGATTCGTCTTCTTTTTCCAGATAATGTACGTCGTTGGTCGCAACAAGTGGCAGGCCAACTTTATTTGATAGATCGATCAAACGTCTGTTGATCAATTTTTGCTCTGGCATTTGATGATCCTGAAGTTCAAGATAAAAATCGCCCTCTGCAAATGTTCGCTTCATCTGAAGCGCCATCTGCTCAGCGCCATCTAAATCGCCTTCCAGCAACTTGCTTTGAATGTCTCCGCCAATACAAGCGCTTAATCCGATGAGGCCTTCACTATGCTCTGCCAAAAGTGCATAATCAATCCTCGGTTTATAGTAAAAGCCTTCAGTAAAGCCAGCTGAGACGAGCTTGATCAGATTTTGATAACCCACTGCATCTTTGACCAGCAGCACGAGATGACTCGAACTTTTATCATAAGTGACGTCCTTATCAAATCGCGATCTGGCTGCAACGTAGACTTCACAACCGATGATCGGCTTTACACCAGCTTTTTTTGCCGCTTTATAAAAATCGACAACGCCAAACATGACGCCGTGATCGGTGATCGCCACAGCATCCATACCGAGCGCTTTTACTTTGTCAAAAAGTTTGTCGATGCGCGCAAAGCCATCAAGCAAGCTGTATTCTGTATGCAAATGTAAATGCACAAAAGGCGTCACACTCATTTATTCTCCTCGCAGGACTTGTTTTTCCCATTGCTCCACGACGATTGCTCTAAGTGCTGGACTAAATTCCGGCATCGCACTTGTGGTAAAGTCCCTATAATTCACAGTTGTCGATTTGAGTTTCACTTTCTTCAATATATCAAATGCCGCATCAGGGGTTACATCTTCTGTATAAACAGGTAAGCTCCCCCAAGCTTTTGGATCGTATTTACTCGCCTGCATATCCGGTGATACCAGTGCATTGAGTGCAACCATAGCGCCTGATTTGTTCCCTGAATTAAAAGCGATGCCTGCAACTTCAGTATAAGTCGCAGTTCCCGAAAGCACGACAAATGTTGATGCACCCTCTGGATATTCATATTCTTTTAGTTTATCCGTCGCGTAATTATACGACATGGACATGGACATTATCAGTGACCCATTGTTGAACATATCATCTAGAGCTTGTGTCGATTGCGGATATGTCGTACCGTTGTCCTTTAAATTTGATTTGATTGATTTAAGTTTATCTATGCCAGGTTGAATGGCACTGATGAATTTTGCTTTATCGAAATTTCCAACGCTAAAAGGTTCCAGATCGAGGTCTTGACCGACAACGCTTAAAACAAACGCTTCACCTTCAATCGATTTTCGAGGATCTGGGTAAGTGAACTGACCTTTATAAGTACCTATAAGCTCAAAAAATGTGTCGAAGTTCTCAGGCGTTTCATAGAATACGTCTTGATTGTAGATGAAGCTCAATTGATTTCTTCCATAAGGAATGGCGTAGTTTTGCGTTGCAATGCCTTCATGCGCCGTATATTCAAGTGATGTGATATCAAGAAGTGACTTTGCATCCAACAACTTTTCCGTAAATGGACCAAAGAGCAATCCCTTTTCAAAAGCTGATTTAAACCCCTCTTTTTCAAAGAGGATGATATCATAGTCGCCAAGCTCACGTTCAGCTGCTTTATCTTTCGCGAGTTCATCTAACGTCTTAATCAAAGGCTGTTCGATGACTTTTACAGTCATTTCATAATTCAGTTTTAAAAAGTCAGAGAAATCCTCTTTTAGCCAAGTGACGACAAGTGGGTTTGAATGATTGACCGCTATAGTTATAGTCGACCCATTTGCGCTTTTCGTCAGCAGATCCCAATTTTTTATTTCCGGGTCATTTTGATTGACGTTGAGGTTGCATGCTGTGGTTAAAAAAGCCACTAGTGTCATCGTTAGTATAAGTGCGATCAGTTTCTTCATCCTTGTTCCTTCCTCTTACTTATTTGCTCTGCAATTTCCATGATTTTTTTGAGCCGATGGTTCACACCAGATTTACCGATAGGCGGGCTTGACATCTCTCCCAACTCCTTTAGGGTCGCTTCTGGATTTTCTGTCCTTAGTTCAGCCATTTCTCTTAGTTTGTCGTCTAGATAATCCAAACCGACGCTTTCTTCAATAGTTTCTATCGCTTGTAAATGCTCAAACGCAGCATCTGCCGTTTTCGTCAAATTTGCAGTTTCACAATTCACCACACGGTTGACGTTGTTTCGCATTTGCTTGATGATTCTTATGTTTTCGTACTCGAGCAGCGTTTGATGGGCGCCAATTATATTAAGAAAATCGACGATTTTTTCGCTCTCTTTGATATAGACGATATAATTTTTTTTGCGAGCTGTCATCTTGGTCCCAAGGTCATATGTGTCGTTGATAAAATTGACCAGCTGTGACGCAAAGTATTCATTGTGCGTGATGAGTTCAAGGTGATAGCTTTTCTCAGGTGCGCTGAGGGAGCCGCCACCCAGGTATATACCTCTCAAGTAAGCCTTTCTACAGCAACTTTTTTTTATCAAGTTGTGCGGCAATTTATCGTTCAACAAATAGGCATCCCCATCCAGCCTCAATATATCAAGGTCTGTTAAGAGCTCATTGGCATGCTCGATGAACATTTCATAAGAATGGTGCTTATTGAGTATTTTGTTTTCTTTCATGATCAGTTCAGTATGTAGCTTGTACCCTTTTTTAAGTAGCACAAAAACAAGTCTGGCAACTGCAGGATTTTCCGTGACGATCCTGAGATTCATGGCATTTTTCCCGCCAAACTCAAGTGCACCACTCACTCTGATGATGCCTGACAATTCTGCTCTATTACAGCATCGCCCCTCTGAGCGAATGCGAGATAGTTCATTTTTTGATGTTGATGAAAATGACATTATGCACCCTCTAAAGATTTAATTATTTCTAACGCCTTCGATAAAATATCACGTTCATCGTCATATTTCGCAAGTTGAAGAACGCTGTCCTTGTGAATGAATTTTGCGCTGATAAATCCCTCTTCGCGTTGTGGATGAGGATTTGTACCAAGTGCTTTCATGAAGTACCAAAACACTTTTTTCTCAACGACATGATTGTTAGACCAATAATTCTTGAAGCGATAGGCGGTTTCTCCAATCGGCGTCACGATTTTGGCCTTTATCCCGGCCTCTTCCTTGACTTCCCTGATGGCCGCATCTTCACTTGTCTCACCTTGTTCAATCTTTCCCTTAGGCAACACCCAATCGCCGTTGATCTTTTGTAGCATCAAGATGCTGTTGCCAAGGTAAACAACACCGCCAGAGCTAAAGACTTTCTTCATAAAATCACCTTAATTGACCTTTATACGTATAGTATAGTATACCATAAATTAGCCTCTAATACGCTTAAAAACCTCAAAATTGGATGGTGATATAACCTATGAGGAAAAAAAACAGAACAATGACAAATGGCCGTCAAACGTTCTGATTATTTTTTCATGTTCAGTTGTTTATGGCGTAGTATAGACTCTTTCGACCCTTGATAATAGCATCTCACTAATGATTGACGCATTGTGCCGGATATAGCCTTTTTTCTCTTCGACAAAATCGCCTTCAATCACTTTGATATTCAGTGCTTCGAGTTTTTCACGATCAATGTGCGTCAATAAAACTGGAGTGGCAGATTCTCTCGTGTACCGTGAAATGATATCATTGCTGACGACGCCCGTATTTGCAACAAGATAATCCACATGCGTTAGACTCGTAAATTTCAGGATAGACTCTAAATGCTGTCCGGCAGTGAAACCATCCGTTTCACCAGGTTGTGTCATGATGTTGGCGATATAAAAAACGGGTGCAGGGCTTTCTTCGATAGCTGCTACCACTTCACTAACCAACAAGTTAGGGATGATGCTTGTAAAAAGACTACCTGGTCCTAAAATAATCATATCCGCTTGCTTAATGCGCTCAACGACCATTTCATATGTCTTAGCATCTTTTGGTTCTATCCATATCTCTTCAATAGGAGTGCCTCTTTTGACAACCTCTAGTGGAATATTGGATTCGCCGATAACAGTGGTACCGTCCTTTAGTTTTGCATACAAGACAATATCTTCTTCAGATACTGGAAACACTTCTCCCGTAATTGCAAAAATATCGGATATTTTTTTAATGGCTGATTCGAAGCTATCTGAAATCCCAACCATGGCTGCGATCATCAAATTGCCGAAATTTTGCCCTTTTAAGCGCCCTTCTTCAAAGCGATAGTGAAATAAGTCTTGCAAAATCGGCTCTTTATTTGCAAGTGCTAAAATGCAGTTTCGGACATCACCTGGTGGCAACATCCCAAGGTCTTCCCTAAGGACGCCTGAGCCACCACCGTCATCTGCAACAGTGACTATGGCTGTTATGTCGGAAGAGATTTCCTTAAGACCGCGTAAAAGTATAGATAGCCCTGTTCCGCCACCGAGTGCAACTATTTTTATCATGTTCGATTACCCTTCCTTTTTAGCATCGCGATGTACAGCTTGAGTGACAAAACCTCTGTCTGCATAGTGTGCTGCCAAAGCATTTGCAAATGTCACAGAACGGTGTTGTCCTCCCGTACAGCCTATCGCCACAACAAGTTGTGCGCGTCCATCTTTGATCATATGAGGAATGACAAAATCCATAAGGGACTTAATCTGTTCAAAATAGGCTTGGCTCTCTTCAAAACTCATAACGTAATCGCTCACTTCCGTTTCATTGCCCGTAAGTGGTCTAAGCTCTTCAATATAATATGGGTTTGGTAAAAAGCGCGCA
>CAYLNI010000014.1:35135-37497 GCA_964384705.1 uncultured Fusibacter sp.
CTTTTTTGTATCCAAAAGATACAAAAGCAAGCTGTATGGTCGATTCTTTTTCAGTCATCTCCAAAGCGCTGGATATGGCGCTCTTAAGTTGTGCCTGTGTGGTCGTATTGGTGTTGATGACAAAATCCGCCTGATTTTTCAAAAGCAAAAGCAACTTTTTTTCAGCCTGAATCGCATCTTCTATACGGCCACTTGGGTCGAGTGGATGCGTTCGTCTCGTTTCCTTAAAACGCTTTAAGATGACATCGTCATCCGCTTCCAAATAGAATACCCTGTATGCATATCCCTTTTGTTTTAAAAGCTGCAAATTATCTTCCAAATCCTTAAAGAATTTTCCACCTCTAATATCGATAACCAACGCGACGTTGTTTATGTTCTCCGAATTCTGTTCGAGCAACTCCGCGAAATTAGGGATTAACGACGGTGGCAAGTTGTCCACGCAATAGAAACCCAAATCTTCAAACACTTTTTTAGCCTGACTTTTTCCAGCACCAGACTGGCCTGAAATTATAATAAAATTCAAAAGGTCACCTCTCGTTATTTGACATTGTAAATCTGCTCAGCAGAAACACCGGCTATATAAGCTCTGTCAAGTGCATTTTCAACGCTTCCGACTTTGTTTATCTCATGTGCATCGCTACAGCATGCGAATTTCACAGGGTATTTCATGGCGATCTTGATCTCTTCAATCGTGAGATGGCCATGTGAATTGTTTATTTCAAGCAACGTACCGACTTCTGCTGCGACTTTAGCGACGGCGTCGACATCGATTGGTCCTTTTGCACCTGGGTGCGTCAACATGTTGATTTTATTGTTCTTCATTGCGGCGATCATCGATTTTGTGTTATTTGATTTAGCCTTTTCATAAAAATGCTTTGAAAATCGACTGAGCACATTATATAGATGTAACATGAAATCATGCCCAAGATTGCTTCCAAAGTGATACCCCGCATTGACCCAATCGATCATTTGCCACATTTCTTCATCTATATCGATTCGTCCATCCGTACCAAGCAAGTTTGCTTCAAGGCCGAGCAGAATATTAATTTGTGGGTACTTGATATTCAAGCGATCAATGTCCGCTCTGAGTAATGGATAATTGCTTTTTTTTATGCCATACCCATTGTGAGCAGGCCCGTGATCAGTAATCGCAATTTCAGTCAATCCTTTGTCTATTGCTTCTATGACGATGGCCTCGAGTTCATTTTTGCTATCGCCGCTATACTTCGTATGCATATGGTAATCTGCTACAACGACCATTAAATCGCCTCCTTGTAATAGTCTCATTTTAATTATACCACTTATTCCATATTTTAATAAAAAAGCTCTCATGCAATATGCAGAAGAGCTTACTAAATTTATTCTTTTCCAAAAATCCTGACCTCGCGCTCAAGTGTCACGCCAAACGTATCATAAACGACTTTTTGAACGACGGCTATCAGATCCATGACTTCTTTGCAAGTGGCCGTGCCAACATTGACAATAAACCCACAATGTTTTTCTGAAACTTGGGCATCGCCATGTCGTAAGCCTCTAAGACCTGCATCTTCAATCAATTGCCCCGCAAAGTGTCCTGGAGGTCTTTTGAATGTACTGCCGGCACTTGGAAGCTCTAATGGCTGTTTCGAAACGCGCTTTTTTGTCAATTCGTTCGTAATCTCTTTGATAATCTCAATTTCGCCAACTTCAAGTCCAATTGCAACTTTTACGACAATCCATCCCATTTCGCGGATGACACTCGTGCGGTAACCAAATCCCAAAGCCTCGCGATCGATATGAATGCTTTCACCTTCTGGTGTAATCACTTCAACCCACTTCACGACATCTTTCATCTCACCGCCATAGGCACCGGCGTTCATAAAGATGGCGCCACCCAAAGTTCCAGGTATGCCAGACGCGAATTCAAAGCCTTGAAGTGCGTGTTGCAATACAACCTTCGACAATCTCGACAAAAGGACACCCGCCTCGGCGATCACTTCTGTGCCAACGACATCAACTCGGCTCATTGAATCTGAGATTTTAATGATGAGCGCGTCGATGCCATCATCGTCCACAAGAATGTTTGAACCGTTACCCATCACAAGAAAAGGCTGGTCATAGATCTTGCAAAGGTCGATGGTTTTGACGATTTGTTCGACGTCACTTGGTAAGACGAGTATTTTAACATTGCCACCTATTTTAAAGGATGTGTGATTTGCCATCGGTTCATCACACAGAATTTGATGTTTATCATATATCATGTTCAGTGCATTTAAAAGCATGCTTTTCTCCAGAATGTATTCGTATTTAACCTTTAACATTCTAACATAAATCGACTAGTCTGACAAACACTCTATTTGACTTCGCCATGTTTTTCAATATA
>CAYLNI010000014.1:37584-37804 GCA_964384705.1 uncultured Fusibacter sp.
AGGCAATGATGATCACCGTATCACCAGGTTGAACGCGCCTTGCAGCTGCACCGTTTAAACAGATAACGCCACTGCCTCTTTCCCCAGAGATGGTATACGTTTCAAGTCTCTCACCGTTGTTGTTGTTAACGATTTGAACCTTTTCACCTGGTAAAATACCAGCTGCATCGAGAAGATCTTCATCGATAGTGATACTACCCACATAGTTTAAGTTGGCTTC
>CAYLNI010000014.1:37861-38434 GCA_964384705.1 uncultured Fusibacter sp.
CAATAACATATGTTCCTCCTAAAGTGTCGCTCTTCGCTGTCTAAAATTATCTATCAATCGCGTTTTGCCAATTTTCACAGCCAACGCCACTAAAAAGTCATCACTAAGAACGTCGATTCCCTCTAGTGTTCTAGAATCGACAATCTGTACATAATCAATTGTTGCAAATGGACTAGATTCAATGATTTGACGCATCTCATCAATAAGCGTTTCTGTTGATGTGACACCTGCTTCTATACGTTTTTGTGCTTGCCCCAGTGCTTGACTCAGCACAAGTGCTGCCTGACGCTCTTCAGAATTCAAGTATGAGTTTCTAGAACTCATAGCTAGTCCATCTGATTCACGAACGATCGGACATGCTTTAATCGCGATATCAAAATTGAGCTCCCTTACCATCTTTTCTATAACAGCCACTTGTTGCGCATCTTTTTGACCGAAGAATGCGACATCTGGCATGACGATATTGAACAGCTTTGACACGACGGACGTCACGCCTTTAAAATGTGAGGGTCTTGATGCGCCACACAATTGCTTGGTGATGCTGCCTTCACAGTCCACGTATGTTGAATAGCC
>CAYLNI010000015.1:0-4701 GCA_964384705.1 uncultured Fusibacter sp.
AAACTCGTGTACGGCAGCATCAATCCGAGGGATTTGATTGCTCTCAAGCAGTCGATTTTCGTACTACCTGAGATTAAGGCGTGCATCGAAACTTTGGAAGAAGGCGCATTTAGCACCATCAACGCAGATATAGACGCACTCTATGACATCTATCAGATGATCGATGAGACCATAGTCGATGAACCGCCAATGTCCGTAAAAGACGGTGGCGTCATCAAAACAGAAAAGCACCCTGAGCTGGCGACGCTTCGCGATGCGGTTGGAAACGGCAAGGGCTGGATCCTCGGCATCGAACAAAACGAGCGCGAGCGAACGGGCATCAAAACGCTGAAGATCGGCTTCAACAAAGTCTTTGGCTATTATATCGAAATTTCCAAGGGCAGCGTTAAAAATGCCCCAGATGAATATATCAGAAAACAGACTTTGGCCAACGCTGAGCGTTACATCACACCTGAGCTGAAGCAACTGGAAGAAACAGTGCTTGGCGCAGAGGAGAAGAGCATTCGCCTCGAGCAAGAGCTGTTTTCAGAGCTCAAGCAGGCGATTATGGTTCATGTTGACCGCATCCAAAGCACGGCTCACGCCATCGCTTCACTGGACGCGCTGTTGTCGTTTGCGGAATGCAGCTATCGCTATGGCTACACAAAGCCTAAGATTTCAAATAAAGAAATCATTCAGATCAAAAATGGCCGTCATCCGGTAATTGAGCGCATTTTCAATGAGACACCTTTTGTGCCGAACGACACATTGCTCGATCAAAAGGCGCATAAATTCTACATCATCACCGGTCCGAATATGGCGGGTAAATCCACTTACCTCAGACAGGTGGCGCTGATAACGCTCATCGCACAGATCGGTTGTTTCGTACCTGCAGATAAGGCGGAGATCGGTATTGTCGATCGCATATTCACACGCGTCGGCGCTTCTGACGACTTGTCTCAGGGACAGAGTACGTTTATGGTCGAGATGAACGAGCTCGCCAACATCCTCAACAACGCGACGCATAAATCGCTCATCATCCTCGACGAAATTGGACGAGGCACGAGTACTTACGATGGTCTAAGCATCGCATGGAGCGTCGTGGAATACCTCAGTCAAAACTCTGGGATCAATGCAAAAACGCTATTTGCGACGCATTATCACGAACTGACAGAACTTGAAGGTAAGATCGACGGCGTTTGCAACTTCAGAATTGCTGTGAAAGAAACCAAGGACGACATCATTTTCCTCAGAAAAATCGAACGCGGTGGTGCCAATCAAAGTTTTGGTATCCAAGTGGCTAAGCTTGCTGGCGTACCAGAAGGCGTCATAGACCGGGCAAAAGTGATTTTATCCAAATTAGAAATAAACGACATCAACAACAACATACAAAATCTTCAACGTATTGATGACGCGCAACTGAGCGATTTAGTCAATATGGCAAATGAGTCTGGCGCGGAAACGCATACGTCAGGAAAGCAAGTTGCCCATATGAAAAATGGTACGGTCTCTGATTATAGTGTCTCCGAAGGCCTTTACCAGTACCTGAAGTCTCTTGAAGTGGAGTCGATGACGCCAATCGAAGCGATGAATGCACTATTTAACATCGTCAGCACCTTTAACTCAGACAAATAAGGAAATTGCATAATAACCTAATAGGTCACAAAACCATATTATAATTGGAATTATGCATTTTCCTCAAGTAAGGAAATTAATTGTCAAAAAAATTAGGGGGAACCCATGGAGCAAAATAGAATTTTACGACTCGATGAGCGAACTGCTGGTAAAATCGCCGCAGGTGAGGTAGTAGAACGCCCTGCGATGGTCATCAAAGAGCTTGTAGAAAATGCCATCGATGCAGGGGCAACGGAGATCATCGTCGCTATCGCAAAAGGTGGAAAAGCGTTGATCAAAGTGACTGACAATGGTTCGGGCATTCATTATGACGATTTGAAGCTCGTTTTTGAGCGCCATGCAACCAGTAAAATTCGGATGATTGAAGATTTATATAAAACGCAGACGCTCGGCTTTAGAGGCGAGGCACTTGCAAGTATATGTGCGGTATCGAACGTCGAGCTCATCACTATGAGACCAAATGAAAAGTTCGGCATGAAAGTCACTGCAGCAGGTGGCGCGATCCACAAAATATCTGAAATAGGCACGATACAAGGCACGACGATCATCGTTAGAGATCTGTTCTTCAATACACCAGCACGCCTCAAGTTTTTAAAAGCAGATCAAGTGGAAGGCCGTGCCATCACTGAACTCATGGGCTACTTAGCGCTCTCTCACCCCGAAGTGGGCTTCAAATACACTTCGGACGAAAAGCTTGTGTTTCACACGCAGGGCAAAGGCAATCTGGAGAATGCCATCTTCTCAGTATTTGATCCGACATTGCTAAAAGGCTTGTATGAAATCGATGAATCACATGAAAATCTAAGGATGAGAGGCTTCATCTCCAGATTTGACTATACAAAGGGCACAAAGAGCTACCAGCTCACATTTGTCAATGGCAGGTACGTGAAGAGCGATTTGATTAAAGACGTCATACAGCTCGCTTACAAGCCTTACATGATGACTGGACGCCACCCTGTTTGCATCTTGTTTATAGATATTCCTCAAAATGAAATCGATGTCAATATTCATCCAGCAAAGACGGAGATAAAATTTCATGATGATGGCCTCATTAAGCAGTTTGTCTTTAGTGCATTGAAAAAAGCGTTTAACCTCTATGATCAAGTGCCAAAAGTTGTCTTCACAGAGCGTGACGTCTTCAGCATGAAAACAGCACCAGCCCCAGAAGAAAAGGCTAAGATGCTTGAATCGCAATCTGAACACGATAAACAAGCGACAAGTCGTGTAGGAGTTAGTGCTTCAACTAGTGCTTCAACTAGTGCCGCAGATAATGCTGTAGATAGTGCCTCAGATATTGCCGCAAACATTGCTGCGGATAGTGTAGCAGCTATTTCAAATGATCGTGCAACTGATCGTGCAACTGAAAACGCTTCAAATAGCACGCCACAGCGGTACAAGGTTCAAAATGCCTTCGAGAGACCGCAAGAGAAGATCGATTTTGGCCAAGTGGATTTTTCAATGTTGAGCGGTTTTGCAGATTCGATCGTGGCAGAGACAACGCCTATAGATTTGGAACGCGAAGCATCCATCTATGACGATTTGAACTACATTGGCGTCTATAATAAAACGTATTTGCTATATGAGAAAGCGACGCATCTCTTTCTCGTTGATCAGCATGCGGCACATGAGAAAATCTTGTTTGAGGCGTTCATGGATGCCTTTGAAAAACAAGATATACACGCACAGCTCTTGCTCATTCCAGAAGTCATCCATCTAGGCATCGTCGAGATGTCCCGTTTTGATGACGTCAACAAAGTGCTCTTGCAGATGGGCTTTACAGCGGAACCTTTTGGCGACAACAGCATTGTACTAAGAGAGATTCCCGTCATGTTCGACTTTGCCGTCGCGAGACGTATGGTTCAGTCGCTGTTTGAAAATATCAAATACGAGCTCGATGCACATCTATACCACGATATCGCTGAAAAGGCGTGTAAAGCGGCAATCAAAGCGCATGATGACGTACATGAAGGCGAACAGATTGCACTCATTGAACAACTTAAAAAACTGAAATCGCCGTATACTTGCCCACATGGTAGGCCGATTATCATCAGTTTTTCACTACATGAGATAGAGAAAAAGTTTAAAAGAATCATTTGATATCCATTATTCGACAATTTCCATAATTATTTCAATATTATTACTTTTTTAGACAATTTATTGAAGTATCGCCATTAAAATTATATGATGAAAGATATATCGATAGAATCGATATATTAGGTGAATGATGCAAAAGATCATTATCATAGTCGGCCCAACTGCTGTCGGCAAGACAGCGCTTTCACTCGCACTGGCGGAAAAACTGCAAACCGAGATCATCTCGGCGGATTCCGTGCAGATTTATAAGAATCTGAATATTGGTTCTGCAAAGCCAACGATGGAAGAGATGGGGGGCATACCACATCACTTGATCGATTGTGTGGCAGCCACTGAAACTTTTTCGGTGAGTGAGTATGCAGCACTTGCTAAAATTGAAATTGGAAAGCTCTTCGAGAAAGGCAAAATTCCAATCGTCGTCGGAGGCACGGGGCTATATGTCAATGCGCTCATGTACGATATGAACTTTGGTGCAAGCTGTGCAGATGAAGCGTTCAGATTAGAGATGGAAGACCTTGCTAAAAAAGAAGGCAACTTGGCTGTTCATGACCGCTTAAATAGTTTGGATCCAGTCGCAGCAGCCCGCATTCATCCAAACAACTTAAAAAGAGTGATTAGAGCCCTTGAGGTGAATCACATCACGGGTAAACCCTTTGCCGATTTTGCCTCAGAACCGACACTGACGAAAGATTATGAGGTCGTACTCATCGGGTTGACGAGACCAAGAGACATTTTGTATGACCGCATCAATGAACGCGTTGGTCTCATGATTGATGCAGGGCTCATCGACGAAGTAAAAAATTTGAAAAATTCTGGATTGGATGATAGTTTTCAGTCTATGCAGGGTATAGGTTACAAGGAAGTTCTATCCTATTTGGATGGCCTTACGTCTTATGATGAAATGGTTGAGGCGATTCGCCAAGGCAGTCGCAATTATGCCAAACGCCAGATGACGTGGTTCAAGCGATACGAAGGCATTCATTTCATCGATTT
>CAYLNI010000015.1:4711-6035 GCA_964384705.1 uncultured Fusibacter sp.
GGAAGTATCCACTGAAGAGGCATTAAGAGAAATTCTGTCAATAATATAAAAAAAGAGAGAAGGAGGGGAATCCGTGAAAAGTGCAATCAATTTACAAGACTTGTTTTTAAACCAATGCCGCAAGGATCAAACGCCAATTACTATTTTCTTGATCAGCGGTTACCAAATCAGAGGCTTAGTTAAAGGCTTCGACAGCTATACCATCGTGTTGGATAGTGAAGGCAAACAGCAGATGATTTACAAGCATGCAATTTCTACGATTATTCCATCTAAGACTGTGAACTTTCAATCTTAGTGAATAGAGAGCTTTGTCCGATAACCTCAGCAGCCGCTGGGGTTTTTGTGTTCATAAAAGTGTCACAATTATGTCAACAAATACCCGATTAAAATTCCGTTTCAAGGTTGTTATTAGCAGCTATTCCCTATATAATGTTAAGGGTAGAATGGTATAGAAGGCCGAAGTGCCTTAAAATAAGAAAGGTTGGTTTTTTTAATGATGGAATTGAGAACGATTAATACGATTAGAATGCTGTCGGCTGAAGCGGTTCAGGCAGCAAACTCAGGTCATCCTGGATTACCTCTTGGCGCTGCACCTATGGCTTACACTTTGTGGGCGAAAGAGATGAAGCACAATCCACACAATCCACTCTGGCATAACAGAGACAGATTTGTTTTAACTGCAGGACACGGATCGATGCTGATCTATTCATTGCTTCATTTGTTTGAATATGGTTTGTCTATAGAAGAAATCAAGAATTTTAGACAATTTGGCAGCAAAACGCCTGGTCATCCAGAATACGGTCACACAGCAGGCGTTGAAATCTCAACAGGTCCTCTCGGACAAGGTATTGCAAATGCAGTTGGTTTTGCAATGGCTGAAAAGCACTTGGAAGCTAAATTCAGCAAACCAGGTTTCCCAGTAGTTGACCACCACACATATGCACTTGCAGGCGATGGTTGTATGATGGAAGGTATTTCATACGAAGCGGCATCTCTTGCAGGCACACTAAAACTCGGCAAATTGATCGTCCTTTATGATTCAAATAAAATCACGATTGAAGGCAGCACAGAGATCGCGTTTACTGAAAATGTCGCAGCGCGCTTTGAAGCAATGCACTGGCAAGTAATCACAGTAGAAGATGGCAATGACTTAGATGCCATCCAAGCAGCCATCCAAAAGGCAAAAGCTGAAACAGAAATGCCTTCATTTATAGAAATTAAAACGATCATCGGATACGGCTGTCCTTCTAAACAAGGCTCGCACAAAGTTCATGGCGCACCACTTGGTCAAGACGGCATCGATGAAATGTCAACATTCCTAGAA
>CAYLNI010000015.1:6077-6338 GCA_964384705.1 uncultured Fusibacter sp.
ATTTGAAGTGCCTACTGATGTCAAGTCACATATGACTGACTTGGTTAAATCCTTAGAAAAAAATGAAGCGGACTGGACGGCTAATTTTGAGGCTTACTCAAAAGAATACCCAGAGCTCGCTGCAGAATATAAGCAATGGTTCTCGGGTGAAGCTCCGATGGCATTCCTTGAATCAGATGAATTTTGGAACTATTCAGAAGCAACAGCTTCAAGAAGTTCTTCAGGTAAAGTGCTCAATGCACTCGCTGATCACATGCCAAA
>CAYLNI010000015.1:6348-8025 GCA_964384705.1 uncultured Fusibacter sp.
CGGCTGACCTTGCACCTTCAAACAATTCAGATATGAAAAAACGCACATCTTTTAAAGCATCTAATCCAGAAGGCTCAAACCTTCACTTTGGCGTTAGAGAGCATGCGATGACAGCGATCGTCAACGGCTTACAAGCACATGGCGGCGTGAAAGCATATGCAGCGACATTCTTCGTATTTACAGATTATATGAAACCAGCGATGCGTTTGGCGGCTCTTATGAACTTGCCTGTAACGTACATCCTGACTCATGATAGCATTGGCGTCGGTGAAGATGGTCCTACACACCAACCAATTGATCAACTTGCAATGCTCAGAGCGATTCCAAAGCTTAAGGTCATCAGACCAGCAGATGCGAGAGAAGTGACTGCAGCTTGGTATACAGCTATGACTTCAAAAGATGCACCTGTCGCGCTGATCTTGACACGTCAAAATCTTCCAGAGCTTCCAGGTTCTTCACGTGAAGCCCTTAAAGGCGCATATGTCATTTCAAAAGAAGAAAGCAAAGTAGATGTTGTTTTGATCGCAACTGGATCAGAAGTATCGCTTGCAGTTGAATCACAAAAAGCACTTAAAGCGGAAGGCATCGATGCTAGAGTTGTCTCTATGCCTTGCCAAGAATTGTTCGATGCTCAAAGCGACGATTATAAAGCGCAGGTTCTTACAAAAGGCGTTCCAAAAATCGCAATTGAAGCAGCGAGCACATTTGGATGGCACAAATACGCGTGTGACGTAATCGGTCATGACGATTTTGGTCACTCTGCACCGGCTGATAGATTGTTCCAAGAATTTGGCTTTACTGTTGAAAACGTCGTAGCACGTACAAAGAAATTGTTAGGCTAATCAATTTTGTATGAAGAGGTGTTTTATGAAGTTGTCTACTAAAGGAAGATATGGCCTTCGAGCTATGGTAGATTTGGCTTTGAACGCTGAAGAAGGTCACCTGGCGCTTAGCGCTATTGCAGACAGACAAAACATCTCGATGCAATATTTGGAGCAAGTTTTTTCTATCCTTAGAAAAGCAGAACTCGTTAGAAGCGTTAAAGGTGCCAATGGTGGTTATTCGCTTATGACACCAGCTTCAAATATAACGGTTGGCTCAATTCTGAAAGCGCTAGAAGGGAATCTCTCCATAGCGGGTAACCGCTCTGAAAACGAAGAAGGCGGCCTAAACCCTATAGAACAGTGCATTCGCGAATCAATTTGGGATAAACTCGATGAGAACATCAATGCTTTTATCGAATCGATCACATTGGCTGATTTGGCAGAGAATACACGTAAATATACGGTAGACAGTGAAATCATGTTTCACATATAAAGTGACAAAATCGAAATTATAAGTAAAAGCAAAATCAAAAGCAAAATCAAAAGCAAAATCAAAACGAGCCCAGTCAATAATGACTGAGCTCGTTTTTTAATGGGTACTTAAATCATGAATCGGATGAATCGGATGAAACGGATGTACCGGATGGCGCTATACTTACTTGATGGTGAAAATCTGATCGAGGCGTGTCATGCGGATGACGCTGCTGACATTGCTTGTGAGATGGGATAGGACAACTGTGCCCCCAAACTCGACGCATTTTTTGTAGAGGCCAACCAAGACGCCGAGGCCAGTACTGTCGATAAATTGGCATTTTGAGAAATCGAGCTCGAAAGAAACTTGATTTTCTTTTAA
>CAYLNI010000015.1:8035-8865 GCA_964384705.1 uncultured Fusibacter sp.
CGAAATTTTGACGCTTCATTTACTGAGAAATTCTCTGCAATCGTTATAAATTCTGTCTTCATAATGTGTCCCTCACTTTGAATTTTTCGACGAGATGGTTGAGATCGTTGGCCATAGCAGTGAGCTCTTGACTGCCTGCTGCGATGCTTTCAAGCAGTGCAGTTTGTTCTTCAACTGAAGCCGCAACTTCCTCTGCATTTGCTGAGTTGCTCTCCGATAGTGATGAGACGGTATCGATGAGGTTTAAAATCACCTCAGAACTGCTAACTTCATCGTCAGTGATTTCGACGATGCGTTTAACGTCCTTGGAAACCAAGCCAATGGATTCAGCGATCTTTAGGAAGGCAACGTCGGTGTCTTCTGCTTTGACAACGCCTGACTCAACCGCTTGCTTGCTCTCAGTCATGGACTGAACCGCGTTTTCGATTTTGCGGACCATTTCGATGACGACTTTTGTGATGCCATCAGATTCTACGCCAGATTGCTCAGCCAATTTTCTGACCTCTTCTGCGACGACTGCAAAACCACGTCCGTGTTCGCCAGCTCTTGCCGCTTCTATAGAGGCGTTGAGTGCAAGCATGTTCGTTTGCGTTGCTATGGCGTTGATGGTGCCGATGATGCCTTTTATTTCAACCGATAAATTCTCAAGCTCTTTAAGGTCGTTACTGGTTTTATCGGTCAAGGACTTGATATCGCTAATGGATCTTATGGTCGTTTCGACACTTTTTCTACCTTCACTTACGATATTCAGGGTGATATCCGTGTTCTTATCGGAAGTTATGGCATCGAGTTTTGCCATTTGAATCAAGCTGCTGAGCTGCAAGATCGTC
>CAYLNI010000015.1:8875-15608 GCA_964384705.1 uncultured Fusibacter sp.
GGTTTCGATGATCGAGTGGCTTTGTTTCGAAGAGTTTTCCGCAACTTCTTGGATCGCTTTCGCGACGTTTTGAGAGGTCTCGCTGACGTCGTTTGTAGAACTCGCGATATCGTCAGATGATTTTGCAACTTCAGCGGCGCCATTTTTAACTTTGTTGACGATGTCGCTTTGATGGGCAATCATGAGGTTGAATGCGTCCCCAATTTTCTGGATTTCATCTTTTGTGCGGATGTCAGACGATACGGTCAAATCGCCTTCGCCAGCTTGTAGCATAAGGTCTGAAAGTCTTGCAAGCGGTGTGGTCACATTGCGTGTCACGAAAATATAGCTGATCGCCAAAGCCACGATGAGTGAGACGGCCATGATGATGATCAATAAAAAGCGAATGCGAAGGGTGGTCGCCATATAATCGTCGTAGTTCGCTGTGATCGCAAAACCGAGATTTCCGATTGCTTCGTATCGGATATACTTATCCACACCATTGTAAGTGTAGCGTTGACTGCCGCCCTTTCCATTTTGAACATCGGCTAACATTTTATCGATAGCAGGTATGCCAAAATCACCTAAACTTTTGTTGAACTCGTCTTCAACCTTTGGATAAGAAAGGAGTAAGCCCGATTTATCAAACATGAGCGAATAACCACCTTCAAATATTTTGATGGCCTTTGAGTGCTTTGAAATGTTTTCAAATTTTATGGTACTGATGATGGTACCGACAACCCTTGATCCTTGCTTGATCGGATAGGCGATAGCTATGACGGGTACATTTGTTGCACGTGAGATGATGACATCACTTTGGCCAGGATTGCCTGCGAGTGCTTCTTGTACGTAGGCGCGGTCACTGACGTCGATGGTCGAATTTTTATCATTGCTGGCAGTTAAGCTCACACCCTTACTGTCAGTGACGATAAGCATTTCGATGAGTTCGCTCTGATTGGCTTGATTGTCAACCAGTGAGGTGTAAACGCTTTCCTTTAATGTCTTGTCACCGGCGACAAAGTCGACGAGTTCATTGTTTTGACTCAATAGGGAACCAATTAGATGCGCGGCATCGAGTTCGCCATGAATGACTTCGACATTTAAGCTTACGAGGTCATCAAGTTTGGAATAAACTTCTTCCTCAATCGTGTTTGAGAATCTGACGAGCGATGTGATCCCCAAAATTGCAAGGGGCGTGATGATGACAAAGAACATGATAATCAATAATTTGGCCTTTAAACTTTTGAACATTGGTTCCTCCTAAGGGGGTTAGCATTCAATTATTTTGTTTTTAATACGTGAAACAACACTGTTATTGTCAATGGTCAGTTTATCCGAGAATGCGTTGACCAAAAATAAGCCACGGCCATGTTCGTCGAGTATATTGTCTGGGTTTATGTCCGTTTTGATGGGAATGTCATCCATTCTGATACGCATATCCAGTACCTCCATTACGAGTTCATCGTCATTAATACTGATGATCACTTTGATTGGTAGATTCGGGTCTTCATTGTTGCCATGCTTGTAGGCATTCATCAACAGTTCAGAGAGGATAAGCTTTACCGCGAATGGGTCGTAAGTGGATGGAATCGTGCTTAATAAGGTATCTATCTGCGTTTCACATTGATTAAGACCATAGAAAGTCGACTCACTGGTGACGGTATAATCGTGCAAATCCATAAGTACGGTGAAAACTTCGTCCTTTGAATCCTGTTGGCCATCACGCTCACGATTCAGCGTTTCGTAGAGGTGATCGGATAGATTGAAGATCGACGCTAGTTTAGTATCTCTAGATGATTTATAATGGGTTTCAATATTTGGTAAACGTGAAGTATCGGTTGTGAAGATTAAGTATTGTGTCTGAGCGATGGGTACTTTGTAACTGTTTTTTTGATGGGACTCAGAATCAAAAGTCATGACGACGTCTTCGAGATTTTTAGTAATCATCTTTATGGATGGCATACCCATTGATATTACTGGAATGTGATCGAGGGCCTCATGCATTGCCCATAGTTGAAAGGAGAGCTCAATACCAAGATGGCTTTCATCCAATTTGTGACAAAATTCTTTTGCAACGTGATGGATGTCTTCAAAGCCGTTTGTTGCCTCGCGAAAGTATTTATCCACAGCGTGAATCACTTCGGCAATATCCCCGGGCGCTCGTGTCACTTCACCTAAAATGCCGAAGTGAAAATGAGATGGGTTCTTAGCGGAAAAATAGAACGTTTTTGATGAATTGCCTGAAGGAAAATGAAGGGGTTTGATGTAGCCTTTTTCATAATTCCAAATTTGGTCAAGCATCAATTTTCGCATAAATCGATAACCCAATAATATACCACCCCCACTATTAAAAGTTCATAAATGTTTGTTTATTTTACCATTATAATGATGTTAATACTATTAAAATTTAGTAAATTTTTGTTAAAATAAAATCAATTATGTCATAATTTTTAAAAGCTGATACAACTATATTTTACATCTACTTGGCCTTGATTCTTGATGCGATGCTGTTGTTGTCAATGTAGACATCGTTAGAAAACGTATTCGCTAGAAATAAGCCGCGCCCGTATTCGCCAAGCAGGTATTCGTGATCAAGCGAAGACTTGGCTGACATGGTGCCATTCATGAGTGTCATATCAAATACTTCGATGACCATCTCGACGTCATTGACGCCTAGGATGATTTTGATAGGGAGTTTGGTTTCGTTTGCGTTGCCTTTTTTGAAAGCGTTGAGAAGGAGCTCTGACATGACGAGCTTAGCGGCAAAGTGATCATGATTTGTTGGGATGACCTTTAGAATCTCGTCGATTTGTGCGTCAAGATCTTCGAAGCCAAAGCGTACAAATTCATGTGTCTGATTGAATTTACAAAAATCCATGAGCAAGACACAAGCATCTTTTGACGCATTTGGATTTTTATATGCTTTGTAAACAAATAAATCAGTCAGTTGTCTAGTTAGCTCAAAGATTGAATCGGGTCGATTGAAATAGCTCGGTTGAGAAAAACCATTCGTCGCCAGAATCATGAACTGCGTCTGATCTAGTCGTACCTCGTCGCGCACGTATTTATTCACTTTGTGACTCTCATAGGGTTTGCTATTGTTTGGCAGTTTCACATCTTTGTAGTCTTTGGTTACAAACCTGACCATTTGCAAGCCCATGGAGATTATGGTCACGCAAGGTGCACCTACTTGTCGCGTCCAAAGTTGAAAAGTTAGAGTGAGCGCATCGTATGTATCATCCAATTTTTTGCATAGTGCGTCAATGACCTTCACATCTTCTAGACATTCAGTAGCAGCTTCGTTTAAAAAGGTGTTCACCGATGCTAAAATTTTAGTTGTGAAATCATCGTCGTCTTCGTAATCTTCGTCTTGACGCTTCACGAGCTCACCTAAAAGACCATAGTGAGTGCCAGTTGACCCTTTTGCTGTAAAATAAAAAGTGCGCGTCGCCTCACTGGTTGGAAATTGTAGGGGCTTGATATAAACGTTATTATGGATCCAAGATTGATTTAGCATCAACCGTCTCACAAATCGATAACTCAACGCATGCACCTCCTACAATTGCCGTTGAATAGAATAAGTCGTCTACTATGTGTAAATAGGACATCTAGTACAAAAGTACTATAAAACGAATCCTGTGTTTCTACTATAAAGCATAAAGGGCAAATAAAAAACACGCATAAATACGGGATTTTTGTGCCCCTTTGCAAATAGCCATTATTAATGCTAAAATAATGTTAAATTTATCACAGAAATCAAATTTTCGACTAGAAGGGAGACTTTTCATGAAAGCAGAAGTTTTCAGTGCCCATTACAAGTATCGAATTCTAAAGCATGCCATGAAAGAAAAGAACGTTTCCCGAACTTGCCAGCTCTTTGGTATCTCAAGAGCGACTTTTTACAATTGGAATAGAGCCTACACAAAGCATGGGATCAGTGGGCTAGAGCTCAAAGAGCCACAAAAACCGACGATGCCCAATAAAGTGTCTGTCGAAACGGAGCAGCGCATTTTAAATTATGTCGTTCAGTTTCCAGCTGATGGTCCAAAGCGAATCTACTACGAACTCAAATCTGAAGGCCTTTTAATCGGTGAATCGGGGATATACAACGTTTTAAAGCGCAATAGCCTCACAACCAAAGCAAGTCGCGTTGCTTATTCAAAAGAAAATATGCGTGAGCGAAATGCTATCAGTGAATCAACACGTGTTATGGTTAAGTCCAATTTAAAAGTAAGCGGTTTTCCGGGACATCAAGTCATCCAACGTATCGACTTTATGGGCACCTTTGATGGCATCGGCAAAATATATCAGTATAGTGTTATCGACACTTTTTCCCGTTGGGGAATCGTCAAACTATATAATAGGAAAAGAGATATTGACGTATGGGACTTTTTTGAGGTGAAGCTCGTCTACCTCATGAAGATATTCAATCTCAACATCGACAAACTGTTCACGGTAAAATCAAAGGCGTTTATCCCATTTTTTGTGAGTGGTGACAAGTACCAAGATATTCTTGAGACATTTAGAATCGACCACCAGTTTATATCGCAAGAACATGACTTGCTCCAGAAGTCAAAAGCATTAGAATCCTTGGAATCATCGGAATCCTTTGAATCATCGGATTTCTTGGAATCCTTCAATAGAATGCTTTTAAAGGATTTCTATGAGAAGATAGGCTCCGAAATGCACTTTGAGTCATTTGCTCAAGTTGAACGGGTAATGAATAAATTTGTGAGGCATATCAATTTCTCAAACGCGATCTCAACAGGCAACAACGCGGGTAAAACGCCAGCTGAAGTGGTGCTCGAATACGCTAAGGCAAATAATGTGGATTTGGACACGTTGCCTCTTTGGTTGATGGCAGTAATCAATGCACCAAGGCACATAACACGTGAGCATGTGTTGCCCGAAGGTGTGTCGCACGAAGGGGTAACACAGGATGGTCTAGAGCAAGTAGCCCGTAATCAGGAGAAAAACGATGAGGAAAAGTAAACCGCGGCAGGTGCCAAGCGATAAAATAGATAGGATTGCCATTGTTGGCGGCGGGTTTTCTGGCCTGCTGCTGGCAGAAGGGCTTCAAAATAAGGGCTATTCAAATGTCACCGTATTCGAAGCGAGCGAGCGCCTTGGTGGCAAGTTACATACAGTCTGGTATCGGGGCAAATCCTATGAACTCGGTGCCGTATTTGGTCTGCCCGCACAAAAGCGCATGAAGGCGTTCATGAAGACACATGGCATCAAAGCAGATGGCCCGAGGCTAGCACGTGTTTATTCCGACGCCAACGGTCAAAATATAACGCAGATTCCCAAAGCGTCACTTGGCACTTTTTTACAGGAACTCGATCGCCTTCAAGACGTTTTAGCAAAGCACCCATCCCTAAACAATGCAAACCTGATCGCGCTTGAGCCATCCTTGACGCTGACATTTTCTGTCTGGTGTGATATGAACCAGTTCGTCTTCTTAAAAACGGTCTATGCGCACTATTTCACGAGCTATGGACTTGGCGACATAGAAGTCTTGCCGGCCATCTATGTCCTTAGCATCATGAATTACGACACGCTAATGGCGTTTATGGAGCTTCCAGAGTTCTGTACGTGGAAAGATGGCGTCTCGTCATTGGTCAAATGTCTTGAAGCGCGAATTTGTGACATCAGACTTTCACAAAAAGTCGTCGATATCTATGTGGATCAGAATGACAATAGCGATAACAAAGCACTCATTGTACAAACTGAGTTCGATAAAGTACCCTTTGACAAAGTGATCCTCGCAGCACCACTGGACCAGTTCGCAAACGTGTATCGATTTGATCGTGACATGCAGCAACTTCTGAAGGGGATCAAATATCAAAGCTATAGCGTCTATCTTTTTGCCGCTAAAAATGTTCCAAAGGGATGTGGTTGCATCACAGAGAATTTGTCGACGGACAGGCGGGGACACCTCGTAATCTGGAATGCCAGATGGGAACAAAGTGACGTGGAAACACTTGTCACAGTCTATGCCTATGATCATCCTGGCGAATCATGGGAAACCTCGTATGATATGATTGCGTCGGACCTCATTAAACTGGGGATTGTGGAACCGAGACTCTACCGCGTAAAACGCTGGCAGCAATGCCCCTATGTAGAATCAAAGGCCCTTCAAAACGGTTTTTATGAGAAATTGGAAGCGATGCAGGGCGTAAACAATCTATACCTAGCCGGTGAGATTATCAGTACGGTCTCCATGGAGAATTGTCTGCGTCACACAGAGTACTTTATTGAGAGATATTTTTAATTTTTTTACTTTCAAGTTATCTTTACACATAGTGTGATCAAGATACTGAAAACAGTCAAAATCAGCATGCACTGTAATAAAAACAAAGTGTAAACCTAACTTGAAAGATAAATCCGAACGCCGTTGAAATTTCAACGGTTTTTCTTTTTTGACAAGCTTGAGGATTGTGACTATACTGATGTTGATAAATCGTTCACAAGTACCATGAAACTAGTTCACAAGTAGGAGGGGCACGATGCAACCATTTAAAATACTGACAATCAAAGAGAGCATCTTTGATGACAATGCCGAGCAGGCGAACCTGCTTAGAGCATCGCTCAAAGGGGAAAAGACTTTTCTATTGAATCTCATGTCGTCACCAGGATCTGGAAAGACGACGACACTGGTCAAAACCATTGAAGCGCTAAAGGGTGAGATGCGCATAGGCGTTATGGAAGCGGATATCGATTCTGACGTGGATGCAAAAACCATTGCTTCAAC
>CAYLNI010000015.1:15618-15886 GCA_964384705.1 uncultured Fusibacter sp.
ATACAAAAGTCATCCAACTCCATACGGGCGGCATGTGCCACCTCGATGCGGACATGACGAAACAAGGGCTGCTTGCGATGGGCACTGAAGATATCGACTTAGCGATTCTTGAAAATGTCGGCAATTTAGTATGCCCAGCTGAGTTTGATACAGGGTCATCAAAAAATGCCATGATCCTCAGCGTGCCAGAAGGCGATGACAAACCACTCAAATACCCGCTTATGTTTTCCATCGTCGATGTCGTGCTGATCAACAAAATCGATGTGAG
>CAYLNI010000015.1:15919-26084 GCA_964384705.1 uncultured Fusibacter sp.
CTGTGCGCACGCGCATCTTGAATCTCAATCCCAAAGCAAAAGTGATTCCTATTTCAGCGAGAACGGGCGAGGGCATTTCTGAATGGGCGAATTGGCTTCGTGCGGAAGTTTCGGCTTGGAATCAGGATCAAGAGTAAGTAGTTTTCATATCAATCATGTCGTTGAGAAAATATTGTCATTAGAACTAGTTGTGTTTAAATATATATTCTTTATAA
Organism: uncultured Fusibacter sp.; assembly: GCA_964384705.1. Classification (GTDB taxonomy): domain Bacteria; phylum Bacillota; class Clostridia; order Peptostreptococcales; family Acidaminobacteraceae; genus Fusibacter_C. The sequence goes on from CAYLNI010000015.1 coordinate 16,135, forward strand.
ATATATATTCTTTATAAAAAGCTGTTATTTTTAAATATAAATTATTTATTAATAATAAGTATAACGATATATAAAATATATTTTATAAATATAATGCTGAAATAAATTAACCGCATTAGATATTTACATTGTTATATTATTTATTTCAAAGCAATTAATTTTTTTATCAATTTGAATAAGGGGGATACCAAATGGCAATGGCAAATGAACGCGTGCTCGATCTGGCGAATAAGATCAGCCGCACGAAACGGGGTTCAAAAGGGGAAATAACTGCGGAGCATCCAGAGTATAAGATTCTCGAGCCAGTGATCACTGAGGAAATGGCGGAAGTAGCGCTTTGTATGGAACTACGCAAGCCGAAGAGCGCAGCGGAGATTGCCGCAGAGTGCGGAAAGTCCGAAGAGAGAACAGCGCAACTCCTCTGGGAAGTGGCTATGGCGGGCGCCGCCTTCGTCAATGAAATAGACGGCGTGGACAAATATTGGCACGATATTTGGGTGCCGGGACACATGGAAATGATGGCGAACCACAGAGAGAACGTTGCGAAATTCCCGCAGATTGCCAAGGCATTCAACGATTATGGTCTGAAAAAGGGACCTGCTGCAGCGGGATTATTTCCTGTTGGTACGGGTCCAATGCGCGTGATTCCAATCGAAACGTCCATCGAAGGTGAAACGAGACGCGCTTCTTATGAAGAGGTATCAAAATACCTCAACGAAAATTCAATTTTTTCAGTATCTGACTGCTCTTGCCGTACGTCGCGAGAGGCGATGGGCGAAGGGTGTGGCCATTTAAAGGAAGACATGTGTATTCAAATGGGCCATGCGGCCGAGTATTACATCCGCACGGGCAGAGGCCGCGAAATCACGCGCGATGAAGCGTTTGAGATCATTCAAAGAGCTGAAGAAAACGGCCTCATGCACAGCATCCCAAACACCGACGGACCTGGCAAGACACACGCCATCTGCAACTGCTGTGGTTGCTCGTGTTTCGCGCTTAGAATCGCAGGCATGTTCTTAAATAACGACATGGTGCGCTCGAACTACGTCTCTAAAGTGGATACGGAAAAATGCGTCGCTTGTGGTGAGTGTGTGGCGGTATGCCCGACGAATTCATTGAAATTGGGCCAAAAGTTATGTGGGGATGAACCGATCGTCAAGCCAGTACGCATTGACTTCCCGTCAAACACAGAGTGGGGTGCTGACAAGTACAATCCAGATTACCGTACGAACCGCGAAAATGTCGTGGACACGGGCACGAGCCCTTGTAAAACCAACTGTCCGGCGCATATCTCAGTGCAGGGCTACATCAAGCTAGCGTCACAAGGTAAGTACAGAGAAGCGCTTGAGCTGATTAAAAATGAAAATCCATTTCCAGCGGTCTGTGGCCGTATTTGCCCTAGAAAATGCGAAACGGATTGTACGAGAGGCGACGTTGACGAAGCGGTATCCATCGATGAAATCAAAAAGTTCATCGCAGAGCAGGATCTGAAAGCAGACTACCGATTTGTCCCTAAAAAGAGACACGATTACGGCAAAAAAATCGCCATCGTCGGCGCGGGGCCTTCTGGTCTCTCATGTGCGTACTATTTGGCGATCGACGGCTATGACGTCACCGTGTTTGAAAAACAAGAAGTACTAGGCGGCATGTTGACCCTTGGCATTCCCTCTTATAGACTTGAAAAAAACGTGATCAATGCAGAGATTGATGTCCTTAGAGAGCTCGGGGTCACATTTGAAACGGGTGTTGAAGTGGGCAAAGACATCACACTGGATGCGCTCAGGAAAAAAGGGTTTGAAGCATTTTACCTCGCCATCGGCGCACAAGCTGGCCGGAAGCTTGGCGTTCAAGGTGAGGATGCAATAGGCGTTCAGACGGGCGTGGATTTCCTTCGCGAAGTGAACCTCGGCAACCAGACAAAGCTCGTTGGCAATGTCGTGGTCATCGGCGGTGGCAACGTGGCAATCGACGTGGCACGAACCGCTGCGAGGATGCTTACAAAAAATAATGATGCAGCAGATGTCGAAGATGCAGCAAAAGCGTCGATCAAAGCTGCTGATACAGCAACAAATACCGAAGAGGTCAACTTATTCTGTCTTGAGAGCCGTACGCAAATGCCTGCCCTCGAAGAAGAAGTCGAAGACGCCTTATCGGAATCGATTGGCATCAACCCATCTTGGGGACCGACGCGCATACTCACAGAAAATGGACAAGTAACTGGTGTAGAGTTCAAGAAGTGTCTGTCTGTGCTCGATGCGGCAGGAAAATTCAGTCCAGTGTTTGACGAGACCGATGTTAAAGTCGTGGAAGCAAGTCACGTGCTGATCTCGGTGGGACAGGCGATGGATTGGGGGGCATTGATATCGGATTCAAAAGTCGTTTTAAATCCTAATAAGACGGTTCAGGTTGATGCGTTCACGCTCCAATCGGGTGAACCGGATGTCTTCGCGGGTGGCGACGCCATGACGGGTCCGAAGTTCGCAATCGACGCAATCGCAATGGGTAAAGAGGCGGCAATCTCTATCCACCGCTTCGTGCAGCCAGGTCAAAGCTTGGTAAATGGCCGTGATAACAGAGCGTATCACGTGCTTGATAAAGACAATTTGACGCTTGATGGGTACGATCAAACGCCGAGACAAAAGACGGAGCATGTGGATGGAAAAGTGGCTAAAGGCACATTTGCCGACATGCGCGCGACGTTCACTGAGGAACAAGTGAAGCTTGAAACAGCGCGTTGCCTCGGTTGTGGTGCGACGACGACGGACGAGTATATGTGCATTGGCTGTGGCGCTTGTACGACGCGTTGTAAGTTTGATGCCATCACACTCGTAAAAGCCTATGACGCAGAAAGTGTCGAATTCGAAAAGCTCAAGCCGATCATCGTCAAAAACATGATCAAGCGCAAGGGCAGAATCGCGGTGCATAAGGTGAAGAAAGCGTTTATGAGGTGAGTTATTGGTGCCAGGCAGTTCGACTCATTCGATGAGTCAAAATGCCTGGCACCATCGACTCACTCACTCAAAGAAAGAGGTGTGATCGATGCATGAACTTGGCGTTGTATTTGAAGTGATCAAGAAGGTTGAGGCCATCGTCAAAGCGAACGGCCTAACGCAGGTGGACACCATCGTGCTGCAAATCGGCGAGCTCTCATCCATGATCCCACGGTACATCGAAGCGTGTTACCCCGCGGCGGTGGACGGTACGATTCTGGAGGGGACAAAGCTCAAAATTGAGATTTTGCCCGGGAAAGCACTTTGCAATGATTGCAAATTAGAGTATAATTTCAATGAACAACAAACGCGATGCCCCGCTTGTGGCAGTGAACGCTTTCTGCTACTTGGCGGCAAGGAATTCATGATCAAGGAGATCATCGCGTGTTAAAGAATGAGTGGGTGGTGCCAGGCAGATTGACTCTGAGTCAATCTGCCTGGCACCACTTACTCATTCTTTTTTATTGACGGTGATAAGGTAATGTGATATTTTAAAACTACCAGTGGTAGTTTGCCGCGAAAATCCAAAAGAATTGAGACATACACATGGCGAGAAAAAACTTAACCCGAGAGGGCATCATAGAGGCGACGATGGCGCTCATAGACGAAAAGGGCAGCAGTAGCAACGTCAATTTCAGAGAGATCGCACGGGCTTTAGGGTGTGCACACACGAGCATCTATAACCTTTTCCCGAGCTACAGCGAGTTGCTGCACGAGACGGCGAAAGCCATCATGCTTAAGATGCGCACGCAGCTCATGGCGCAGTCGAGGCAGCTTGTGGCGGATGGGACTTATGAAAATCCAGTGATTGCATATATTGGCTGCGTGGCAAGATTTGCGCTTGACCACCACGGTTGGTACCGCTTCCTATGGATGGACTATTTTGATGTGGATCTCGGTCAGATATTCAAGGACCAACCTAGGCCTGAGCTTTTGCTCTTGGACCTTTATCTGGAGACATGTAGGCATAAAATCACGGCGGAAGAGGGTACAATCAGACTCAGCATCGGACATGGCTATCTCCATGGTGAGCTCTGCAAATATTTATCGGCACGCAACCAAGTGACGGACGAACAGGCGTTTATCGATCACTTGCTGAAACAGGTTAGATGGCTCTTGGGCTATAACATAAATTTTATGTAACTATTAAGCTAAGTGAGGGACTTATGAAAAATCAAAAGGCAATTATTGGACTGACGATCGTCATTATTATTTTTTCCGCCATATCTTCAGGGGTAGGCATCTTGACTAATGAACCAGGTGACTTGACACATGCCACAACGGTGCACGGTGAGGCTATCGAGCTTTATGGCAAAGGCATCTACAAACTCGATTCTGTATCGGTGGCGGCGCAAGGGATCGCAAACGATATGATGGTGCTGGTGATGGGGATTCCATTGCTTGCGGCTTCGCTGTACTTGACTGTAAAAGGGTCATTTAAGGGCAAACTTTTACTAACTGGCACGTTGGCATTTTTCCTCTACACGTACATGTCCTACGCATTTTTATGGATGTACAACGCCATGTTCAGCGTCTACGTCATCTTGATGTCGGCCAGTTTTTTCGCATTTCTGCTCATGATGATGTCGTTTGACATCAGTTCGATGAAGGCGCAATTTAGTGATAAACTTCCGGTCAAATGGATCGGTGGCTTTCAGATCTTTGTCGCCGTTGCGATAGGCATGCTCTGGATCGGTAAAATCGCTGAAGGCTTTCAAAAAGGTGGCGTGCCAGTGGGGCTCGAACATTATACGACTTTGGTGATTCAGGGGATGGACCTCGGCTTTGTCGTGCCATGTGCGTTCCTGTCGGGCATCTTGCTGATCCGCAGAAATAATTGGGGATATCTATTGTCATCGGTAATCCTGCTTAAGGGAATTACGATGCTAACGGCGCTGTCGGCCATGATTATCAGTATGGCAATGCATGGAGTGACGCTTGGCCTTGTGGAAGTGTTGATGTTCCCGACGTTTAACGTGGTTGCTGTGTTTGCGTTGTTTGTGCTGATTAAGAATATTAGGCCTATAGTTATGGCTTAAAGGCTGAACCATAGCTCATTTTGGTATAGAACGCTTAGACAAATTTATGGTATTGTGATGCCCATGCGGGATTGATATAATTCACTCATAAGCTGCAGCGCAACCGGTCAAATAGGAGGGCAACAACATGACAAAAATAAGCAAAGAACTGATAGAGTGGGCAATCCACAAAATAGAGACTGAATACTCAGAAGACGTGAGTTTGCTCATTGGTCACAGCCACTGGAACATTAAGCCCGATGGCAATGAAGTCGCTTTCAACTTCTTCATCCCAGCAACTAAGGCGGGCTATAAACTCGCACAGACCTTTATCATAGAAGGCATCGGCTACGACTTGTTTCCAATGTCGTGGGAGCGTGTGGAAGGTTTTGCAAGCATCAACGAGAGCCTCACAACGTGTCTCGCTGACGGCGTGATTCTCTACGCAAAGAGCGATGGGGACCGTGAACGCTTTATCCAGCTACAGAATAAACTCAAAGAAAACTTGGCGGACCCGAGTTTCACTTACAAAAAAGGACTAGAGAAGATCAACACCGCAATGGAGCTCTATAAGACGATGTTGTTTGAAAATTCACTAGGAAGTGGACGCAAAGCCAGTGGCTTCATCGCCGATTATTTATCGCAAGCAGTGGCAACGGTAAACGGTGTCTACTTCAAGAGAGGCCCAGAAAATCAAATTAGCCATTTGGCTGAGATGGATCAAGTGCCAGAGAACTTCACGACGCTGTATGAATCGCTGATTGCCGCAAAATCCCTTGAGACCATCAAGTCGCTTTGCTATCAGATGATCGAGGCGACGCGTGCGTTTTTCGAAGCGATTATGCCAGAAAAAAAACAGAGTCCTCAAGTATACAACTATGAAGACCTCGCTTGCTGGTACGAGGAAGGTGTCTATACCTTTAGAAGAATTTATTATTATGCCGAGCAAAAAGACGTTTTCAATGCTTTTGCTTGGGGGTATCATTTCCAGCGTGAATTCGACGCCATCGAAGAAGAGTTCGGTCTTGAGCCGATGGATTTGATGGGCGTGTTCGATCCAGAAAACTTGGATGCGTATGCTGCTCGTGCAAAGGCTATCGACGCATCAATCAGAGGCGAAATTGAGAAGCGTGGTGTGACACTTCGAGAATATGACAGCCTTGACGCCTTTTTAGCGGCGCAGCGCTCATAAAGGGGCTGATACGATGAAGTATCTAAATGCGGCAGATATACTGCCCGACAAACTTTTGCGCGAGGTCCAAAAATATGCACGGGGCGAAGCCCTCTATATACCCATGGCCGAAACACGCAAAAAGTGGGGCGAGGGCTCGGGTGCAAGAAGCTACTACGAGCTGCGCAACGATGAGATTAGGCGCAAATTTGCCGAGAGCCACGACCTTGAGGCTTTGGCGGCTGAGTACAACTTGGCGTTTGAAACGGTCCGCAAGATCGTATATAAGTGAGCGACTGAGCGGATTTGAGTCGGTTCACAGGCAGATCGACTCATCCAATGAGTCAAAATGCCTGGCACCACCGACTCACGCACTCGCTCACACAGTGGTTAACCCACAACCGCAAGGGGTATATATGAGTAGACAAGCCAGGCTCTTTTACGCCAAATGAGTCGAAATGCCTGGCACCAATAACTCATAGGAGGATCACATGGATAAGAAAATTTTAATCACGTATTGCAGCTCTTGAGGGTACTTCGAGAGAGCCTCTAGTTTAGAGGCTAGGATTAAGGAAGAACTCAACGTACAAAATACAGAACTCGTCGAAGGCAGAGCCGGCATCTTTCTTGTGGAAGTGGACGGCAAAGAGATTTTTCACAACAAAAAAGAACAGATGAAGTATCCAGACGAGATGGACGTCATCGAACGGATTCGGAAGGTACTTTAACCGGAGGGCGATAAAAAATGACACATAGCCATCGAGCGTTCAACGGTGAGAGCGATGATTTCAATAAAATGATGCGCTTCATCATAGAACATAATAGGATTAGACAAAACCAATTTACGTGGAGTATTGGCAGATTGGTTGATTGGAAGTATGGCCTATGGTCACCCAATAAATATTTTCCAACCTTTTTTAGCAAAAATGCAGAGCTTTGGTTTGATTATTTGGGCGACCTAATAGGATTTGCCATATCTGAAGGCGGCGATGGTTCATTTACGCTATTCACCGAGGAACGACATGGTTATCTGTATTCGGAGATGTTGGAATGGGTGATTCATAATTGGGCAGACCGAGAGGGAACACTCACTACAGAGGTAAATGAAACCCAGTTTGCCGAACAGCGCACTTTAGAGGCGCACCAGTTCGTATCTCAAGGCATTTGCGAAGTGACGAGAGCATTTGATTGTGAAAATGCCCGAACCATGTCAAGCGATTTGCCAGCTGGTTTTACATTTTCGACAATGCAGGCAAACTATCGTCCAATTGAGCAACTTGAACTCAAACTCAACGCATTCAGGAAAAGGGGCGACATCACAGAGCTGGATATTATGACACATGAGTATGTGCGTACGAGTCCACTCTATAACCCTGCATTCGATTTTTATGTCATGGATGAGATGGGCACACATGTTGCAGGTTGTGAAGCCTTTATTGATGTTGCCAATGGAAGCGCTGAGATTGAGCGTGTTTGTACACACAGTGACTTCAGAAAAAGGGGCTTTGCAAAGGCAGTGCTTTTAAAATGCATGCAAGCATTAGCCGATCACGGCATCCATCGTGCCTATATCACTGGCATGGAGGAAATGACCATTCGACTTTACGGCACGTTGGGGCATTTGGAAGAAACCAAACGGCGCCACTATACATGGACAAGAGACTAGGGGATAAAACCCCTGGTCTTTTTTTATGAAAACTTAGTATAAAAAAACTTAGTATAAAAAATACAAATAAAAGTTAATATATAAATAAAAATGCCCTTGATTAATGAAAAAAAGAGCGTATACTTATAAAAGTGAGTACACACTCACTTTTTACTCTCAATTTATTTCATTCACATATCTCAACTCATTTCAAAGGGAGGCACCTCATGAAACAATCACTGCTCGACCAACTACTCGATGAAACGCGGCAATCGAACAAGCAAACCGACAAGCTCACACAGATCGACGATGCCGCCATCGCGCTATTTTCGGAGAAGGGCTTTGCCAATACCAGTACTAAGGAGATCGCCGCCAAAGCCAATGTCGCAGAAGGCACGATATTTAAGCACTATAAGACGAAGGACAATCTGCTGCTGAATATATTGCTCAAATTCATCAAAGTCTTAATACCAGTCATGAAAAAAGATATCGCCAAAAAGCTCGGCGCGCAGGCGTTTGAGTCGGTGGATGATTTTATAAGGTATTTCATCAAGAACAGAATCGACTTTGTCGTTGCCAATCAAGATATTCTGAGAATCTTCGTCAAGGAGCTGATATACAATGATTCGCTCAGGCAAAACCTGATGACGGGTCACTTTGACGACATCGTTCAGCTGTTTTACGACTACTTTGACCAGTTCAAGGCCAAGGGTCAGTTGAGAGATGTGCCAAACGAAGTGCTCATCAATAAAATGCTGAAGATCATTCTCGCTGACGTCGTGTGGGTATTCGTAATAACAGACCGATACAAGACAACCGATTTTGACGCATGGACCGAAATGATGATCGACCAATTTTTAGAGGGATTACGCCCAGAAGGAGCTGCAAAATGAAGCGTTACATCGACTTTATCTATAAATTTCAAAAGCCACTCATGGTTTTGTTTGTCCTTTTAAATATCACCGCCATCGTCGGCGTTTTCAATCTGAAAATCGAGACGAATTTCGACATTTTCAAAATAGAGGGCAGCGTTTTTCAAGAGCATCTCGATACGCTCGCAAATGAATTTCCCACATCGGATCAGATGCTCGTCATGATCGAGGACGTGGACAAGCACCCTGATAAAGTTGCCGATTTTGAAACGTTTTTAAGCACCATGCCGAGTATCAAGTACTTTAAGGGCATAGACACAAAACTCGATCTGTCTGGAAACAACAGTCTGCCTGGAAACAACAGTTTGCCTGGAAATAGCAATATTCCTGGAAATAGCAATATGCCCATGGACATCGACCTCGATATTGAAGAACTTTCAGCCATCAAAACCATAGATGGCAAAACTTACGGCATCATCACCATTTTTCCAGCGGAAGACTTTGGCTTCAGCGACCTCAAGACCATCGAGACGCATCTCGAGGACGCATCGCTCACTTTTTATATCGGCGGCGACCAGTACATGCAAAATAAGATTTTCGACTACCTTTTGTTCATCTTGATTTTGATACCGATGTTCATTCTTTTCAACATCTTTAGAATTCAAATGAAATCCATCAAAGGCACCATACTTTCTGTTCTGCCAGCAGGTATTGCAGCGCTGTGGACACTCGGGTTCGCTGGGCTATTTGGAAAGGATATTTCAATACTGACTGTATTGGCACCGATCTTCACCATTATCATCGGCAGTGCGGATGGCCTTCATTTCATTTCACACGTTCAAGAGCATCTGGAAGATGGTCATAACATGCGCGTCAGCCTTGAGAAATCTCTGAAAATGGTCGGCGTTCCAATGATCATTACCACCGTAACTTCAGTCGTCGGATTTGCGTCACTGATTTTCATGAACACAAAAGCCATCTACGACCTGGCCATCTATGCGTCGATAGGTATCGCACTGGCTGGCTTTGCGACTTGGTTTATCGTGCCACTCATCAACAGCTTTGAACACCTCGACATCCGCAAGAAAAAGGGCAAGCTATCTCTGGACATCAACTTCAAGAAAATGTGGGGCATCCCGTCCTATGTGATCACCATCTTGCTGTTAGCCGTTTCCATCTTCACAATCCCGCTCATCAACACGGAGTTCAACCAACTCATGATGTACAAGGACTACACGGAAGTGTCCAAGAGCT
>CAYLNI010000015.1:26094-27910 GCA_964384705.1 uncultured Fusibacter sp.
AGAAAATAATGGCAGTCAACGGTGGTGCGATTCCAATATTTGCGCTAGTGGGGCACGACGGAAACCCATTCGATCCTACTGTTGCCGAAGAAGTTGCAGCTTTTTCAAATGAACTGACAGACAATCCGCACATCTCAAAAGTTATCTCGCTGTATGAGATCGTGGACATTGTAAAAACGAAGCTCCCTGATGGCGCACCTTTTAACCCAGAACTACTGAAAAACCTGGATATCTATAAGGAAATGGTCAGCGACAACTACGTCAAATTGATTATATTCCCGAAGGACCTTAACAATGACACTATCGAGAGTATCATCAATATCGCAGATGATTATGACGGCATCGAACTCGCGGGCACCCAGCTGACAATGTACGAGCTTAACCAAAATATGGTCAAGGGTCAGAAGAATAGCTTGATGATTGCATTTGCATTGGTATTCTTGTCACTGCTGGTCAGCCTCAAACGCTTTTTACCGAGCCTCATCGCCATGGTGCCAATCCTCATCACAACGGTCTTTCTCTTTGCATTCCTCGGCATGACGGGCATCTCGCTGAATCTCTTCACCACAACGCTTTTCAGCATCACCATAGGCGTCGGCATCGACTATGCCATCCATTTTACATCCATCTACAAAACGTACCACAATGAAGGCCTCAGCAGCGTTGAAGCGGTTGAAAAAGCTTACGGCTTCTCAAGTCGACCGATCATCGCCAATGCCCTCGGATTCTCCATCGGGCTCAGCGTCCTTTTGTTGTCTCCACTGAAAGTTCACTTCTACGTTTCGGCGTTGATGTGGGTGTCGATGGTATTGTCGTCGTTCCTGAGTTTGTCGCTGCTCCCTACGATATTGAAGCGATTAAAGTAAAGTCAGCGTTTGTGTGAAGTGATCGACTATGTAATGTGGTTCATTATGTAAGTAGATTGGCTGTGAGATATGATTGATTCGTAAATTGTGTGATGTGGCCTCCCTTGGGTAAATATAAACCATGTATTGCGTGTAATTGTTAAACATAGGTTATTTACCAATATACAGAACAAAGGGAGATCAAATTATGGAAATTGAAATATTGGAAGATGAAATTTTGAAAGAAGAAGTTATCAATGATCTAATATTGGAAGATAAAAAAAGCCAGATCGGGACGATTATTTCTGCAGATTTGACGGTAGACCAAGCAGATGACGTGCGTGATTTTTATGAGCAGGTGATCGGTTGGGAACACGTGGACATTGAAATGGGCGGTTATAATGACTACTTGATGCAGACAAAAGAAGGTGTGCCGGTTGCTGGTGTGTGTCATCAGGCAGGGCCAAATGCGGGTTTACCGAAAGTTTGGATGGTCTATTTTCAGGTGGAAGACCTCGAAAAAAGCTTACAGGCCGTCAGAAGACTTGGTGGTAAAGTGCTGAGAGAGCCTGAGGGAACGTCTTGCGGCAGTTTCGCAGTTATTGAGTACCCAGCAGGGGCGATTTGCGCGCTCAGTCAAATTTAGAAATGAGTTATGGTGCCAGGCAGATCGACTCATAAGAAGGAGCATAGAAACGAAAATGAATCAATTAGACGAATTACCAATCATGTTTTTTGAAACCATAGAAGACTGGCGCAATTGGCTGAGTCAAAATGCAACTACGTCAAAAGGTGTCAGACTTAGAATTTACAAGAAGCAGTCTGGCGTACGCTCGATAACATACGCAGAAGCGCTTGATGCCGCATTATGTCACGGTTGGATTGACAGTCGAAAAAACACCTATGATGAATTATCATGGCTACAAATATTTACGCCGCGAAAGAAAAAGAGCATCTGGTCCAAAATCAAC
>CAYLNI010000015.1:27950-30772 GCA_964384705.1 uncultured Fusibacter sp.
TATAATGACGCCGCAAGGCCTTGAAACAGTGGAGGAGGCAAAGCGCAACGGTCAATGGGACAAGGCTTATGAGGGCCAAAAGAACATGACTGTGCCTGATGATTTTCTGCTGGCACTCGCTGAAAACGATAGGGCGAACGCGTTCTTTCAAGCACTGGATACAACAAACCGATATGCCATACTATTTAGGCTTAACAAAGTCTCAAAGCCTGAGAATCGGCTTAAGAAAATTCAAGATTTTATTCATATGCTTGAAAACGGTGAAAAATTCTACAACTGAACTTTAATATTGATGCAAAAAAACGTGCAAATCAACAGTTTGCACGTTTTTTTATTATAATTAGTGGAAAATGATTACCATTTATTGTATTGTTTAAATAAAAGCACTCGTAAGATAATCTGAGGCGAAGAAAATTGATATTACATACATGAGAAGGAGGATTTTTTATGAAGAACCCATACGAGATATGCCCCACTTTTGAAACAAACAGTTTTATTTTAAGACTCATTTCTGAAGAGGATTCCGAAAGTCTACTTAAATGTTATTCTGATAGCAAGGCACAGAAAATTTTTAACTCTGATCGGTGCACGGGTGATTTCTGTATTTACAAAAATGAAGATATGTTGCAATGCATTAAAGCTTGGCTTTGTGCATATTCTCAACAAGAATTTATACGTTTTGCGATTATAGATAAATCACTATCTCAAGCTATTGGAACCGTAGAAATGTTTGGTTATGTTGGTAAATATAAAAACAAAACAGGCATACTCCGCGTTGATGTTTCTTCTGAATACGAATCGATAGAATACTTAAGCGAATTATTCAATGTTTGTAACGCACACTTTTTTGATTTGTTTGAGGTGGATCTAATGGCGACTAAGGCAATACCTCAAGCAGTTGAAAGACGGCATGCATTGTTGAAAAATGCTTTCTATGAAGGCAAGGTAAATGAAGGCGAACACTACTATTTGCGTTCATCATCATTATAACTTTCAAACGCATTTTTGCCTTCTTTTTCCCACCATGTGTTGTAGCGGTTCCAGTCGGGATCAATAGCAACTTTTGTGCTTTTCTTTGATTTGTTCGAGCTCACTTTATTCGAATTGTCAGAGCCAAATGAGCCTAACAAAATGCGTGCGAGGATAAAGAGGCCAATCCCTTGCCAATAGGTGATCGAGGTGAGGCCAAATATTTCAGGCATCAATTTGTTCCAAAGCCACATGATGATGTAGCCGAAGATAAAGCCAAATACAGTTACGCCCGCAATAGCGAGGATTGCCATCAGTAAAATTTGCGTCCATTTTGGTAATGCTTTGAATTTTTCATTTAAACGGCTCATATAGTTCTCCTTTCATAGTCGTGGATCTAAATCACTTAGATGTGTTTGCAATGCTTTCATAGCGCGTGATTTACGAGATAGCAGTGTGCCAATGGGTTCATGCCATAGTAGAGACAATTCTTTAAATGTTTTGCCATCGAATTCAGTGGCGATAAATACCGCACGTTGCTTTGGTTCAAGCTTATCGATAGCCTCTGACAACCGTTTTATCAATAACTTATGTTCAATCGTAGATGCGACATCATGTTTGTCCTGGAGCATATCAAGGATCGTCAACGCGTCGTCATTTTGAAGGGGCGTCGAAAGCGAAGTAGTACGCTCATCTTTCCGAAAATAGTCGACAATTCGATTTTGTAAGGCGCGATAGACATAGGCGGGGAGGTTCTTTACTGGCCCTCTCATTCCGATGACGGAAAGAAGCTGCAGCATGACTTCGTCGACAATATCTTCGGCGTCCATATCGTTCAATCGCTTAGACTTATGCAAGACGAAATGCTTAAGTTTTTGACCTTCTCGCGTAAAAAATGCATACAACTGATTGATATCGTCTTGACTCATGCGTCATTCACCTCCCCCTATACTCTATTGACGTTTTATTGTTATTATTATTGCATAAAATTTGAAAAAAAACATAGTTGTCATAAAATCAATAAAAAGGCACGCTTCAAAATTTGCTGAAGCGTGCCATAATTATATGAATTGATACCTTAATCAAACGAAATTACACCTTACTGAGTCGCTCAACCGCCTCATCCATAGTGGACACAAAGAAAATATCCTTGCCCGTATTGCTCTCATAAATAAAGTCTTTAAGCGGCTTACTCGTATAGCCCGAAAAGTCACCGACAACCGCGAGCTTAAACTTATAATTGATCATCTTTTGAAGGACGTCACCAGCCACCTTGGTACTCAAAACAAAAAAGTCTTCAGTTAGCGCTTCTTTGTTGATAACAATGGCGTGATCCCCAGTCTCATAATACATAGACATGAAAAAATCAAGTGCCGTCTGCCCATCAGAAATACACACCGCATCACTTTTAACGACGGATATGCTTTTTCCGTTTGCTGTTATTTTTTTGATAGTCAAAATGATTGTGTCTCCTTCTCTAAAAATGGCATGATAAACTCGGTCGTATTGGTCAACACATGGCCACAATTCTTCAGTAAATGAATTTCAGAAGAGGGGACTAGCGCGTTAAGCCTTTGAGCGGAATGAAGGGCATTAATAACAACGTCATTCTCGCCATCTATAAACAGAACGGGCATCTTGAGTCGAAGCAATTCCTCATCTCTATAAACGGGCAAATGCTGTATCGGGTTATAGCTGGCAATAATCAGATTCATAAAATCGAGGACTTCTTTTGGTTTGTCGTGTTCACCAATAATCGTTTGATCCAATTGCGCAGTTTTGTCATCACTAGTGATCTGCGCCACACTGTCAATGAACTGTATATGCACCTCAGCAAGTCCAGCAGATGCAAG
>CAYLNI010000015.1:30797-35768 GCA_964384705.1 uncultured Fusibacter sp.
GGATAAGCCGTTGCAAATTTTAGTGCCATCCATCCGCCGAGCGAGTTGCCAATCATAGTCGTCTTTTCAAGCTCTAGCGTATCAAGAACATCTTTCATCCATATTGAAAAATCGTCAGAATCGAGATCGGGTCTATATTCCTCGCTATTTCCAGCTTCACCAATAATATCAACCGCATAAACTCTATATTGACTCGACAGCGCAACGATTTCTGGGAACCAAAACGCACTGTTGCTACAAGAGCCATGCAAGAGAACAACAGGTGGATTCGACGCATTTCCTGCGATTAACATAAATGTCTTCCCAGCCGATGTGTCAATATAACGTTGCTCAAACGGGAACTGATTGAGAATTTGATTATAATTCCCCCTAAACGTATCCCGCATCTCTTCACTCTTAAACACACTGATTTTCATATCTTCACTCCTCATGTTCTTGGTCTAGATCTTGACCATGATCTTGATCATGTTCTTGACCATGATCTTGGTCAGTTAGAGCCGTCACCGTATCCATCATAATAGCCATGAATCGGATGTCGCCCCACAGCGTGACACGAACCATATTTTCGCGCTCAATGTATTGAGACTGCATACTTGACTGCCCAAACCCAGGTGGTTTAGCGTTCAAAGATGCCGTAAGCGTATTGATGATACGGATCGCATCCTCTTTGCCTTGCGTAATGATATCAATGACAGCCGACGCGGTTACACGTCTTTCTGCCTGATTTTCCAATTTTGGCTTCTCAAAAGTCTCACTTTCTGTAAAAGCGCTCAGATCGTGACCAGCGACACGCCAGCCTTTGCCAATCTTCGTCGCTCTCAATTTACCTTCTCGAATATATCGCTGCACAGTTTTGGGGTGGATTTTCAACATTGACGAGATTTGTTCCACGGTATAGTAGTCTTCAATCATATTTTGCTCCTTATTGATTCTTTTAAGGTAATTATAAGGAACTATAAGGAATGTGTCAAGAGGTTTTTTAGCATTATCTATCAATAGGATCATGTCGTAACTTTATTGGCATGGTCCTTTTCTGTGTTTTTTACAACAAGGTTTGAATTGTAAAAATATGTAAAATATTAGAATTTCATGTATAATGATGGTAACAACTTCCAAGTGCATGCGCATTATCAATGGAAAGCGTTTATTGCATTGTCGTCAGAATTGTTTGAAAAATAACAATCCTGGAACGCATAACTGGAAAAAAATGATATAATGAAAGGAGAATATTTATGGTAATACAAGCGTTGGAATATGGTGTTCTCGTAACTGTCGGTTATCATCCAAGAATTATTGAAGCCATGAAAAAAATCGGTGGCGGTAGATGGAATTCAGAGCTGAAGGCGTGGCTATTTCCACTCTCAAAGCTTGGTGCGCTTCGCGACCTACAGGATGCGTTGCCCAAGTATTATTCGGATCCTTATGCGCATCTGAAATACACGGCTCGGAAGCCCGATGTGACAGATGCGAACTATGTGTCAAAGGGCAAGACCGAGTATGTTAAACCGGAACTGACGGATCAAGTGAAAGCCGTTATCACAATGTTAACCAAACGACTCTCTCAAAAGGGGTACAGTCCGAAGACGATCAAAAGCTACTCAGAGCAACTTACCCGTTTTCTGTATTTCTCAGAGCTCAACTGGGATGTTGAACACATCAACAAATATATCCTGTATTTATTGGAAGAGAAGGCCTGCAGCCATTCTTACGTCAATCAGACGGTGAATGCCATCAAGCAACATCTGATCTGCCAGGGCGTACATCATGAACACGAAATCATTGAGTTCCTACGGCCTAAACGCCAGCGCAAACTACCTAAAGTCATGGATCAAGATGAAGTGAAGAAGCTCTTTGACGTCACAGATAACGTCAAGCATAAAACCGTTCTCATGGTGGCTTATTCGTGTGGCATGCGCGTCAGTGAAGTGGCGACGCTCAAAGTTAGCGATATCGATTATGCAAGGGGAATGGTCATCATTCGTCAGGGCAAGGGTAGAAAAGACCGCATCTCATCGCTTTCAGACCGTTTAACGAAGCAGCTTCAAATCTATCGGGACTTATATTTTCCAGTGGAGTTCCTCTTTGAAAATCCCATGCGCAATGGCCCAATCACGGAACGCACACTACAAAAAGTTTTCTCATTTTCCTGCGAAAAAGCGGGCATCACGAAGACGCTATCCTTCCATAGCCTCAGGCATTCATTTGCGACACATCTGCTGGAAGCGGGTGTCGACCTAAGATATATACAAGAGCTTCTCGGCCATGCCAATAGCAAAACGACGGAGATATACACACACGTTTCAAAAAAGGCCCTTCTAAACATCGTCAATCCGCTGGATCGACTGGAGTAAAGCACTGAACCCCCGTATTTATACGGGGTCACTTACATACGGTAACATGGTAGAATGAAATGAAAAAGTCTGTCTTGGGGTGGGAATATGATAAAGACATGGTTAATCGTTGTCGCAATTTGGATGGTCTATGCGACTATTCTTAAAAGACATAGTACAAAGTATTGGATATCAAAGAGTTTATTGCCGCTTTTATTGTTATGGCTACTGATTACAGTCGATATGGCTGTGAACTACTTAGGGGCAAGTATTCCATCAATCAACGATGGGATTGGGCTGCACGGGGTGTTTACCTATTTGATTGTAGGTGATGATGGGTGGAGTCTGCGACTGTTTGAGAGGCTTTATCATGAAGCCGTGTATCTATCAGTTGCCCTGATTGTCGTATATTCAGTTATGTTGGTGGTTGAGGGGAAGAAAGATAAGTAGAAGGGTACTGATATATTAGCATTTTTGCTTGGTGTGAATGGGTTAGAATGTTGAGGGTGGGCAGATTTCGCTTTGGATAGAAAAATTCGGAGGCAGCACATGCCATTTAAAAAAGTAAAAGTTATAAAATGGTTGAAGAAAAAAGAAGTGATCCTAAATTTGACGAATCATATCGAGACGTTGAAAAGGCGTATAAGTTAAAGCGAAGGGAAGTGGAAGCTAATAAAAGTAAAAAAACCATTCCGAAGAATGGTTAGAAGTGTGCCGTATCAATCATGGACAACAGTTTCATTTTCATTAACTTTTATATCTTTTAAATGTGTTGGAGATGGTAGTGGGTCGGAATCATTTTCCAATCCGAAAAGGTGGAGTTCGAGAGCTTCTTTTGCATTTGTAACTGCATGTAATTCATCTTTACCGTATGAAAAGCAGCCAGGGAAGTCTGGAAATTAAACTGATATAGATTTTATTGAAATCAAAGAAAAAAATGAAAGTTTCTAAGATAATGAATAATTTGTCTCTCACGTATATCATAGCTAGTTTACAGGGTTCTCACACAAAATTGCTTCTTATGATAAAAAGTATCCTTTTTAAATTTTCTACTATAAAGTTTGTCAATTGTACAAAGATATGATAATCTTATCGAAAAAGAACGTACGTTCTCAAACGGAGGTGTTATGGATTTAGTTGTTAAAGTTGTTATTATTAATGTTGTATTATTGCCATTTATTTTTTTGTTAAGTTATCATCCATCACGAAGTATTGTGAAAACTAGCTTGGTGTTACTGAAGATTTCGATTATCATCATTTTCTCAATTGTACCTCTCTATACTATATATACACTTAGATTGTGGACTGTTGGATTAATTTTGTTAATAATAACAATGAAAATATTTGATGTCCTTATAGCTAAATATGAATTGTTTAATGAAATCTATTCTGATAAAGTCACAAGAAGAATTGGAGAAGCAGTTTTAGGGAGTTTAATAATTCTTCTGCCATTATTAAAACTATATCCTAAATATTATAATCAAGTGACGTTAGTTTCTTTTTTAATTTTCTTTGTCATGATAATAGATTATAAAAAAATATCTGATAATATGCCCTTGTTAACAGGAGCTCTATATGGAACAATTGCTGTCACGATTTCATATATTAATAATTCTTTTGTGTATGTTATAGTCTTATCTTTTGTTTGGTGCTTATTAATTCTAATTTCTTTGATTGTAAAAAGTAGAATTTCTAAGACAGATAGTTTTGATAAACTATCTATAGTTCTAGCTATTATAATTCCATTAATAATTGGTAAATATGATATTCAAGTAATTGATATATATTCTAATATTAAAATAATTTTTGTAATAATTATGCTAGAGTCTCTAGTTTTTATATTAGACAATTATTTGCGAAAATTAAAAGCACCTCAATTATTGAAACAGTTTAGCTATCCGCTAATTGGTTTTTTTATTGTATGGCTCATATCTAAGCAATTATCTATCAGCCATATTAAGTTTGAGATGAGTATTTTACACACACAATTTCTCATAATTGCCTTTACAAGGACGCTGCCGATTTCTAATAAAAGAATGTTACCAATTCATTATTTTGATACACATCATGAAGAATTTAAGTATAGTTATGGAAATAGATTAGGAGACATTATTTATAAAATTATTTTTGGAAATAATTTTAATGAAATAAGTGTAGTTAAAGGTTTAGGGTTAGGATTTTTGATGTTAATATTAGCGATTTATTCCAGTGATACTGTAAAAATACTTAACGAACTGAAAGTGTTACAAAGCAGTTTTTCAAATGAAAGCAGTTTTATTGGACTTATAAGCCTAATCTTCTATCAAAGCATATTCTATTTTTTATTGAACTTTACTGACTTTGTTAATAAATACAAGACAAAAAAAGTCACTAAAGGTGATAATTTAGAAAACTCAATCACTAAAGTTGTGATTAATTACTTTTTTATTCCATGTTCCGCATTATTATGGTATAAGAGCATTACTCCAAGCTTACCCTGGTGGTTAGTCGTAATTATTATTTCACTATTCTTTTTATGGGGATTAGCATTCTCTATTTTTTTAGCTGATGATTTGTCAAAAAAAATTATTACATTTAGAAAAACCAGATTAATGATAGCGCATTTATTGAATAATAGTGTTAACTTGATTGTGTTGATTGT
>CAYLNI010000016.1:0-2047 GCA_964384705.1 uncultured Fusibacter sp.
AAATCAAAAAGAGTTATGTGGATACTGTCACTGTCAGAGTTGAAAATAAAATCGGCAGAAACGATCCATGTCCATGTGGCAGCGGCAAGAAGTACAAAAAATGCTGCATTGACAAAGAAACGGCATAAATCTGTAAATTGGAAAGTTTGCATTTTCTCAAAAATTAAAGCTGATAATAAATGATTGGTTGACATGCGTCACCATCGTTTATTATCAGCTTTTTTCATTTGTCCCTAATAAGACTCTGAATTGCTGTATTTTGATTTATAGAGCTTGCGTCTATCAAGTACGAATACCGGTTCAGTAAATTGCTCTTCTGGAATTTCTTTGAGCGCTTTGTTCATATCGTACATTCTCGCATCGATCATGTCGAGATAATGAAGCATTTCCGCTTCGGGAATCAGCGGTTTTTTAGGACTTCCGAATTCCGGTTCATAATGGTGCGTTAAAATCATATGCTGAATGAGCAATGATATTTCTGGATCGATGCCCAACGATTCAGCAGTACGATCGATGCGCTTTATGCCCATGATGATATGGCCAAGCAACTGACCTTCTTTCGTGTATCCCTCAACGACACCGACTTCGGTTGCGTCCATTTCATTGATCTTCTCAATATCATGCAAAATGACCCCAGCGTAAACCAGGTCTATGTTGACATTCTTGTAGACTGCGCCAAGCGCTTTTGCAGATCGCAACATTCTAAGGATATGATAGAGCAGGCCCGATTTGATGGCGTGATGATTGGATTTTGCAGCTGGGTAATATAATAGTTCTTTTTTATAAGATTCCAACAGGGCTGTGACGAGACTTTGAATCTCCGAAGATGACATTTCACCGACAAAGGTCATGATTTCATCGAGCATGAGTTGTGCTTCTATCGGCGCAGTTGGAATGAACTGATTGTAATCCACCTCATCTTCTGGTAACAGACCACGAATTTTAATCAATTTAAGCTGCACAGAAGTTTGCCACTGTGTGACACTTCCCATAATTTTTACGACTTCTCCTGGATTGTATATCGATTCTACGTCTCCTTTGACATCCCAAAGCTTCGCATTGACTTCACCTGTTATGTCTTGAAGTGTAAAATCAATATAAGGCTTGTTGGCGCTTGACGTCTTCACGTTTTTTGCCTTTACAAGGTAATAGCCCGTAATTTCTTCACCAATTTTAAAATCTTTTATTAGCACGTTGCACACTCCTTTTTTTGCAGCTCTCTTACCATCATAAACGATTTAGTGTTCAAATACGAGTCTATAGATGAAATAGGCGACATTTTGCATTTTATTAAAATCGATTGAATTTTCGATCGTATCCTTTGGTGTATGGTAGAATCTTTTATCGAGCTCTGTTAAGCTGATGGTTTCGTACCCAGCTATTTCAAGAGGCACGTGATCGCTACTCCCCTTGTCGCTTTTAAAGGTTTTTATGTTCATCGACTCCGCTAACAACAACGCTTGTTCTTGCAGCTTTACTGACTGTATCGCAGTGGCGCTGATTTCTAAAGGGACGTTGCCTGATGCACCTACCATATCGACGTTGAAGCACTTGAATGCCAAGGGATCCAGGGGCAATTGTGCGGCAAAATGACCTGAACCATGCATGCCCTCTTCTTCACCATTAAATGCTATAAAATAATAATCGAGTTCTGGATCACCCGTTTCTACAAGCGCATCTGCGAGCGCCAACATCGTCGTGACGCCTGAAGCGTTATCAAGCGCTCCAGGGTTGTACGTGCCATCGTGATTGTTGCCGAGATGGTCGAAATGCGCACTGATAACGATGCCTGTCTCACCGGTGCCATCAATCATGCCTATGACATTGGCAGTTTCTATAAGATCTATGGATACTTCTGTCTTAAAACGCAATATCCCAGTAGGACTTTCACTCAACAAGGTTTTAACATCCTCAGATATTCTATAGATTAAAAGACCATTTGTGTTGTCGTTGGTGGTGACCATCTTGGAGTAAGGTGAAAGGACAAAGTAACCACTATTTTGTTGCGAAGATTCATAAAGTACCACTTTCGGCCGATACTCAGACT
>CAYLNI010000016.1:2070-6445 GCA_964384705.1 uncultured Fusibacter sp.
CATAATTTCACTGAACAAAGCGTCATAACTGACACCGGATATGGCCATTTCTGTATATACGACAACTTCAGGATAGCCTATACTTTCAAAATCGTATAAGTTGAACGGGTCATCTATGACTTTGTATTCACCTTCAAAAGTGCCAATCCCCTTCGCAAAATCACGTGCCACAAATTCATTGAAATCCTCTCCAAAGGTAAATTCATAAATACGTGCGTCGACGTTGAGGCTCATCTCTGTTGCACTGTATTTCATTGGCAAAATCATTTCAAATGGCATGAGATAGTCGTCCGTAAATTCAGGTGAAACGAGACCAATTTGGCGCATCTCGTCCCTTATATATTCCGTCGCAAGATCGTTTCCCTGCGTCCCAGGATATCGCCCATCAAAATCGCTTGAGACGAGTTTTTGAAGCCTCAACTCTAGACGACTAATAGGAAACATCGACTCTCTAATTGCCTGTTCAGGATCTGTTGCGGCAACTTCTTGCGTCATTGTCTCAGGCTGAGAAGTTGAGGGTTTTATTTGACCTTGATCCGTAACTTGGTCATCCGTGTCAGCTTGCTGATTGATATAAGCCAACGCCAAAAGGCTAAGTGCAATTATGACGCAAATCATGATTCCAAGTATCTTTATATTATATCTTATTTTCATAGCTTCACCTTATTTTGGGTTGCAACATAATAGTAAATAAAAACTCAGGCTCAATGAGAATTTCTCATATGAACCTGAGTGACTTACAATTTCTCAATCGTATATTTTTCTTTAAGTGTTTCCACTTTGCTGATATACGCTGAATTTTGCTTTTGAATCAACAATTGATGGCGAATCTGATCTTTAACGGCTTCAAGTGGCTGAGTTTCAGCAGCTTGTTCAGCCGTTTTAACGATGATATGATAGCCAAATTGCGTCTTCACAGGAACTGACATTTCATCGAGCTTAAGTTCAAATGCTGCATCTTCGAATTCTGGAACCATTTGTCCATGTCCAAAGAAGCCCAAGTCGCCTCCCTGTTCTTTAGAAGGGCATTTTGAATATTTTTGAGCCGCTTCTTCAAATTTTAAACCGCCGCCAATCTCTGCGATGATTTCGTTTGCTTGTTCGATTTCGTCTACAAGGATATGTGACGCTTGAATTTGTTCTTGTCCAGCAAAATAATGCGGGTTTTCATTGTAAAATGTTTCAACTTCTGAGGCTTCAACTTCAACGCTTTCAACGAGGTTTTTGATGTTGAATTGCTTGAGCAAACCATCTTTCATACGATTAAATTCTATTTTAAAGGCTTCTGTCTCCTCTAGTTTTGAATCGACTGCTTCAGCATAGAAAAGCTCTTGGTAGATTAACTCATCAAGAAGGCGTTGCATGCCTTGCTCTCCTTGAAATTGACCTTGAATCTGCTGTCCAAGTGTTTGATAAAATACATTTAAATCACTTTCGGTAATGTCTCTGCCATTGACTTTTGCTAATACTTTATTAGACATTTGTGTTGCTCCCTTCATATGTTGTATTTATTGAGGAAATTGTCATTTCCGTAATTGGTTATCCGAAGTCTATATTATCAAATTTAACTGCATCTGACCATAAATTCACCAATATTTTTTTTTTAAGGAAATTGCTTAATTCCAATTATATGATATTACTCACATGAAAACGGCGTAAACAAGCCATTGTTGCCGTGTAAAAATTTACTTTTGTAACTTATAAGGTAATTATGCAATTTCCATATTTAATTGAAGTATGCGTCTAGTTCTGCCTCTGTGATGCCAAACGAGTCGAATACTTCCGTATTTAAGTAGTTGTCATACTTGAGATAATCCATCGATTTCCAAGCGTAATAGTTCGCAAGATGGACAGCCTTTACAAGTTCTTGATTGATAATATTCGGGTTCATCGGATCATGATGATACAGTGCGGCTTCGATGATCGGGTATGGTAGCCCCCATAAATCGAGAAGATAGCCACCGAGTTCTTCATGACTGAAACCAATGACTTCACGTTCAAGATCATGAAATTTCAGAGTTGGATCAGCAGCCGACCTTTTGACAATTGCATCAAACTCTTTCGGGTAATTACTCATGAGCACGATGCTCCCTATATCATGCAAAAGACCTACAGCTGAGATATTGTTATTAAGTGGTTTACCAAGAAAGTCAACGTAAAAACCATTTAAGATCTTGTTTGTCATCCGCACATGCGTCCAATGCAAATCTCGCGTCTTGGGATCAAGTCCGTCATTGCCAAACACTGCATTGGTCAAGATGATATTTTTGACATTGATCAGTCCAATAAACATGATCGCTTGTCTGATCGAACCCGTCTTTGCATTATAAAATGCTGTATTAGCCAGTTTGAGTATATTTGATGTAATCGCAGGATCCTCTTCGAGTTTGTTGGCAATATCTTCTACTGAGACGTTGTTCATAATCATGTTGGTCATTTCAAAATATACTTGAGGAACAGTTGGCAAATGTTTTAGATTCGGCATGAGATTGATTAAATTCTTATTTTTGACTTTTGCATCAATTTCGAGGACTTTATCGATCAGGCTAAACAATTCGTCTATAGAAATGCTCTTATTGCACTGAATCTGAGAATTGTTCATTTTTTTTGGCATAAAGTGCTCGAGGTTCATCTGAACATCTGAAACACATATTCGAATCGTCTTTGGAAAGTGATTCTTGATGTAAGTCAAAATGACTTTGTCTGCATCTTCATTTGCAGAATCAACGATAGCAATCTCAATCGGTCCTTTGTTGAAGATTTCAATAGCCGCAGTCAAATCCTTTGCATGAACGATTTTAAACCGGTGCTCAGAAATGCGACGCGTTACATTTTTTATATACGTTAAATCCTTTGAAATGATCAGGACATTATTCATAGTTTGAATTTACCTCTTTCTTAGTCTCTAAATCATAGGTTTTATACCCGCTCCGTGATTTATATTCACATTTTTGTTGAATGATGTTGAAATAGACGCATTAATTATGCTAAAATTGATATTAATGAAAGACGATTTCTTCATTTGAGTTGTACCTCCCTCTGTAAATCCCTATGTTACATTCTCAGATGATTAAATTGTTCCTGTCATTCCTTATACTAGAGTGCCATCTCTAGTATTTTTTTTGTTATAAATTCAAAACTGTGGTATAAATCTAAGGAACTGCATACTGTTTTAAATAAATCAATTTTATAATAAGAGGGCATTTTATGATATTTATGGATTTATACAAATTGGCACGATCAATTGATGGTTATTGTTATACACTATTCTGTAAAATAGACGATGAATTAGTCCCACAGTTACATTTAATTGAATTGGATACTATTAATTCAAAAGTAAAACAAGACTTGATGAATGCTGAGAATCCAGGCGTGTATCATAGTGAGGCTTTCGCATATAAAGGCAAAGTCTATTTGTTTGCCATGCAGTTTGATCCAAAAGTTCTGGATACTTTCTATAAAATACCGCAAAGTGCTGAACTACGACTTCACTCATTACTAGATACCATTATATACGAAACACTTTCGTATATCAATGAATGTGCTCAGGGTTTAGTGCATGGTGAAGAGATCGTTGAAAAATCTCAATCAGAACTCATTAAGATGTCTGGACGACACTTTTTACAAG
This sequence comes from uncultured Fusibacter sp., assembly GCA_964384705.1. Taxonomy (GTDB): domain Bacteria; phylum Bacillota; class Clostridia; order Peptostreptococcales; family Acidaminobacteraceae; genus Fusibacter_C. Next base: position 5,699 of record CAYLNI010000016.1, read on the forward strand.
GCATACTACGAAACGATAGTGTCGTCAACCCGTTTGAAAAAATCAATAAAATATCGTCACTCAGTTATGAAAAATCCTTTAGCGATGGTAAAATTCTACTTATGAACAATCAGGCAGCACTTGCATTTGCCACGAAACACCTTTTAAAGACATTGGTCCAATTTGAAGAGAAAATTCCTCTTTCAAGCACGCGGCACATCCGTAAGATTCTGGAACTCAGCAATTCAGAAGTTTATCTATTGTCAGATGGTGAGTTTCTCTATAGCACTGTAGAATTTATTCTTCCCCATGAGACACAATATAATTTTTTCACAATTGAGTTTAACAATTACTTTTCGTGGCAACTCAACCACAATGGCAATAAACTGATGCAGGTAACACACGAAGAGGTATTTATTCCAAAACCGAAAGTCAGTTTTTTTAATTTTAGCATGGAAGTCAAAAAAATATTTCCGGATCTCGAATCAAAAAAAATTCTCAATCTATATCGGTTGACGCTTGAAGCGCTTAAGCAAGTTAAAGGCACGATTATTGTCATCTCAAAAAATGCAAGAAGCGAAGCACATCGACTGAGAAACCAAGGTTTTCTCATAGAAGCGCTACCGCTTTCACCTTCTATCATACGTTCAATTACTAGCATTGATGGTGCGGTCCTTATGGACCTTGATGGCTATTGTCATGGCATAGGCGTCATACTCGATGGCATTGCAACTGAAAAAGGTGACCCTTCTCGAGGTGCAAGGTATA
>CAYLNI010000016.1:6470-20468 GCA_964384705.1 uncultured Fusibacter sp.
CGTTATGTTGAGACGATCGCAAAAACACCAAATTACGCGAATTGCTTTGCCATAGTCATTTCAGAAGATGGCGATGTGGACATGATCTCTCAATATCTGTATTAACCTTACTTATTATAGAAAACTTCATATAGTGTGATTGCCAATAAACTAGAAAAAAGAACAAAACTAAATACTGCAAGAATGATGGAGCCCTTTACTAAAGATATGATGGCTAATACTGTCAAGATTATTAAAACGATGAAGCCTTTGCGCGTTATTTTGAAACTTTCCACAGACGACCTCCAATATACGAACATTTTTTATAAGTCTATTGTACTGTAATTAACACTATTTTTCCAGTCCCATATGTGACCTGATTCCAAAAGGGTATGATTTCAATTTACTCAGCCCTCGACATCAGTTATACTTGATTTAAAGAAAGTATTGGTGCGAGGTGAAGCATGTTTTTACAAGTCAGCTATTGGACGGCATTTACTGCGGGTTTTCTTTCTTTTTTTTCACCATGTCTTTTGCCTTTGGTACCAGCCTATATCATGTATTTAACGGGCAGTTTTGAAGCAGATGAACTCGTAAAGAAAAGGACGAAAGCAATCGTTCAGACAATTGGATTTATTATTGGTTTTACGATGGTTTTCATGGTTATGGGCATATCAGCCAGTTTTATCGGCCAACTTTTTGCAGAAAATAAGCAAATTCTCTCGAAAATTAGTGGCATTGTCATCATTTTCTTTGGTCTGTATATGGCGGGATTTATCAAGCTCGGCTTTATGACTAAGGATTATAGAAAATCAAAAGCACGAACCAACGTGACGTTTCTTTCAGCAATAACCATCGGTATGGCTTTCGCATTTGGATGGACGCCTTGTTTTGGCCCCATACTCGGTGCTATATTAGCCTCTACTGCTGCAGTGAGCAAGGATGTTTCTGAAGGTGTCCGACTCCTTTTCGTCTATTCGATGGGAATGGCAGTGCCTTTTTTATTGACATCGATCTTTCTCAATTTCTTTGATAGCAAAGTTGCCAATTTAGCCAAATACTCCAAACAGTTGAATCGTATTGCAGGACTATTTCTCATAACAATTGGCCTTTTGATTTTTTTCGACAAAATGACACTTATTGCAAACTGGTTGTTGAAAATAACCGGTTCATTTTCTTGATTCTCGAAAGGAGAACGCATGACTTTATATTCTCTTAAAAAAATCACTCCCATTCTATTAACAGGGCTTATGGTGTTTGTCTTGACTGCCTGCCAAAATTCTGGCACGATAGATACTAGTACTACTGAAGCAACACAACAAACTTCAAATGCAAACAATGAAACAGTTACAACAGAAGCTGAATCTTCAACTGAACCAGAACCTTTTATTGTTGACGATTTCGAGTTGACTGCTCTTGATGGCACTAAAACTAACTTATATGCATATGAAGGTCAAATCATCGTACTGAATTTTTGGGCGACGTGGTGCGGTTTCTGTGTTGAAGAAATGCCTCTTCTCGATGAAATGGACAAACGTGACGATATCACTGTCATAGCCGTAAGCGTTGGCGAGGAAGCTGAAACAGTGAAAAAATACATCGAAGAGGGTGGTTATGACTTTGATGTTTATCTTGATAAGGAAGGCACTCTGGCTAGCAAGTTCGGCGTTACAGGGTTTCCAACATCATTATTTTTAGGCAAGGACTTCGAATACTTCTACTCATATCCAGGCATGCTTGAACAGGACACATTTGACTCAGTACTTGAAGCGATTGATGAAATCGTTAAAGAACGAAGTAAATAAATATGGAAATTGCATAATTACCTATGCAATTTCCTCAAAAATTATAAAGCGAGGTTCACTAATGGAAATCAACAAATCTTTTTTTCTAGACTTTCTAAGTAAAATTCTGCTTACAGATAGTCCAAGTGGTTTTTCGAAAAACGTCATGTCCCTCATAGAAAAACAAACCATTGATTTTGGTTTTGCATTTGAGTACACACATAAAGGCAATGGCATCATCACAATTGATGGTCTCGATCAGTCTAAAACAATTGGCTTATCGGCGCATGTTGACACACTAGGTGCTATGGTACGAAGCATATCGACGACAGGCACTTTGAAGTTTTCATTAATCGGCGGACCGATTGTTCCAACATTGGATAGCGAATACTGCAAAATAGTCACGCGTGATGGGAAAGTATACTCCGGTACTTTTTTAAGCAATGCCCCAGCAATGCACGTTCATAAAGAAAGTTCCTCACTTCAAAGAACACCTGATACGATGGAAGTACGATTGGATGAGGTCGTCAAAACGAAAGAAGATGTTATGAAATTGGGGATACAAGCAGGTGATTTTATATGCATTGATCCAAAGACAACGATCGTCAATGACTTTGTAAAATCTAGATTTTTGGATGACAAAGCATCCGTTGCGTGTTTATTTGGCGTTATGGAAGCACTTTATAAAAACAATCTAAAACCTCAATACAAAACTAAGATCGTCATCTCCACTTATGAAGAAGTTGGTCACGGTGCAGCACACATTCCTTCAGATATTGAAGAAATGCTGGCGGTTGACATGGGTTGTATTGGCGAAGACTTAACTTGTACAGAATTCGATGTATCCATATGCGCAAAAGATTCGAGCGGCCCTTATGACTATGACTTTACGAGTAAATTAATGGCTTTGGCTAAAGCGAACAATCTTAAGCACGCTATAGATATCTACCCATTTTATGGTTCAGACGTCAGTGCCGCACTACGCGCTGGCAATAACATCAAGGGTGCATTGATAGGTCCCGGCGTTCATGCATCACACGGCATGGAGCGCACGCACTACTCAGCTCTAGAGAACACGATGAAACTCGTCTACAACTATCTCATGACTAAGTAAGGTCAATCTTAAGGTCAAAAATAAAGACCATTGTCCAGTTCAGGCAAAAATACCTGATTGGAACAATGGTCTATTTTTATTTCAGTAGCTTACTTTTTAAAGAATGTCAGACCCACAGCACCTTCTCCGGCATGTGTGCCCACGACTGATCCTATTTCGATTTCATGAATTTTTGTGATTTCAAATTTCTCTAGCAACAGTTGCTTGATTTCTTTCAACTTTTCTAAATTATTTGCATGTGCAATCGCCACTTCATCGATTTTGCCTTCAGGATAATTCGCTGATAGTTGATCGATCATCCAACTGAGGCCTTTTCTTGAGCCTCTCGCTTTTTCAGCGACATTTACCAAACCATCCTTTACTTCGATAATTGGTTTAAGATTGAGTACTTTTCCAATCATCGCTGTACCAGATGAAAGTCGTCCACCTTTTTTCAAATTTTCGAGTGTGTCAAGCATGCCATACAGTTGGTTGTGTTCGATCATATCCTTAGCATATGCTTTTATCGAAGCCATATCAGCACCAGAATCAATCAACGCTTTAATTCTCACAATGATAAAACCAAGTGCGAAGCTGACGGTGCGACTATCGATTAGATGGATGTTATCGCTACCCACCATTTCTTTTGCAATAACCGCTGAATTATAAGTACCACTTAAATCTGAAGATAAAAAGATGCCCAACACTTGATTGCCAGCTTCGATTTCTTTCGTGAAAAGGTCAAAAAATTCACCTGGATTAACTTGTGAAGTCGTTGGCAATTCTTTAGAATCACGCATCAGCGCATAAAATTCTGGGTTTGTCAGATCAATTTTATCGATGTATTCACGCTCTTTAAATAGTACCTTGAGTGGTGCAAATGGTATATTTTGTTCTTTCAAATATGCTGGATTTAGATCGCAGGTGCTGTCCGTTATCAACGTTATTTTCATATGCCTCTCCTAGTAATGTATTTTTGAGAATTAGTTTGAGAATTAGTTTGAGAATCAAAGTATTAGAATAAAAAAAACTTATACTCACTGCTCTTGATATTTTTGGCTAAAATACGTTGTCACTTTTGACAGTGCTTTGATGAGCGTATCGCGTTCCGTACCATCTAGCGCTGACATCGTGAACTCGATCATCTCTTCGTGAAATGTTTCGTGATGTTGAAAGGCCTTCTGACCAAGTTCGCTTAAACAAATCAATACAACACGACGGTCTTCTTCACTTCTCACACGAGTAACGTATCCTTTTTTAACGAGATTGGTCATAGAAATCGTAAGCGTGCCCATAGTAATGTGAAGTTTAGCGGCTATGGTTGACATAGGTTGAACGGTGTCGAAACCAATCGCTTCAATTACGTGGAGTTCACTAAGCGTCAAATTATTGAAAGGCCCCTTTTTAAGCGACTTCTCTTCAATACTTAAAATCTGGTTAAATACGACGACCAAAAGATGGTTTAAAACTTCATTTTTCGATTCCATTGCCACCTCACTAAATTACTTTGAACATCAAAGTATTTATTAAATTATAGCTCTAAACCATTGAACTGTCAAGATTTTTGGCGTTTAATCACGAGGTGCGTCATCGCAATTGCAATCGGAAAAGAAAACCAATTTAAGAATGTGTAAGGTGCATATTCCAACGCACTGACTCCAGTTATAGCGAGTACGATGATTGCATTGACATTCCAAGGCATGAGCGGTGCCATCGCAGTTCCCGTATTGGCAATAATCTGCGCGAGATTCAGCGGCTCAAATCCATGTTTGTTAAAAAAAGCTTTCAAGTATTTTCCTGGTACGAGAATGCCCACTGTTTGATCGCATGTCAAAGCATCCAATACCGTGGATAAAACGCCCGTATTGACAAGGGCACTCACTCGATTTTTGCTTTTCTCCTCTACTAGAGAAATAATTGGTGCAATCCAGCCACATTTTTCATAAAGTGTACTCATGGATATACCAGCCATGATGATAAAAACCACTTCGAGCATCGCATAAGCGCCACCTATTTCAAGTGATTTGATGAAAGGCTCAGACGATGACCCTGAAAATCCAAAGCCCATGAAACTTAGGATGTCCAAAGGATGTTGTCCCTGTACTAAAAGTGTGATGAGCGCAGACATGGTAATGCCTATTCCGAGAACCTTCATCGATTTGATTCCTTTAAAACTCGTCCATAGTACGACGATCGGTACGATAAAAAACAGTGGTGATATCACAAAATTGCCTAGTATTGTGTTTTTGTAAAAAGTCATATCTTCAATAGAAATCGTGCTCGTATATTTAAGGCTCAATACATAATAAACTAGTCCAGCCAAAATCGCAGCAGGAATCATAATGATGCCCGTCTGTTTAAAATATTGCTTAAATGGCACATTTACAGTCTCAAGTGTAAAGTTGACGAGCGCAGAAATTGGCGAAAGTCGATCAGCCACATATGCACCTGACATTAGTGCACCTACCAGTATGCCACTGGGCATACCAATGCTGATTCCAAGTGAAAAAAGCGCCACACCTACTGTGCTGAGCGTCCCTAGTCCAGTGCCCAAAAAAAAGGCGACCACAGCCGTCATCAGATACGCAAATAATAGGAAATAGACTTTGTCGACAATTTCAAATCCATAATAGATCAGTGCAGGTACGATGCCAGATGAGATCCACATCGCAACGTTAACGCCGATTAAAAAAAGACGATAATATATATGTCCTTGATACTTAAAATGCCCTCTTTGATCCAACGCATACTCGTTTTAAACGGTATGCCATTTGACTTTAAAATGCCAACTGCCAGTGCTAGTGTTAGCGTTAACCCCCAAACTAAAGATCTGCCAATGTACAGACAGGTAAAAACACTTAAGATGAATATCGCTGCAAGAATAACCCCCCATTTTTTCTGCTGTACCACGTTATGTCCTCCCCAAATTATGCTATTTTGAAGTCAAATTTTCTAAGTGCCCATTCACCATCATCACCCCTAAATTTTTCAAAGAACTGGACCTTACCACGACGATCAATCAGAATCACTGTTTCATGACGTGTCCCATAAGCCTCAAGTTCAATAAAAATGGCAGACAATGACTTTTCTAGACTCAAATCTAATCCTGTACGAGGCAGATCCTTTTCATCAGCCTGCATTTTGTTTTCCAATATGGCAAAAAGCGTTTCTTCTTCCAAGCGATCTTTTGAGATAGCTTCTGACAGCGCTTCTTTGATTCTGTTAACTTTCGGCCAAGGCGTGTTCAATAAAGCATTGCTTAAACCATGTATGCCAGGCTCAATCTTAATGATGTGATCTTCAATATTTGAGTAGAAATAAAGGCCATTCATGTCACCAACAATCAGATTGTACGGATTGTAATGCGCCTTTTTCTTCGACAGTGTTTCGAGATATTGTTCAGCTGGCATCGTGCCCTCGAGAAAGTTTTTTGTTAACAATCCTCGTGATTCTGGTGCTTCAACGTGCAAGGTGAAATCCCGATAATTGGTGATGAACGCCATGCGTCCCGATTGGGATATGCCCGTCCAAGTACCACCTTTTTCAAGATCGATACCACTTAAAACGCCACTTCGCATCTCTGCATTTTCAGTTTGTCTTACATAAAATTCATCTCGGTTGCCTATAAAAATGAATGGGTATTCTGGATGCCTATTATAGGCAATCGCCAATGTGCACATAGCGTTACTTCCTTTCTAGAACCATTTCTTAAGCTTAAAAAATACGGTCATACTAGCTACGATAACGAGGCTTGCAATGAGAAATACCGGTATGGCGTTCGGTTCATTCATACCAGGAAAATGCGAGAAATTCATGCCGAAAAATCCAGTCATGAAATTTAATGGGATAAAAAGTGCCGTAAACACGGTTAAAACAGCCATGATATGGTTGAGTTTATTACCAGTATTCAACATGTTAATCTCATAAATATTATTCACCATTTCCCGATATAATCCGACGAGGTCGTTGACGTGATTGACGTGATCGCTGACATCTGAGAGATAGACCTTCACTTCACTTGAAATCCACTCAGATTTTTCGCTCTGAAGCTCAACCATGATATCTTTAAACGGAATGACAGATGCCCGGATCAGCAGAATTTGCTTTCTGAGTTTAAAGAGACGATCCAAAGAAACTTTCGACGCTTCCACAGTCAACGGTTCATGTTCATCAATTTCATCACCAATAGATGCGAGTATTTCAAGTTGATTGTCTACAAGTGCATCCAATAAGACATAATATAAATAATCTGCACTTTGATTTCTAATCTTTCCTGTCTTTTCTTTCAATCGACGTCGAACATTATCAAACACATCCCCTTCATTTTCTTGGAGTGTGATGACGATGTTTTCTAAAAGCAAAATAGATAGATGCTCATGTAAAACTTCGCCCGTATCCTTATTCGTTTTATCGACTTTAGGATCTGCACGATAGATCATTTTAAAAAGTGAAAATAAATAGGTGTCTGTGAATTCAATTTTACTGCGTTGTGAGACGTGAACGATATCTTCAAGAACAAGTGGGGATAGCCCAAAAATTTCTCCGATTTTTATGATTGTATCCACCACATTAAGGCCAATTATATTGATCCAAATGGTTTTTTGCGTATCCATCAACATCATAATTTCAGATTCAAAATCTGAATCGCCATAAGTCTCAAATTTGAAGACCTCTTGATCGTACGAAATCACTTCAATGATTGTATTGTCATTATTAAAATCGCCTGTGTAGACAACCGATTCAGGTGGCAGGTTCAATTTAGTCCGTTTCATGTTTCATCCTCGACTTTTGGTTTGACATCGTCGCACACTCTGGTATTCAGCAGCTACTCCTATTATAATTTACATTTAGTCGCATTTAAAGATAAAAAAAAGAACCAAGTCGTTGACTGGTTCAATCTCTCATATTTAAATCCCATTTATTCATATAGATGGGCAATACCTTCATATTGCATGGCGGGTGGTTTTTTTGATAAAATGCTGATTGATTTTGTCGGACAAAGATTCACACAGCGATAACAAATGATACATTTGCAACTCTGCATGATTCTGCCGTCCTCTAGCCTTAAGTTTTGTACGGGACAGCTCAAAACACATTTTTCACATCGCGTGCAAGTATTTAAGTTGATTTTGACGTTTCTAGCGAGTTTTCTTTCCCACTTCGAAAATGGCACGCGGTTGAGTGCGCCAATCAATAATGCGCTGACACTATCGCCACGTTTGACGAGAATGTTCTTGGCAAAATCCATACAGTACAGTTCTATGCGTTGACGCGTGACATCGACAAGAGCCTTGGCCTCTTTGCCATTCTTAAGTTTAAACAATTTCACATCGGAAAGATTTGAAGGCATGTTGAAATGCTCTATCGAAACAATCTGAGCATGGCATTTTCTGAGGATTCTTGCCATATATGCCCCTCCATCACCTGAAAACATCAACTGGGTCGCAATGACGATGGCTTTTTTATCTTCAAGATGTGGCGCAAGATTCTTGATAAAGCGCCACATATTAAGTGGCGCCATTGAGCCATGTACTGGATAAGCAACTAACACATAATCTGCAAGCGCTATTTTGGGTATATCTTCTTCTGTAAAAGTTTCAATACTAATGGCCGTCATATCGATATCGTATTTTTTGAACTCATGACACATTGTGTCCACGACAAATTTCGTATTGCCTGTGCCTGAAAAATATAATGCTAGTATCGTCATTTTGAAGTTTCCTTTTCCTTGTTTCTGATGTACTTAAGGCTTACGCTCGGGTTGTTTGTCTTTCTGGAGCGAATCTCAAATTGTTTTAAAGAAGAGACAAAAGGGGTCAGTTTAGAAAAACCGTAGTTACGTGTATCGAAATCCGGATAGCGTTTATTGAGCATGCTTCCAAGTTCACCAAGGAAAGCCCAGCCATCATCATCAGAAATTTCAGTGATAATCGATCTTATGACATCGATGAGTTCGTCTTTTGTGATCATGCCAGCTTTTGTCTCTTGTAAAGTGGTTGGCTGTTTTTTAGTGTCCTCGGGCTGATCGACTGTTACTGCTGTCAACACTTCCAAGTATTTGAACTTTTCACAGGCGGCGATAAATGGCGTCGGTGTTTTCTTCTCACCCATGCCAAGAACGTACATGCCCGCTTCTCTAAGTCTTGCCGCTAATTTGGTAAAATCGCTATCACTGGAAACGATACAAAAGCCGTCAACATTACTCGAGTATAAAATATCCATCGCATCAATTATGAGTGCGGCATCGGTTGCATTTTTACCGGATGTATAACTATATTGTTGAATTGGTGAAATGGAATAATTCAGTAGTACCGTCTTCCACGAAGCGAGTTGTGGCTTCGTCCAATCGCCGTAAATTCTCTTGTACGTTGGCGTCCCGTGATTGGCCACTTCGTCGATAATGGCTTTGATGTACTTATCTGAAACATTGTCCGCATCGATTAGCACCGCTATTCGCTTGTCCCTTTTATCTCTTGAATCACTGGTCATATAAGTCTCCAATTCTCAATTTATTGGTCTTACGTCTATTTTATATGCACCCTTCTAAGATTACAAGTCAAAGGTCGTTTAAAGGTAGTTTAATCGTAAAAGTCGTGCCATGCCCTAATTCGGATGAACATGCAATTTCACCTTCATAAAGATCGACGATGCGCTTTACAATGGACAATCCTAGACCGTTGCCATCGGTTTTGTGCGCTTCATCTCCTTGATAGAATTTTTCAAAGATGCGCACGACGGTTCGTTCGTCCATCCCTTTACCAGAATCGCCAATTTCAACGACTGCTGATTGGTCCACAGCGTAAACCTTAATGGAAAGTATCCCATAAGGTTCTGAAAATTTTATGGCATTATCTATGAGATTGATCCAAACTTGTTGAAGCATTTCTTCATCACCTTGAAAATCCAATGCTTCTAAATCAAGATCGAGCTCTAGATCTTTTTTGCTCCAATTATGTTCTAATAGTAAAATGACGCGTCTAATCTGTTCATCTAGAGAAAAATGGTGCATTTTTTCGATGATTGCCTGATTTTCTAGACTTGAAAGTCTCAGTAAATTTGATGACAGTTTAGATAATCGATCCGTTTCGTCAATGATGATTTGAACGTATTCCTGCCTTGTTTTATCGTCGATCTCTTTTGACTGAATGATTTTAGCAAAGCCACTTATAGAAGCGATTGGCGTTTTAAATTCATGTGATACGCTGCTGACAAAATCTTTTTTAAGGTATTCGTTGTTTTTTAACTCCTTCGCCATTTTGTTGAAGTTCATCACCAAAATCCCAACTTCGTCATGCGTTGTCTGTTTGACTTGAACGTCAAAGTTTCCAATTGCCACTTGCTTGGTCGCCTCAGTCAATCGCTTCATAGGCTTGACGATTTGTTTTAGGACGATAAGCACTAAAACAATTGTTATTAACATACTGAGTAACAAAGCCGTCCGGAGCGATTTGCCAATATGTTCAAATATATCGCTGTTGAAAACAGGTTGAATCATTACCCAATGGCCGTCAATCTTTGTGATCAAATAAAGACTCGTTTTCTGATGCAATATTTTTTCTGGCAAGTAGGTCTCTCTTTTGCCATTTTCTATCTCTAGGACCCCTTCTGATGAGATGGTAGGATTTGCCTCAATCAATTGCTGGGCATCCCCATAAAACTTGACTGACATAAAGCTGTTTCCCGTGATTTCAGATAGATCCGATGGTGTAAAATCATAGTTGTCGACAAGCATATCGAGCTCATCCACCTTCTTTTGCATCATGCTTGCAAGAGGGTCATACATCAATTGAACCGTAAAACCGGACATGACGGCAAAAGCTATCGCACTTGATAGCAAAAGAATACCTGTAATGATGAAAACAAATTTTGTATAAATGGATTTGAACTTAAACCACGTCATTGCGTTCCGCCTTATAACCCAGACCTCTGATCGTCACAATCGAAAAGTCGTCATTGTCTTCAAATTTCTCTCTGAGTCTCTTGATATGGACATCCACTGTCCGTTCGTCCGCCTCCGCATCGTATCCCCATATTTCATCCATTAATTGTTGCCTTGTAAATATTTTCTTGGGATAGGAAAGCAATTTATATAAGAGAAAAAATTCTTTTTTGGGCAATTCGATGAGGGTGCCTTTTTTTTCTACACTTAGCGCATCATAATTGAAAGTCGTGTTTCCGATCACAAGTTTTCTCTCAGTCTGTATTTTGGCGCGTCTAAGGAGTGCATCCACTCTCAAAAGCATCTCCTCCATATCAAGGGGTTTCACCATATAATCGTCCGTACCAGAAACAAAGCCTAAGCGTTTATCTGCAAGCGATTCAAGTGCTGTTGCCATGAGGATTGGAAAGTCATAATTTGCATCCCTGATTTCGCGCGTCAATGTAAAGCCATCTTTTCCAGGCATCATGACATCGCTGATCATGAGGTCTACGTGGTTTTTGTCAAGCAAAAGCATAGCGACATCGCCATCATGAGCCTGAAGAACGTTGTAACCTTTTTGTTCAAGGTGATACGTCATGAGCTTTCTTAAACTTGTGTCATCTTCCGCCAGTAATATCGTTATCATCGTTCCTCCATAAAATGCTGAACATCCATTTTAACTATATTAAATAATCATTGTGAATTCAATGTGAATTTAAAAAGCCAAATGTCATATAAACGAACATTTGGCTTTTCTCTATTTGTTTTTTAACAAGTCTCTAATTTCAGTAAGCAACAATATATCTTCTGGTGTTGGTGGTGCTACTGCTACAACTTCCGTTTTCTTGCGACTCTTTTCAATCAATTTGACCATGATGAAAATGACAAATCCGATGATGACGAAGTCCACGATATTCTGAATGAACATACCGTAATTTACTGCGACTTCCGGTGTTTCACCAACGGCTTCTTCAATGACCCATTTCAAAGACTTGAAATCGACATTGCCCAGTAATACACCAATTAGTGGCATTACGACATCGTTGACAAAAGAGGTAACGATTTTACCAAATGCACCGCCAATAATTACTGCTACCGCTAAATCTACAACATTTCCTCTGATTATGAATTTTTTAAAATCACTTAACATAATTGCACCTCACATATATAAGTATTTGTATAAGTATAATTAAGTTAAGTTTACCCTTAAAGTAACACTATAATCAAGTAATTCTCACTTACATTCTTCTGAATACAAGTAAACAGTGGTGTCACTTGAGCGCTCGATAACGCTTCTACAGTAGCGCCAAGCTCTGAAGGTGTCCATGGACGTATAAACTGGAACACTCCGTTCAGCAGCCATTCTGCGCATTGTAAAGCCATCTCTGGTGGCATCATCGCCTAAAGTCGGCGCATTGATGATGAGATCTACGAGACCGTCTTTGATGACATCGAGGACATTTGGGCTCTCTTTGCCAATCTTATTGACGGTTTTTGCTGGTATACCCAGTTCTTTTAATCTTAAGCTCGTCCCTCTTGTCGCGATGTACGTGTAATTGTTTGGACAATCTTCATGATTTAGAAGGGCTTTTTCTTCATCGTTTAACGTCATAAGAAGCGTTGGGAATTCATTTGTCGGTGCATTCTTTGCTGCGATGAAGCCTTTATAGAGCGCTTCAGCATATGTTTTGCCTATGCCGAGCACTTCGCCTGTGGACTTCATCTCAGGACCAAGTGAAATTTCAACATCGGGTAGTTTATGTGTTGAAAACACAGGTACTTTGACTGCGATGAGATCTGGAACTTTGTACAAACCTTCACCATAGCCGAGCGATGCTAGCGGCTCACCCATCGAGACGCGCGTTGCTAGCTCAACGATCGGCACACCGCTGATCTTTGAGATGTAAGGCACAGTTCTAGAAGCACGCGGATTGACTTCTATGACATAGAGTGTCTCTTCAAATTCAATGAACTGGATATTGATCATACCTTTTATGGCTAAACCTAAAGCGATTTTGCGCGTCGTCTCGACGATTTGATCGATGATTGCCTTAGAAACCGTCTGAGGTGGATAGACAGTCATGCTGTCTCCAGAGTGGATACCTGCGCGCTCGATGTGTTCCATGATTCCAGGAATCAGTACTGTCTCGCCATCTGATATCGCGTCAACTTCAAGCTCTTTACCCGTCAGGTATTTATCGATAAGCACTGGATTCTTCTTATCTTTTTTAAAGGCGTTCTCAAGGTATTCTTCGAGTTCATCATCTTTATAACAAATCTTCATCCCCTGACCACCGAGCACATAACTCGGTCTGACGATCACTGGGTATTTGAGCGATTTAGCGACTTGTAGTCCTTCGCTAAGCGTCATTACACCTTTTCCCCTCGGGCGTTCAATTGAGAGCGATTCAAGGAATGCATCAAATTTCTCGCGGTCTTCTGATAAATCGATTTGTGCAGCGCTCGTTCCAAAGATTGGTATGTCTTTTGAAGTGATGAAATGAGCGAGCTTGATGGCCGTCTGACCGCCGAACTGAAGCATGACGCCATCCGGTTTCTCCTTGTCGATGACATTTAGGACATCCTCTTCTGTGAGCGGTTCGAAATAGAGCTTGTCTGCCGTTGAAAAGTCCGTGCTTACCGTTTCAGGATTGCTGTTGATGATGATCGTTTCCACATCCATTTTCTTCAGTGCGTTGACACAGTGGACTGAAGCGTAATCAAATTCAATGCCTTGACCGATTCTAATTGGCCCAGAACCCAGTACGATGACTTTCTTTCGCGCACTGACAGCGACTTCATCAACCGTTTCATAGCTCGAATAGTAATAGGGCGAAACCGCTTCAAACTCACCGGCACAAGTATCTACCATATGGAAGACGGGTTTGATGCCCATCTGTAGGCGCAAGTTATAGATGACTTCTGGCGATACGCCGATGAGATCGCCGATGCCCTTATCTGAAAAACCCTTTTTCTTAAGTGCTTTCAGGTAGTCAGCATCGATTTCATCGAGGTGCATGCATTCGAGTTTGGACTCTTCGTCGACTATACCTTGAAGTTTGCGTAAAAACCAAGGGTCTATGCCCGTTATCTCAGCGATTTTTTCGAGCCTGTAAACGCGTCTGATGAGTTCTGCTAGCGCGAACAGTCTTTCATCATCTGCTTTCATGACGAGCGCTTTCAATTTTTCGATGGATAATTTCATGTATTTTTTATGCTTG
>CAYLNI010000016.1:20478-32157 GCA_964384705.1 uncultured Fusibacter sp.
TATTGACCCAGTTCAAGCGAACGGACACCTTTCATAAAGGCCGCTTCAAAATTGCTACCGATCGCCATGATTTCACCCGTGGCCATCATCTTAGTTCCTAGAGTCCGTTCCGCTTTTCCAAATTTGTCAAACGGCCACTTTGGTATTTTGACGACGACATAGTCTAGACTCGGCTCAAAGCAGGCGTAAGTGACACCTGTTACGGCATTTTTTATCTCGTCCAGATGATAGCCTAATGCGATTTTCGCGGCCACTTTTGCGATTGGGTAACCAGTCGCTTTAGATGCAAGAGCAGATGAACGGCTCACCCTTGGATTGATTTCGATTACGGCATATTCAAAGCTTGTCGGATGAAGGGCGAACTGAACATTGCAGCCGCCTTCAATCTTGATTGCTTCTATGATTTTTAATGCGGAGGTTCTCAGCATTTGGTAGTCTTTATCAGATAATGTTTGGCTCGGTGCAACGACGATGCTGTCACCCGTGTGGATGCCCACCGGATCGAAGTTTTCCATGTTGCAGACTGAAATACAAGTGCCGTTTGCGTCGCGCATCACTTCGTATTCCACTTCTTTCCATCCCTTAATGCTCTTTTCAATCAAAACTTGATTGACTGGGCTGTAGTCAAGCCCTGAAGCCATAATGTGTCTAAGTGCCACTTCATCGTCTGCGATACCGCCACCTGTTCCCCCTAGTGTGTAAGCGGGTCTTACAATGACAGGGTAACCAATTTCTGACGCGTAGAGAATGCCTGCTTCAAGTTCTGTAAATATTTCGGACTGAATCATTGGTTCCCCGATGTCTTCCATCAGCTCTTTGAATAAAGCACGGTCTTCTCCTTGCTTGATGCCTTTGATTTTTGTGCCGATCATCGTGACGCCATATTTTTCCAAGACGCCTGTTTCGGATAACTCCAGCGCCATATTGAGTGCCGTTTGGCCGCCCATACCAGCTAACAAACTGTCTGGTCTCTCTTTTTCGATGACCATTGTGACATACTCCAAAGTAATGGGTTCGATATAGATTTTATCTGCAATCTCTACATCCGTCATGATCGTTGCAGGATTTGAGTTGATCAATACGACCTCGACGCCTTCTTCTCGAAGTGCTTGACACGCTTGTGTGCCAGAGTAATCAAATTCGGCGGCTTGACCGATGACGATTGGTCCCGAACCGATTACAAGTACTTTTTTTATCGCATTATTTAATGGCATATGATCCTCCTACTCTGCGTATTCTAAAAAATCGTCGAATAAATAACTGCTTTCCACTGGTCCCGGAGATGCTTCAGGGTGAAACTGCACTGAGAATACCGGCAATGTCTTATGGCGCATGCCTTCAACGGACCTATCATTCAAGCTCACATGAGTCAGCTCGACGTCATCTGGCAGCTTTGATACCGTATAGCCATGGTTTTGTGAGGTTATGGTAATGCGGTTCGTACGCAAGTCCTTTACTGGACGGTTGCACCCTCTATGGCCGAATTTTAGTTTTTCAGTTTCGCCACCCATTGCAAGGGCTAAGAGTTGATGCCCTAGGCAGATGCCTACAACCGGCTTAACCCCTATGAGTTTCTTAAGTTCATCTATGATTGGCCCTAAATCGGCTGGGTCGCCAGGACCGTTTGTTAAGAATATGAGATCCGGCTCAGCTGCGAGTATCGTTTCAGCCTTCGTCGCTGCTGGATAGAGTGTTATCATCGCACCTCGCTTTTGGAGGTTTCTTAAGATGTTTTGTTTGACGCCAAAGTCCCAGACGGCAACGCGCTTACCGAGCGGCACTTTTCCAGTTGCACTGTCCGAATCGCTGTCTGCGTCCGTGATATCGTCAAGTGGTACGATTGCTTGCGTCGAGACTCTATACACGGCATCGCTGTTGTCAAACCCAGCAATAGCTGCTTCGATAGTCGCCTGATCAAGTGTTTCCACTGTGATAATGCCACGCATTGTGCCGTGATTTCTAAGCATACGCGTCAATGCACGTGTATCCACGCCTTCAATGCCCATGATTTTTTGTTGCTTTAAATAGTGCTCTAGTTCAATTTCGGATCTAAAATTTGAGGATGCATCGCATTTCTCCCTAACCACAAAGCCTCTGACTTTTGTGCTGTCAGATTCGAAGTCCTCAAGATTAATACCGTAATTGCCTATGAGTGGATAAGTCATCGTCACGATTTGTCCATAATACGATGGGTCCGTAAGTACTTCCTGATAGCCTGTCATCCCTGTATTAAACACCACTTCACCGACACATGTTTCGATATGTCCAAATGCGGTGCCTTCGAAAACCATGCCGTTTTCTAAGATCAATTTCGCTTTCATAAAACCCTCCCAACTTTCTTCTAAGGAAAAAATAGACTTACACTAGAGAAGGTGCAAAACAAAAAAGGAAGCAATGCACATCATTTGATGATGCGCTCGCTTCCTTCATATTTTCATTTAGATATAAATGTCCCTTGATTTGCATACCATACCTCTTTCTGGCCTCACTGGACCAATTTAAAGTGTATTCATTAAGGGTTATATTACTGCAAATCTAAAATGATGTCAAGTGTTTCTATTCACCTTTATAAGGGAATACTTTCAACAATAATTTAATGACGATAAAAAATAGGATCAAAACTGCAAATACGCCAGTTAATCCATATGCCATCAATTCTAAGCCTAAACCGAATTCGTACATATTTGCCCCCTATCTTGCAAGCAACCATGGCACAAGCGCAAGAACCATACCACCTGCGATAATTGAGCCAAGTTGACCTGCTACATTTGCACCGACTGCCTGCATGAGGATGAAGTTATGTGGATCCTCTTGCTTCGCCATTTTTTGAATAATTCTAGCCGACATTGGGAATGCAGAGATGCCTGCTGCACCAACCATCGGATTGATCTTTTCTTTCGTGAATAAATTCAGGAATTTTGCAAACAACACACCACCAGCCGTGTCAAAGACAAATGCCACGAGACCCATTGCCATGATGATCAATGTTTGGATATCCAAGAATTTTTCGTAGTGCATTGTTGAACCAATCGTGATACCCAATAATAAAGTAACTAGGTTAGCGAGCTCATTTTGAGCGGCTTTCGACAGACGCTCAAGAACACCCGATTCTCTGATTAAATTACCAAACATCAACATACCAACGAGTGGTACACTGATTGGTGCGATAATGCCGGAGATGATCGTAATCAAGATTGGGAACGCGATTAAGACTGTTCTTGATACTTTCACATCTTGAAAACTCATGCGAATCAATCGTTCTTTTTTTGTCGTGAGAAGTCTTACAACTGGTGGTTGAATAACGGGTACGAGTGCCATATAAGAATAGGCAGCTACTGAAATTGGTCCAAGCCATTCCTTAGCGAATTTAGAGGCTACGAAGATAGATGTTGGACCATCTGCCGCACCGATGATGCCAATTGCAGCTGATGTTTTAAGATCAAATCCCAATTCTGGAAATATTACATTCAGATATAACGCGCCTAATGCGGTAAAAAAGATACCAAATTGTGCAGCTGCACCGAAAAATAGCATTTTAGGATTTTTAAGTAGTGGTGTGAAATCGATCATTGCACCTACAGCAACGAAAATGAGTACTGGAAAAATTTCTGTTAAGATTCCCGAATTATAAAAAATCTGTAAGACGCCGGGCGCGCCATCAAACTCCCAAATTGTACTTAGTGGCAAATTGACCAAAATTGCACCAAAACCGATTGGTAACAATAGCATTGGTTCATAATCCTTTTTGATCGCCAATAAAATGAGCACTGACCCAATAGCATACATTACTAAATACTGCCATTGGAATTGTACAATGCCTTGAAACAGTTGTGCAAATTCCTCCATGATAGTTCCTCCCCAATAATAATAGTCCAAAGAAAAAGACCCCTACCCCGAATAATCGAGGTAAAAGTCTTGCTTTCAAAATAATGAGCGGTTGACCGGGTATTGCTACCGTGATTGACGATCAACTGCACAGCTCACGCTGCAAGCTACTCCTTAAACCTAACATTGCTATTATAACACTTAGTCGGGAGGCATTCAAATGATTTAGATTTATTTTTTAGTCAATTCTAGTAGGTCATTTTGACCTTCACTGTTAGTGACATACTGTATTTCTATCGTGTCTCCTGTTTCGATGCCGACTAACAATGTTTCAAAGTTCGTGCTTCTAAATGCCATATAGTTTTCACCGACTTTGACTTCGATGCTGTTGTTGTCGATTTGACCTTGATATACACCCGTGACACTTAGTGTCTCAACTGTAGATGGCTCAAGCAATTCGTAAGCTTCCGAATTCTCATTGTAGACTTCAGTTATTTCCAGGTCGCCTACGTATTTGACAACGACGTATGGGTACGTGATAATCTGAGGAACGACGGCATCCTTAGCGGGTTTGCCCTCACCTACAAGTACTTTGTACTCACCTTCATAATCTCCAAATGACACCATTTCTATGCCATAACCACCTGTTGGCTTTTCTCCACTTGAAATGAGCAAATAATTTGCACCTTCATCCGTTGTCCATTTGTAATACCCTCTTTGAACGATTAAAGCATCAATTTGCAATTGAATATCCATTGGCAATTCTTCAATATAAACGGTATCGTAGTCGACTGGCGTTCCAAAATCATCAGCAGGAATTCCTGTTGTTTCAGTTGTATTGACAGTTTCTGTGGTCGAATCATCTGCTTTTTTTGAGTTACAGCCAGTTAGTGAAACAATTAAGATTAGTAGGATCAATAGTATTAAATGGCTCTTTTTGAATGGTTTCATCGTAACACCCCTTTAAAATTTGTGTCAATAGGTTCAGTGACATATCACTATGTTACACTCTTTTGACGTTTATTTAAAGGAAAAAGTTCCTATGCGTTCAAAAGCTTCACGATATCCGCTTCGATCGCACGTGGGTTGACTGTTGGCGCAAATCGCTTGATGACATTGCCCTGCTTGTCAACTAGAAACTTTGTAAAGTTCCATTTAATCTGATTGCCAAGTGTGCCTTTTGCCTCAGATTTTAAATATTTGTAGAGTGGATGTGCAGATTCACCATTGACGTCCACTTTTTCGAACAGTGTAAATGTCACACCAAAATCCAATCTGCAGACATTTTGAACTTGCTCGTTAGATCCTGACTCTTGATTGGCAAATTGATTGCATGGAAAACCAAGAATTGATAGACCTTTGTCGCCGTAGGTTTTGTGTAGCGCTTCGAGATCATCGAACTGTGGCGCTAGACCACATTTTGTGGCTGTGTTCACTACGAGAACAACTTCTCCTTCATATGCAGACATAGGTACTTCTGTGCCATCCATCTTAACTGCCGAATAATCATAAAATCCCATAAACTTCCTCCTCATCATCTAACTATAAGATATGTTGCAGCTTTATATTTCACACAATTGTATTGTACACAATCTATATAATCACTTTATACGAAGTCCACATTTATGTCAAGTATTCAAAAAAAAATCAGCCAGATACCCTCGGCTGATTTTTTGATGTTTTCACTTGATGTTATAAATGTTGCATTTTCAAATTGAGCTAATTAGAATGTCCAGTTGCCTTTCGCAAACAATTGGACCGTTGATCCATCTTTTTCAAACGCAGTGACTTCCATCTCTGGTCCACCAATCATGAAATCGACATGGATTAAACTCGAATTGGCACCTCTTTCTTCAAGTTCTTCTTGCGTCGCATTTGACCCGTTTTGCATCGCATAAGCATACGCTCTACCCAATGCTAAATGAATCGATGCGTTCTCATCAAAAAGAGTGTTGTTGAAGAGTATGCCAGTATTTGAAATCGGCGAATCATTTTGCACGAGTGCAACTTCACCAAGGTATTTAGCCCCTTCATCGTTTGCGAGCATACTATCTAATACCTCTTTGCCCTTGCCTGCATAATAATCGACGACGCGACCATCTTTAAATGTAAATCCAAAGTCGTCAACGATCTTGCCGTTGTGGCTTAGTGGTTTTGTCGAACGCACAGTGCCGTTTACTTTGTAGCGATGTGGTGTCGTGAATACTTCCTCTGTTGGAATATTTGCGACGAAAGCGTCTCCAGCATGGCTGTTTTTAGAGCCGCCCATCCAATAATGACCATCAGCCAAGCAAATTTCCAGTTCAGTACCTGGTGCTTTAAAGACGAGTTTTTCAAATTGTTTTTCATTTAAGTAGTTTTTATATTTTTTAAGGTTAATGTCGTGTTGCTTCCAGGCTTCTACTGGATCAGCTGTACTCACGCGCGTCGCATCAAAGATTTTGTTCCAAAGAGCGTCGATTGCATTTTCCTCAGTCATTTCAGGATAGACGCTTTTAGCCCATGCTTCCGATGGGACAGCGACGATACACCATTTTGTTTGACCCGTCATGCGGTACTTTGTAGCAGGTGAAAGTGCTGTAGATGCAGATTTCTGATCGATGGCTACGATGTCGCCAGGCACATTTTTGAGGAGCTCTGGATCTGGCGCGATGATATAAAGGTGATGGTAATTGTCTTCATACAATTTGACGAGTAAGTCGACTTTCCATTGTGGGTAATTTTCAAAAACGTAATCTTGGGCATTGCCATAACGCGCCAAAGTCATCAAGTCGTCGTTCAACATAAACTCGACGTGCTTAGCACCCGCAGCATAGGCCTTTTTCATAACTTCTCGAGCGAGGGGCAGTCCTGATTCATTTGCTGTGATAATCAAGCCTTCCATTGGTTGTACATTAATGCCTACATTCACTGCCAACGCGGCGTATTTTTCTAGTTCATTATTGTAGTTTTTCATTTGTGTCTCCCCTTTTTCTTTCAATTGGTCGTACTTCATCATTATACCGCAATTGGTGACGTGGGACAAGCCTTGTCACACCAATGAGCCGTCTACTTATTCGTCAGCTACAAGCCTAAAGTACCACCAGGGTTCATGATTTCATGTGGATCAAAATGCTTTTTCAAAGCTCTAAATACATCCAATTGATTTGTGCCAATCTGCTTCTCAAGCCAAGGTGCAAAGGCTTTACCTATGCCATGATGGTGACTCATGGAAGCGCCGTATTTTAAGATATTATCCAAGATGCCCGCTTGATAGGCTAAGTAGGCGTCAATATCATCCATTTTTGCTATGAAAATGAAATAGAGATTGGCCCCTTGCGGGTACACATGGGACATATGCGTCATGCATATCGTATTGGGTCTGCTTTTGCAATAGGCTCTGACCCCTTCATGGACAGCTTCCATTGTTTCCCAGGTCACGGAACACTCTAAAGTATCTGTCAAGATCCCAAAGTCTTGAAGATCCTCTCTCATATAGGGATCTCTAAACCTGCCTTTCTCCCACTCTTTGACTGGGATACCCGTTAGATAAAAGCCACCGTGTGCCCTGCAGATACGATGCACTTTTCGCGTTATATTTTTGGTAAATGCCCGCTCGCCATCCGTACTGCCTAAAAAAAGACAACGTTCGCCCTCTTTATAGCCGACTAAGTCCATCATGGTATTCAGAGGTGTATCTTCAATACCATAGAGCTTCAACATGACATCTGTCTCCTCAGGGTCAGAGAGTCTAAAGACAGAGGGATAACCAAACTGACTCTGCATGATTTCACGTGCCGCTTCTTTTGCCTGGCTCCAGTTCCTAAATATGTAGCTAAACCGCCTTTGGTTCTCTGGCATGTATCGAAATACTTTTAACGTACATGAAACTAAAACGCCAAATGCCCCTTCGCTACCCATCATGATTTGATCGATGCTCGGACCCGTTGACATTGCTGGATACTCTTTGGTTTCTATCGTACCGATAGGCGTCACATATTCTTGACAGATGACGAGGTCCTCAATTTTTCCAAAATACGTGGAGTTTTGACCAGCACCTCGTGTCACGACCCACCCGCCGACGACAGAATACTCGAATGATTGTGGGAAATGGCCACAGGTGTACGCGCGCTTAGCGCCAAACCGAATAGGCGCTTCATTGAGCGCGCGTTCCAAGTCAGGACCATTCATACCGGCTTCTACTGTGATGGTTTGATTGGTTTCGTTGAATTTGATGACGCGCTTCATATGGACGCGCATGTCAAGGGATACGCCACCTTTCATACATTCGACACCGCGTGTGACAGAAGACCCACCCCCATAGATGGTGACTGGGATATAGTGGTCATGGCAGTAAGCGACAATTTTCTGAATATCCTCTTTTGAATAAGGGTGAAGCACTAAATCCGGAATATTTTCCACAATGCCTTTTCTGAGACGCATCAAGTCGATCATCGTCTTGCCATATGCGACCTGAAGTCTAGAATAATCATCCATTTTCACATTTTCATATCCAATCATCTCTATAAAAGCATCCATGTGCTCTTTGGCAAGTCCAATTGGCTTATCGTACTGGACTTTATCAAGACCCATTTCCCTTTTGATTTTAAAATCGTCATCCGTCATATCAAATGTCTTTTTCATCAAGCTATATAGGCGATGATTGGGATGCTTGAATTCTGATGGATTGCCCCATTTTAAGATTGAACGATATGACCCTTCAGGTGGTGGCGACTCGGTCCAATCGGGGTAGAATCCCTTGATTTTTTGCCTCATAGGTGTCCCTCCATTTGTTTAATTTTCATTATCTATTAATCCTATTCTCAACGACTTATCGGTTTCGTGGAAAAGGTGGCTATGACATCTGTTCCGAGATTCAAAAGATTTTTAACGATCACAGTGCCTATTGCAATCGGCAAGGTGACGACGACCGCATCTAGTGCAACCATCGCTTCCATCAACTTGTCTTTTGGTATGTCAGACGTTGTGCGTACTGGAATACGACGCAGTTTATCGTCATCCGTCCTGACCGTTGTCGTCAATATCCTGACGGGATGATACCACTCACGCTCAGCGAATTCTATGCCTTTTGGACAGCTATGACCAGCCACATCCATGACGTCATCTAACATGGTGACCACCATTTGGCATCCTCTTGGACAGCTCAAACAAATCATCTTCATTGGTTCCCCCCCAGATATCGCATCGCACTGTGCCCAGCGCGTTCACCACTAACCGTAACATGATCGACTAAGTCAAAGACATGCAGTGCATTGCCGCAGCAAAATACTCCTGGAACCGACGTCATATATTTTTCGTCGACGACCGGTCCTTTTGTCTTTGCATCGATAATGATGCCGAGCTTTTCAGCCACTTCATTCTCAGGTATTAAGCCAACTGAAAGGATTAGACCATCACATGCGATGTGTTCTTCCGTGCCTTCAATAATCTCTAAATCCTCATTTAAGCTGGCTACGACGACACTTTCAAGACGTTCAGTGCCATGTGTCGCTATAACCGTCTTTGAAAGATGAAGAGGTATGTCAAAGTCGTCTAGGCACTGGCTGATATTTCTTGGAAGTCCAGATGGTTCCGATTTTGCCTCAAAGACACCGATCACTTTAGCCCCTTCCAAAGTCAAACGTCGTGCCATGATAAGACCTATGTCGCCACTGCCTAAAATGACACATCGATCACAGGGCATCAAACCCTCTATATTCACTAGGAACTGTGCTGTGCCAGCCGTATAAATGCCAGCTGGTCTAGACCCACCTATATAAAGTTGCTTGCTCGTTCGTTCTCTGCAACCTGTTGCAAGGATCACCGTTTTTGCTTCAATTGCTCTAACACCTTGCTCTGCATCTATCAAAACAGCTTTAAAACCATCCTCTATAACTTCTATTGATGTCACAAAGGTTTTTATTGCGATTTGGCTGTTGGTACTTAATATCGCATCAATATAGATTTGAGCATATTCTGGCCCAGTCAATTGTCGATTGAATTTAATGAGCCCAAAGCCATCATGAATACACTGTTTTAAGATGCCGCCAAGTCGCGCCTCACGTTCAATGATTATGACAGTGCCACCGGTCTTAGTGATTTCAAGAGCGGCGGCAAGTCCAGCAGGGCCTGCGCCTATGACCATACAGTCAAACATCATATCACCTCCCGATGCTTCGTCTCATGAACCGCAATTTTTGAAGAACCTGACTTTTTTGTGATGGATTCGGTGGGAATATCTTTGATCTCATGGATGATTTCCATGACGAGAGGCATGCAGAAACCGCCCTGACAACGCCCCATACCGGCTCTAACCCTTCTTTTCACCCCATCGACAGTGTCCACTGGAATAGGTGTTGAAAGCGCATCTATGATCTCTCCTTTGCTGATTTCTTCACATCGGCAGATTATTTCACCATATTCTCGCCTTGATTCAATCCATTTTTGCCGTTCGTCTAGTGTCATGTTTGCTAGTTCTGGGATGGCTTTTCTGATTGGGTTCCAATCATCTTTCTTTGTCAAAGATGACTTAAAAACCTCTAATGCGCACCCACTAATTATAGATTCCACCCGCTCCGCAATGCCTGGAGCGGATGCAAAGCCTGGTGACTGTATGCCCGCAACGTGGATGAAGTTCACCAATTGATTCGACCTCTCAACAATAAAATCTTCCTTGTAGGTAGCTGCTCTAATCCCTGTGAAATAGGTGATATCATCTTCCATCGTCAAACCTTCTATTTGAGGCAGCTTTTGACTAAGTAGTTCCTTAAGGGTCGTCATATCCGTGTCATAATTTTCACGCTCTGGCGTCTCAATTGCATTTGGACCAACGAGGATATTGCCCTCATACGTTTTTATGATGCCCCCACCTTTTGTGTTTTTACTGCTTCTATCACCGATGAACCCCAGTATGCCATTTACCAAATATGCTTTCTTTTTATCAAACAAAACGACTTCACCTTTTCTTGGATGAATGGTATAAAATCGATCGTTCGCCATTTGAGCGATGAGGTCTGTAGACACACCGGCTGCATTGATAACGCATTTGGCTTTGATCTCACCTCTATTGGTCTGAACGCTGACGATTCGTCCTGAATCGAGTTTCATGCCGAGAACTTCTGTGTTGAGCCCCAGTACGACGCCGTTCTGTATCGCATTTTCTGCATAGGCCACTGTCATTTTGAACGGTGACGCTACACCAGATTGTTCGCAGAGCACACCCCATCTCACCCCTTTTGATAAATGTGGTTCGTGCGCATAGACTTCTTTAGCATTTAAAAACCGTAGACCTTCCATGCCCATCCGCCTTGCTTTTATCGCGAACAACGGCTTCAAAACCTTGCTGATTCGCGATCGAAACAAGATATAACTGCCACACCATCTAATGGGTACGCCAAGCTCATCGGAAACAGTTTTATAAAGCTTTATGCTTCGAATGTTTAGTTTTCCCTTTAAACTTTTCATTGGTGCCGCTATACCGGGATGGATCATGCCATCATTTCTAGAAGACGTATGAACGCCAACATCGTAGGCTTTGTCGATCAATAATATTTTAAGTTTGTACTTTGACATTTCGCGCGCTATCGATGACCCGATGATGCCGGCCCCTATAATCAAAATATCACATGACAGATCACTCTTATCAACTTGATGTAATTTACTTGCGCCTCGAATCGTCTGAATATTCTGTGAATTATCATTAAAAAAAAGGTCATTGACCACTTCTCGAAAAGGCGCTTTAGCCGCTATGTAACCTGCCCTTACGACATCATCCCAGTGCGCAACACGCCCTTCAAGCCTTATAGAATCTTGAATACGTGAACAACTAATGGATACGTCAACCTTTTTTCTCAATTTTCGTTCTAATCTATGAAC
>CAYLNI010000016.1:32176-35149 GCA_964384705.1 uncultured Fusibacter sp.
CCTTTTCATGATAACCTCTTCATTGCGACGTATTTGTTCGGTCGTCCGAACGTTTGATTAATGATATCATAGTTTGCGTCTCTCGTAAATATTGCAACAAAAAAAGTGCTTAATACCAGGACTATTCATAAGTCTCGTTATTAAGCACTTTGCTAAGTGTTTTAAAGTAAATCAGATGGAAAAGCCGAAACGCCAACTGGCACCCTAAGTTCGTAGTATTGATACGCACCTTCAATGCCCTTGATAAATAGCCATCGTTTCAGTAGCATCAAGTCACTTTCTTCAGATAAGCTAAGAAGCTTTGCCTCACGCGGTTGAGCTTGGACGACGGTTACCTCTTGGACCATCTTTTCTATTGGTAGTTTTAGAACTTCTAATAAAAGCTTGCCTATGGATTTTTCCAAATCGTACGCGTCAATTTGTGTCTCAAATGATGCATGCATATAAAATTTTTCAAAACCAAGGGGATGGCCATCTATGGTGCGATTGCGCTCAAAAAAGAAAAGGCGATCACCACAAATTTGATATTCAGACACATCATTGGGAATCAACCCCTTCTCGAGAAGTGTATTTTGGTGAGACCATCCTCTAAGGCTTAAAGAATAAGACAAACTAATCAGTGGTTCAAACCCGAGGCTTGTCTCTTTGCGTTTGATAAACGTTCCCTTTCCTTGATGTTTCTCCAAAAAACCTTCTTTAACGAGTTCATTGATCGCTTCTCGAACTGTCACACGGCCGACTTGATATACTTTCATGAGTTCCTGTTCGCTTAAAATTGCATCTCCTATCTGATAAGCATCTGATTTGATGGACAAGAGAATTTGATCTTTAAGTTGTATATAAAGTGGGATATGCAATTTCCTATTGAGCTTCATCTAAAGTTCTCCGATCTGTTATTTGCACATTGTTTCTACCACTAAATTTTGCATAATAAAGTTGTTGATCAGCCAGCTTAACAAATGTCTTGATGTGCGCTTTGTCTATCAAACCAAAATAGGCGCCAATACTGAGGGTTACAACTTCATCGCTCCAATTGTTGGCTTTTATAGAAAGCTTCTCAATACTCTTACGAATGCGTTCACAAATCAACTTTGCCTCATCAATTGTATCGATTCTCACAAAAGCGACAAATTCCTCACCACCATATCTGCCGACAAAATACTCTCTAAATGGTTGATTCTTAAGTGAACTTGATATCATTCTGAGACATTGATCGCCTTGGACGTGACCCCAAGTGTCATTGTAAACTTTAAAACGATCGATATCCATCAATATGATAACGCCATAGATTTCATGAGGTTCACTAAATATATCGTTGAATTTTTTTTCAATCCCTCGACGATTCAAGAGCTGTGTCAGTTCATCTATCAAATTTTCTTTCAAAAGTGATTTGTTCGTCGATTTCATCTTTTCCAGCGATTTATTTGTCGCCTGAATATCTCGAGTCAATTTCTCACTTAACTTTTTAAGCTTGGCGTTTTCACTTTTTTCTTTATAGTAGTTGAATTCAACTGAGATGATCTCCAGTCGTTTCGATAGATTGGATGCTTCCACCTCACCCAACTTCAAATGATAGCTTTTAAAATAATCAAAAGCGAGTTTATAATCACCCAGTGATTCATAGTATTCTGAGATCATCTTGTATATGATCATCGCCTTTTTTTCAATGCCATTGTTCAGTGCAACATCCAGGGCTTCATTTAAATTTCGAATCGGACTCAATCCAACCGCTTTATCTAACGAAGCCATCTCGATGAGCAGATCGACGAGATAGTATTTGTTGTTGATCGTATTGAGCTTTTTAAGTGCCGTCAAGAATATGATTTTTGCTTGATCGTGTTTGCCTTGAAGTGCAATTGCTCGACCGATTTTAGTTTCAGCTTCGCCTTGTTCAAGCGGCCTGTTGTGCATAGAGACTATATCATAGCCTTTTTTCAAGTTGTTGTAAGACTGGACATGTTGCCCCTTAAGGAACAGTATTTCTCCGATATTTAGGTAGATCGCCGACGTATTGATATCTAGGTTATGCTTCTTAGAAATTGTGAGTGCTTTTTTATAGTACTGCATCGCTTTATCCAGATCGCCTGCTTCTCGATAGACTTCGCCTATGTTATTGAGTAGCGATGTCTCTAGATTGGCATCGTTTTGGTTTTTCACGAGCGTCAATGCTTCCATAAAATGTTCAAGTGCGTCTGTCAATGCGCCGAAATAAAAATAGATGATGCCTATGATATTTCTCACTCTATAGATGCCAAGGATGTTATTATTCGCCTTTAAGATTTCAAGTGCGTCAAATGCATACTTAAGTCCGTTGCTATAATCGGACATGACCCGACAAGCATAAGCCATATGGAATAGGGCAAACCCTTTTTCGACGTTTAAATGTAGGGAATCTGCATGTCTGAAGGCTTCTTCAGCTAATTCAAATGAATGCTTAGGATCTTCAGAGGCGTATTTTCTAGATGCGTCAAATAAACTGTGTATGTACGTTTTGATCTTCATGATTCCCTCCTTTATCAATATTATACGCATAAAACTATGTAAATGAAATACCTTAAATGTAAAGGGGCGCATACGCGATCTTCTCACGCATACACCCCTCTGTATAAAATCTTACTTTTTATGCAGTTTCATCTTCAGTCCGTTAAATCTTAAATTTAGAAATTTCTTGGCTGAGTTGAATTGAAATCTGATTGAGATCTTGCGCCGCTTTAGCCACTTCGTCAACGGCAAACGTCTGTTGATCCATCGAAGCGGTTACTTCTTCAGAAGCCGCTGCAGTTTCTTCAGATACTGCGGAAATGTTTTCAATACTGCTGACGATCATCTCTTTATCTTGATTGACTCCTGTAACGGCTTGACCGATTGAACCGATGTTAGCCGAAATCATCTCATAAGCTTTTTTAATCGTTTCAAAAGCAGAAATTACTTTTAACACGGCTGCATTTTGTTTTTCAGAGATTTGTTTAAGTT
>CAYLNI010000017.1:0-5984 GCA_964384705.1 uncultured Fusibacter sp.
AAAGTCGACTATGATCGAACAGCACCTGTTCTATTTAAACGAACTAAAAGCATCTACAGCACACATGCTGTCACCTGAAGAAGAAATTCTAGCTTCAAAGCTAACAACTACGGGTTCTTTGGCATGGGAAACGCTTCAAAGCAAAGCGTCATCTCAGCTCACGGGTGAGGTGTCATTAGCTGGAGAAACTAAGACCCTTCCGATCATGTCCATTAGAAACCTTGCATTCAGCGCTGATTCTGACATTAGAAAGCAAGGGTATCACGCCGAACTTAAAGTCTATGAAAAGCATGCTGAAATCTCAGCTGCTGCACTTAACGGCATAAAAGGTGAAGTGTTGACACTTAGCGCTATGAGGGGATTCGAGTCCCCACTTCACGAGACACTTTTTAACGCAAGAATGACACCTGAAATTCTAGATGCCATGCGCACTTCCATGGAAGCGTATCTCCCTGAATTCAGAAGATACCTTAAGCTCAAATCGAAATTTTTAGGTAACAGTGGCACACTCCCTTTCTACGATTTATTCGCGCCAGTTGCAACGATTGATCGCGATTTTACAATTGATGAAGCACATGCATTTATCGTAAAATACTTTGCCAATTTCAGTGAAGATCTTGCCAATTTCGCAGACCATTGCTTTAAAGCAAATTGGATCGATTTTGAACCGGCTGAAGGGAAAGTTGGCGGTGCATTTTGCGCCAATATACCGAGTATCAAACAAAGCCGCGTTCTCCTCAATTTCACAGGAAAACTCAAGAACGTCTTGACGATTGCACATGAGCTCGGTCACGCATTTCACGGCGATCGCATCATGTCTGAGAGCATACTCAATACGACCTATCCAATGCCGCTTGCCGAGACTGCGTCTATCTTCTGCGAAACCATCGTTAGAAACGCAGTATTAGAGGATGCCGATGACGATTTGAAACTTGCCATCCTCGAAAACAGTCTTTCAAGTGCGACTCAAGTTATCGTAGATATCTTGTCGAGGTTCTACTTCGAAACTGAGATTTTTGAAATCCGAAAGGATCATCCGCTTTCAGTGGAAGAATTCAAAACGAGCATGATCAGTGCTCAGAAAAAAGCTTATGGCGATGGGCTAGACCCTGACGTTTTACATCCTTATATGTGGCTCAATAAAACACACTACTATTATGCAACGCGCAATTTTTACAACTTCCCTTATGCATTTGGACTCCTCTTTGCAACTGGGCTCTACTCAAAATACTTGGATAATCCCGGTCAATTTGTTCCCGCATACGATGAGATGTTGAGAGCCACTGGCAAAAACGATATTCAGACGGTATGTTCACTCATGCAAATAGATCCAACTGGGCAAGATTTCTGGAACGCATCACTCGATAAAATCAAAGAAGACGTCGATGCGTTTGAAGCAATCATCAACAGAAAACTGTCTTTTTAGAAAGGCAAACATGCGTTTGCCCACAGTATCCACAATTTTATCCACAGATAAGCCGATATCCTGTTGAAAGCCTGTGAGTGTTAACTGCTAACACTGGGGATAAAAAAATAATGCTCAAAAAACATAAAAAAACGCCAATATTGTTTGCGACTAACAAACAATTTGGCGTTATTTTTATGTGCTAAAATTGCATCATTCAATTTAAATCAATTTTGAAACCGTTGCAAATACGGAATCTATCAAGTTTGGAACCGTATCAATAACATCTTTAATAAACACGCGTTCAGTCTTCTGATGTAAGTCTTTTCCCCATGGACCAATGTGGATAACGTCTATATCCAGATCAGATATGCTTTCAAAATCAAGTTTGTACGCCAAATTGTAGAGTGGCATCTGATTCAATATAGCACGTGGGTCATGGCTCATCTTTTTGATGTAACTCATATCGGAGATCCCCATAAAATAGTTATCTCTTGTATAGGTTAATCCTTGCGCTTCTAGGGCAACTTCAAAATCGCTCTTGAGTTTTTCTTCATAATAGGAAGCGCTGTCCACTACAGGATAAAAAGGTGGCAACAGACCGATAACAACGACTGGATAGGAGGCGTCCATTAAACGAATCAACTGTCTGATAAGCAATACTGTCAACTCATGAGCTGGCATCATCGGATTGTTCAGTCTAAGTTGATTGAAAAGGTCTTCTACATCTGTCGTATGTTTCATACGATCGACAAGTTCTTCATAGAGGAGAATTTCAAACTTGAATTCCATGCATTCACGATAAGAAGGCATCGCCTGTTTTCTCAAATATTCGTTATAAGAATAATTAAATTGATTGATGGCATCTTCCATTGACCATTTGCATAGCTCTTTGAGCTGTTCAAACTTACCTGTGAGATTGCCTTTTAAATACAACCAGTTAAAATAGGCAATTGTGAATTCTGGCGTTGTCACATCATAGGTTTCTTTAACAGAATACATATTTAAAAATGCCGGTGGCGGCGTCATGCGTTTGTTGATTGTATCACCCATTTCGACATTAAGCTCAATTGCTTTGACGATCTCCATGGCAATACTAATGCTATTGAGACCACTATAGGCGACACCTGAATGCGTCGGCATCCCTTTTGTTACGATGACCGGCATCATCTTGCCGACAGAACCGGTTGATATTCTAAACTCACCTTTATGCGCTCTCTCATGTGGCTCTGTGAGAATTGCGAGTTCAAAGTGCAATGAAAATCTATCTTTCAGTGATTTGAGCAACGTCACGGCATGTCGCATACCTGCAGATTGCGTTTCTTCATCTGGTACGGATAAGAAAAGGACATTGATACCTGGTGATGATAACGTCGATTTTTTTAGCTGATGCAAGTTGATGGCAAGACCTGCCTTCATGTCGCAGCTTCCTCGACCAAATAGCCATTCGCCTTCAAATTCTTCTACCGGGACACAAGTTTGTGCTGCTTTGAGTTGTATTAAGAGCGTTTCTGGATTTAGGCCATCCAAATGGTCATATACAGATAAATCGACGGCATCATGGTGTCCAAACAAGATAACCGTTTTAGTTGCTTTGTTATCGTTGAAAGCCCAAATGACTGAACGCCCTAAAGTATCATCAGGAAGTGCAGATGTGCCAAAATGGTTAGGG
The DNA here is from genome assembly GCA_964384705.1 of uncultured Fusibacter sp. Classification (GTDB taxonomy): domain Bacteria; phylum Bacillota; class Clostridia; order Peptostreptococcales; family Acidaminobacteraceae; genus Fusibacter_C. The sequence goes on from CAYLNI010000017.1 coordinate 3,078, forward strand.
TTTTCATTGAAGTAATCTATATTTTTAATGGTGTCGACAATGATCTTTTCAAAGGCTTGTTCATATTCAGTGGCACTATCGCTGCGCGTGCTTATGAATTGTTTCAACAAGTTGAGTGCTTCGCCATTCTCTTTATTTATCATATGTTTTCGTCCTTTATATATGCGTCGAGTTATACTGTATTATCTCATTAACTCGATTTCATTACAATCCTTATTGACACTTTTATACAAAAAAGCAAGTCTCAAAAAAAGGTTCAAAAGCTTTATGAGACTAGAGTCCCACGTGCTTTTGAACCTTGATGCGCCTTACAAATCGTAGTACATTTTGAACTCTCTTGGAGAAGGCATAAGGCTTTCAGCATTTGCTTCCCTTTTGAGATACTCAATTTGATCTTTAATGATTGCTTCTGTAAAGACACCGCCCTCTAAGAGATAGGCTTGGTCGCTTTCTATGGCAGAGATGACGTCGTGAAGATTTGAAGGGAGCCCACCAATTTGCTTTCTTTCAGATTCTGAAAGCTTAAAGATGTTGATGTCGTAAGGACCATATTTGTTTTCAATCGGGTCAATCTTATTTTTGATGCCGTCGAACATAGCCATCATCAATGCTGCATAGCACAAATAAGGATTGGCTGTCGCATCGGATGGTCGAAACTCGAATCGTTTTTCGTTTGGTTGGATAGCATAACCTGGAATTCTGATAACAGAGCTTCTATTGGCTGTACCAAAACACACGCTAACTGGTGCTTCATATCCTGGAACCAATCGCTTATATGAGTTGGTGCTAGGATTTGTAAATGCCATGAGCGAAGAGGCATGTTTGAGGATGCCACCCATCGCATACAAGCCAATGGCACTCATATCAGCATAACCACCTTTTTCAAAGAATAAAGGCGTTTCATCATTGAATAACTGCATATGAACGTGCATACCGCTTCCTGCTTCGCCAAATATCGGCTTTGGCATAAAAGTTGCCGTGCGATTGAATAAGACTGCAGTATTCTTCACCACGTATTTGACCTTCATCGAACGGTCGCCCATGATGATTGGACTTTCAAAATCGAGCTCGATCTCCTGCTGTCCTGGACCACCAACTTCTGGATGATGATATTTGACGGGAACATCTAGCGACTCAAGTATTTTTACCATTTCATTTCTCATATCGAAATTGATGTCCTTTGGTCTGTCCACGTGATACCCGCCATGATGATGAACTAGGTACCCGTTGTTGTTCTCAGGTTTATGGGCATTCCAACCTGCTTGAACGGTATCAATGGCATAACTTGACGCTTGAGGGTCAACTCTATAGTGACAAGTATCAAATGTATAATATTCAAATTCAGGACCAAGTAGTGCTTTGGTCGCAATATTTTCTGCTTTCATGTACGCTTCAACTTTTTCACAAATAAACCTTGGATCGCTTTCAAACCTTATATGTTTGTCAGACACTTTATAGATACGCGTCATAAACACAAGTGTTTTCGCTTCATTAAAAGGATCAATGAAATAGGCATTTAAGTCAGGTTTAAACACCATATCAGATTTTTCAACACTTAAAAAACCGTAACTCGATCCATCAAATCCTATACCGTTCTCAATCGTTTCTGCAGTAAAACGCCTTGTCGTGATAGTTAGATGGTGCCATCTGCCTGCAAGATCAAGCAGTTTAAAATCGACGAATTCAATGCCATTTTGTTTGCAATAGTCGAGTACCTCTAAATGATTATTAAACATGTGAATGCCTCCTAAGCACTAATAATTATGCTGCATTTTTATCATATCAAATTTTTTAGTAATTGTGTGAAAATTCCGTCATTTTATCAGCTTATTTCTGATGAAATAATTATTGAGGTGACTTAATTGGTGTAAACATTGAACATTATTGGCAGGCTTGATATAATACACTTGAGGTGTCCAATGAAAAATATAATCATATTCTGCGATGGAGCATGTTCCGGAAACGGTAAAGAATCAAATGTCGGCGGCTGGGGAGCTGTCCTAAAATATAAAGACCAAGTGAAAGAAATCTGTGGAGGCGCTAGTCAAACGACAAACAACATCATGGAACTTACTGCTGCAATAGAAGCGCTTAGTCAACTAAAGATGAAAAATATACCCGTAAACATCTATTCAGATAGTGCCTATGTGGTCAACTGCTTCAACAATGGCTGGTATCATAAGTGGCGCATCAACGGTTGGATCACATCAAAAAAAGAGCCCGTTGAAAACAAAGCTCTTTGGGAAAAACTGATCAATTTGGTGGAATCGTTTGAAAAAGTGACTTTCTTCAAAATCAAAGGCCATCTGGACGCATCTAAAAAAGCAGACGTCAAAAAATGGCTGACTAAATTCAATACAGAACACGATGAAAAATTGAGTGAATCTGAATTTCTAGAACTGATCCAGCTCAATCATCTCGCCGACAAGCTCGCCAACGATGGTATGGCGCCATTTAAATAGGCAAAGACAAAGCTTTACATGTAGTTACTTAACAAGTGGTTCCTTAACATGTGGTTCCTTCACTACTTACTATATCTATTTCTGTAGTGCATGCGGCGAGGACAGCTATTTCAAGTGCTTTGACGATATCTCTCAAATGCATCGACGGCATGTTCGGCGCATTGGCAACTTGCTGAGGCGCATACGGGACATGTATAAATCCCCCTCTTTTTAGGGGGTATTTTTGTGCAATCATGTCCATCAGGCCATAGAAAACGTGATTGCACACAAAAGTACCCGCTGTGTTTGAAACGGAAGCTGGAATCCCTGAATCACAGATGGCTTTAGTCATCGCTTTGATGGGAAGATTTGAGAAATAAGCCGCAGGCCCAGTTGGATTGATTGGGACATCTATTGGCGATTGATGACTGTTGTCAGCAATTCTCGCATCATCTATGTTTATACC
>CAYLNI010000017.1:5997-7620 GCA_964384705.1 uncultured Fusibacter sp.
GTTCGATGCTGATTTGTGTTCTGCCACCAGCTTGACCAACACAGATTATGATATCTGGTTCTTCTGTTTCAATCAAACGGTCGAGTGTCCTTAAGGATTCATGAAATACCACGGGCAAACACGCTTTGATGATGACGTGTCCCTGAATTGATTGATTTAACATCATAACCGCTTCATAAGCGGGATTCATGGATTCTCCCCCAAAAGGCTCAAAACCTGTTACGAGTACGATCATATTCTTCTCCCCAAAATTATTACTTTCTTTACCATGTAAATTGTCGATGATATTGGTTCACATATAATCATACTACTAAAAAAGGCTGGTCGCAAAATAAATTGCAGCCAGCCTTTAATTATAAATTTCAGGATTAATAATTTGTTTCTTTAAGTTCAAAGTGCTCTTTAGGATGAAGACAAGTTGGGCACATTTCTGGTGCATCTGTTCCCTCGTGTACATAACCGCACTTGTTGCATTTCCATCTAACGACTTCGTCTTTTTTGAAAACTTTACCGTTTTCGATGTTTTCTGCAAGTTTGTTGTAACGGTTTTCATGCTCAATTTCAGCTTTTGCAATGAACTCGAAACAAGCAGCAACTTTTGGGAAGCCCTCTTCTCTAGCGATTCTTGCAAATTCAGGATAAAGCGTTGTCCACTCTTCATTTTCGCCCATAGCAGCCGCTTTTAAGTTTTCTAGCGTCGTACCGACTTTGCCAGCTGGATAAGTTGCTGTGATTTCTAAATCGCCGCCTTCTAAAAAGCTGAAGAATCTACCTGCATGTACGCGTTCGTTGTCTGCAGTTTCCATAAAGAAATCAGCGATTTGTCTATAACCGTCTTTTTCAGCTTGCTTTGCAAACATATGGTATCTATTTCTCGCCTGGGACTCACCTGCAAATGCTTTAAGTAAATTTTTCTCTGTTTGTGTGCCTTTGATGCTCGCCATCTTCTAAATACCTCCACTTTATCTATTCTATTATTGTATTGTTCAATTTTTCAGTCGCTTAAATCACTGGTGGTACAAAAACTCTAGTCGCAAATTCGCGATCGAGCATGAGCATTCCGTGACCTTCGCCGCCGATTAATTTGAGTTCGTTGATAATTTTTTCTGCATTGCCTTCTTCTTCCACTTGCTCGTCAATAAACCAGATCATCAGATTTCTCGTCGGACGGTCTTTTTCAACTTCAGCGACTTCAGCAATATTGTTAAGTAATGCAGTAACGTGCTTTTCATGTTCAAGCGTATGTTCAAACACTTCTAGTGGGCTCTTCCATTCAAATTGTGGTTTTTCTATCGCATCTAATTTGACTCTGCCACCACGGCTAACAAGATAGTTTAAAAATCGCATACCATGGAACTGTTCTTCTTCGAATTGAACACGCATCCAGTTAGAGAACCCAGGCATGTTGATGCTGTCAAAATATGCAGACATTGATAAATACAGATAAGCTGAATATAATTCTGCATTAATTTGCTTATTGATAACGTCTTCTAATCTCGTATTAATCATAAAAGTCTCCTTAAAATAGAGTTTAGAATGACTTGCATTCTAAACTCCAAAATGGTTTATAGTTCGTTTTTCCACAAACCGTGTAAATTACAATATTCTCTTGCTTTTATCGCC
>CAYLNI010000017.1:7651-9169 GCA_964384705.1 uncultured Fusibacter sp.
CTGGCTCATCGCCAGGATTTAAGAAAGTAATAAGTGTTTCAGATTCAGTGATTAGCTCTATCCATTCAATGTAATGTTCTGCTGTCATTGGATGAAGTGTAGAGCCGACAGTCACTTTATAACCGCCTTGAATAGGCTCGATAACAGGCACATGTTTTTCAGTTGTTAAATCTGCTGTTTTTTCTTCCAACAAGATCATATCTTTACCACAACACACTAAAGTGCCGTCGCCAACATGTGTAAGCTCAACGATATTGCCGCATTCTTCGCATTTGTAAACGTCTAATCTCTTTGCCATGTCATACCTCCTAAGTAATTTCTCTACAAGTTTTACAGATGCCGTATAAAAACATCTGCTGTTCCAAAATCTCAAAATCGTCCAACTCATCGCCTAGTGCGCCTTCAAAATTGACTTTAAAATCATATATTTGATGGCAATGCTCGCACTTGAAATGACCGTGAAGGTCCATTTGAGCATCAAAATGCACTTCGTTGTCATCGATGGTGATTGCCATGGCAATTCCTTTATCGATAAAAATTTTGAGGGTATTGTAAACTGTTGTTTTGGAAAGTGTAGGGATTTGGCCATTTAGGGCATTGTAGATGCTTTCCACCGTTGGATGTTCTCTATTGTTCATAAGAAACTCATAGATTTTAATCCTCTGATAAGATGGTTTAATCCCATTGGTTTTTAATAATTCACCTACATCGTTCATTGGCTTTCCCTAACTTTCTTTAAGAATTCTTACTTAAGTGGTTCAAACATGTCTTTGCCAACGCCGCAAAGTGGGCATACCCAATCTTCTGGGATGTCTTCAAAAGATGTACCTGGTGCGATGCCACCATCTGGATCGCCGAGTTCTGGATCATAAACATAACCACATGCTACACATTCATACTTCATAATAGTCTCTCCTTATACAATTGAATTTTCTGAAATTTCTTTCAGTGTTTTGTTTTCAGATTGTAATGATTACAAACTGATAATACCATGTTATTATTTCCCTGTCAACCACACAATTTACGTGTGGCTTTACATGTTATACCCCCAATGTAGGTGTAATTAAACATCTTTTACACATTAAAACGAGATTAAGTTAAAATAATCGTTTTTTTTTTTGTTCAGGTAGAAAAAAATGGGATAAAAATTGTATCATAGTAACGATTCGTATGAAAGGCGGAATGGAAAATGAAAGAAAAAATTATCATCATCGGCAACGGCGCAGCTGGAAACTACGCATTAGAGGAGATTTTAAATCAACCAACTGAATTTGACATAACTGTTATTACGACAGAATCGGCTCCCGCTTACTTCAGACCGATGTTGTCAGAATATGTAAGTGTCTCTGAAATTCCCAATCGTTTTTATATCCACGATCAAGCGTGGTATGATACGCATGGTGTAAATGTTTTATATCAAACGGAAGTTAAATCGCTAGACACAACGAACCAACGCGTCTTATTAGAAGACGAAAAAACACTAGAACGTTGAATGATCAAGATGAAGCAAAAGTTCAA
>CAYLNI010000017.1:9179-29578 GCA_964384705.1 uncultured Fusibacter sp.
TGTACAGGTAGCAAAAACTTTATTCCACCTATGCCTGGTTCTAAAAAGGACAACGTCGTCGATCTTCGGACATTATCCGATGCGGAAATCATAAAGTATAAATCGAAATCTGCCAAGAAGGTTGTAATTATAGGTGGCGGTCTTTTAGGGCTAGAACTTGGTTGGCAGCTACGCAAACTCAACATCGACGTAACTGTAGTTGAAATGATGCAGCGATTGCTTCCAAGACAGCTCGATGAAGAAGCATCTACTTTGTTTGAGGAAAAAGTAACCGCAACTGGCATTAAAGTCTTAAAAGGTGTTCAAACTCAAGAAATCGTCGGTAATGAAGCAGCAACTGGCGTCTTACTTAGTACAGGTGAAGTGCTCGATGCAGATCTCGTCGTTTTTTCGATAGGTATACGCGCCGACGTAACGCTTGCAAGAAATGCAGGGATAAATATCGATCGCGGCATTCTAGTCGATGACTTTATGCAAACGAGTGCAAAAAATGTCTATGCGGCTGGAGACTGCGCTGAGTTCGCTGGCATGAACTACGCGATATGGCCAGAAGCAGTTGAACAGGGCAAGGTTGCTGGTTTAAACGCCGCTGGTATCAAAGCTGTTTATGAACCCGTTGTTCCATTTAACATCTATCATGGCATGGATATGAGGCTCTTTTCCATCGGAGACGTTGGCGGAAACCCAGCCAATGCCTATACAGTTCATAGAGATGGCGATGTTGAGCACTTTGAAAAATACTTCTATGTGGATGACGTGCTGGTTGGCGGCATCTTGATGGGCAATATTGCAAAGTCTGGCAAGCTTAAAAAAGCTGTCGTCGGTGGGTTAAAACGTGCTGAGTTTGAAGCATTATAACAAAGCAATCTGCAAAGTATAGTCAAAATAAATCAGAAAGCGTAAGAAATGTCGAAATGGCATCTCTTACGCTTTTTTATATGTTCCTATTTAGAATTATCTTTGATCCAATTCGCGATATCGATGATCACTTGTTCTGACACATTGCCTGCCGATGTATATTCCTCGGGCTTAGACATGCCTTCACCTGTCATGAATAGGTGATTTAAATCATCATAGAGTTTGTATTCACCATCAGTTCCTAGCTCTGCTTGCCATTTCTCAAATTCAGAGGCAGTCACTTGATAATCTCTTGCACCTTGGAGAACGAGAATTGGAATATCTAGAGCTTTTGCTTCTGACACTGGGTCATAGGTTTTGATGTCCATCCAATACTTTGGTGACAAGCCCATGGTCTCATTCATATTAGTCTCCAAAGTCATGGCATCTGAAGAAATTAAGTCCGCTGCTTTTTTAATGCTTTCTAATTGTTGATTGTCACTATCACTCATAGAGCCATCGAGACCAAGTAGATATTCATATTGCTTGACGATCAGATTTTGAAGTGGTGTCACGTTGCTTGCCATCAATGCGATTCCAGCAACTAACTCGTTGTCTTTAGCGATTCTAGGCGCTTGATTGCCACCAAGTGAATGACCGACGACGTAGATATTATCCGAATCGATGCCTTCATAGGTCGATAAAAACTCGACGGCATATTTGGCATCATCTATGACTTCGTCATAGATTGTAAAGTCTGCCACCAGTGCAGGGTCGTTAAATTTCTCAATATGGGTGAACGTTCTCTTGTCATATCTCAATACGGCTATCCCCTGTTTGATCAAGCCGCTGGCAATATCTTTAAATGGTTTGTTGCCATAGATGGATTCATTGCGATCGTTTGGACCTGAGCCGTGAACGAGCACGACTACTGGATATGGGCCAGCATCACCTTCTGGAATACTGAGTGTGCCTTCAATTAAAAAATCAGCTTCGCCAAAGGTCACATCAGTTTCAACAGCACCTTTGACCGCTCCATCAAAATAATCTTCAACTGAAGAAATTTCTTGATAGTTGAATCCAGCGATCTTACCGTCAAAGGTGAAAACGACATTGTAAGCCAAGTCTTTGTTTTCATGATTGGCACCTATTGTGACGATGTGGTATTCTTCATTTTGTTGGCTCTTGATGCCATGTGTATCTATAAATGAACCATAAGCTTGTAAAAGCTGTTTTGAGATTTCTTCCATAGCTTCGATTGTGAATTGTTCTTTCATCGCATCTATGTAGTCATAATCTGCTAAAACAGTTTCAAATGAACCACTTTGGAAATCGTTCAGAAATTTTGTAGCAATGCCTTCGGCATCAAAATCGATTTCTTTGAGCGCTGCGTTGGTTGTCGCTTCTGTAGAGGTTTCTGTCGTCGCTTCATCGCCATTTTTTGACCCGCATGCAGTTAATGAAAGCATTGCGGCTATTACGGTTATAACGATTATCATGCGTTTGAATTTCATAGCTTATTCTCCTCACTTATAACTGTCAATTTATTAGATTCTCAAAGGAAATTGCATAATTACCAAATAAGTTTCAAAATCACATATCAAATGGCAACAATGGCTGTTTTACGCCATTGTTATGTGAGATATATCTTAAAATTGGAATTATGTAGTTTCCTCATCTATCATACACCAAAAGCCCATAGAATAAAAGCCCAGGACGGTTAGGATGTCAACATCCGACTCTCTGGGCTTCTAACAATTTTGACTTATTTCGTATAGTTGAAAATCAATTTGATCAGTTCTTCCATTTTTTCTTTGTCCATTTTTTCATCTTCGACAAAGCACTGAGAAGCGTGTGATTCCATGATAGCTAGGCCTACTTTATGGATGGACTGTTTGACTGCGGCGACTTGAACGAGAATTTCGTCACAGTTTTTATCGGATTCCACCATATTCTCGATGCCTTGTATATGGCCTTTTATGGTCTTGAGTCGATTGATGATTTTCTTTTTTTGATCTTGATCTGCCATGGTACCCTCCATTTAAATAAACAGACTCATGTTGGAATCTTCCGCAGCGCCTAACATCGATGCCACGCCGCCAAACTCGACGCCGTCAATCAACTCTGCCTCTGTGATGCCCATCAAATCCATAGACATGTTACAAGCCACCATTCTGACGCCATTATCCATTGCCATTTTAAGAAGGGTTTCCAGAGAGTCGACATTGTGTTTTTTCATGACAAGTCGAATCATTTTTGGACCCATGCCCAACATGTTCATCTTCGATAGACCAAGTCGCTTTGTTCCTCTTGGCATCATACTGCTGAACATCCACGCCAAGAAGTCTTTCTTAGCACTGACTTTCTCATCGCGTCTCAAGATGTTGAGTCCCCAGAACGTGAAGAATAATGTCACTTTTTTGCCCATTGATGCAGCACCATTGGCAATGATCAGTGACGCAATCGCCTTATCAAGTTCTCCGCTGAAGATGATCATCGTTTTATCATCTTTGACTTCAACCGGTGTTTGCGTTTTAATTTTTCTGCCCTTTCGAACACGTGCATAAAAGGCTTTATCTTCTTTTCCAGAATCGAGCAGTGTATTGTTCGTCTTTTCACACCATACACCTATGTCGTTCATGAAACCAGGATCTGTCGCCTTGATTTCTAGGATATCACCAGGGTTCATAACCTCTAATGCTTTGTGGACTTGCATGATTGGGCCAGGACACTGTAGGCCACACGCATTGACTTTAATAATCTGCGCGTTGGCGTCATCTTGAGCATCTTGATATTTATCATCTCGCTCAACATCGCCTGTTTCCGAAATGTGAACCTCTGCTTGAATCAAACTACCACCACATGCATCGCCATTGTCTTGGCAAAGCACTGTCGAATACGTGTTAAAACCACCAATCATATTGTAGACATTTTCAAAGCCGTTTTGCATGAGAATTCTAGCTGCAGCATGACCGCGAATACCGACTGCACAATACACGACATAAGTTTTTGTCTTGTCGAGTTCAATCATGCGTGCTCTGAGTTGATCTACTGGTATATTGATTGAGTTTGGTATGAAGCCCATCTCTCTTTCCATCGGCTCTCTAACGTCGAGGATGAGAATGCTGGGATCCATTTCTTTAAATTCATGCCATTGAAATGGCTTGGTAATACCTTTCAAAATATTCTCCCCAACGAAGCCAGCCATATTAACCGGATCTTTTGCAGAAGAATAAGGTGGTGCATAAGCGAGCTCAAGCTCTGCCAAATCGTAAACTGTCGCACCAAATCTGATGGCTGTCGCAATGACATCTACGCGTTTTTCTACGCCATCATAACCGATATTTTGAGCACCAAGTACTTTACCTGACATGTCGAAGATCACTTTTAATGTCATCTGAAGTGCGCCAGGATAATAGCCCGCGTGTGAATTTGGATGTACGAGTACCGTGTAGTAGTCAACGCCATAGACTTTGCCTTCGCGTTTTAACGTCTTTTCGTTGATACCAGTTGCGGCAACTGTCAAATCAAATACTTTAGCAACAGACGTTCCCATTGAACCCTTAAAGGGTACTTTTTTACCTGAAACGTTGTCCGCACAAATTCTGCCTTGCTTATTCGCTGGTCCAGCGAGTGGAATCATCGTTTTAGTGCCACTGATGAACTCAGTCACTTCAACTGCATCGCCGATAGCATAAATACTAGGATCTGATGAAACCATGTATGGATCTACGACGATGCCACCACGTGCATTGACTTCAAGACCAGCATTTTTTGCAAGTTCACTCTGTGGTCGAATGCCTATAGAGAGTATAACCATATCCACTTCAAGTTGTTTACCGCTTTGAAGGGATATTTTAGATTGGCCGTTGTGATACTCAAAAGATTTGACGCCATCTCCTAAGTAAAGGCCAACCTTTTTAGTTTTCATATGCTTATGAACAATTTGAGCCATTTCAAAGTCAACAGGCGCCATAACTTGATCTGCCATCTCGACGACCGATACTTGCATGCCGAGATCGTGGAGGTTTTCGGCCATCTCGAGTCCGATGAAACCACCACCTATGACAGCCACTGTTTTAGGCTTTACATTGTCAACAAAACTCTTGATTCTATCTACGTCTGGAATATTCCATAGTGAAAATATATTTGGTGCATCTATACCAGGAATCGGCGGCTTTAGTGGCGTTGAGCCTGGTGAAAGAATGAGTGTGTCATAACTTTCTTCATAGACGCGATTATTTGGGATATCTTTAATTTCAACAACTTTTCTTTCTCTGTTGATGCTAAGCACTTCATTTTCAACGCGCACATCAATGTTGAATCGAGCATGCATGCCTTCAGGCGTTTGAACGAGTAGTGCACTTCTCTCTGCTATTGATCCACCGATATAATACGGTAGGCCACAATTTGCAAATGAAATGTATGGTCCTCGTTCGAGCATGATGATTTCAGCTTGTTCATCCATTCTTCTGAGTCTTGCAGCTGCACTTGCGCCACCTGCGACCCCACCGACAATAATTACTTTCTTGGCCATTCTATCCTCCAGCTATTTGATAATTATGCAATTTCTATAGATAATGATTTTTTTCACAAACATAACCAATAAAAAAGCCCTGTGCGGGCTTATAAACCTAATAATTCATCGAGTTTCGCTTTGTCAAATCCTTGAATGACTTCATCTTCAACGTAGATGACTGGAACGCCCATAAAGCCTTTAGACATAAGGTCTTTTCTAGCTTCAAGGTCCGTAGATACGTTTTTTTCAGTGTATTCAACGTTGTTTTCGTTGAAATATTCTTTCGCCATTGTACAATAGCCACATGTGTTGCTTGAATAAATTACTACATTTTTCATAAGTTGATCCTCCATTAGTTAATAATTAGCATTTTGAGCCATAATTTAAAGCCTGAATATAGAATCCTCTAGCCAAGAAGAAGTGGGTATAGTCGATTCTGAAACCTACAAACTTTTCAATCAACATCTCCTGTACCAATATCTTGATACCCTTGTATTCTTCAATATAATCATCTGATTCTTGTTCACCCGGAACAAGTGCAAAAGTCGGGCCACCTCAGCCATAGGCGACGATGGTAATTCTATAAGTCGATCTTTTATCTAGATCGCCAACTAATTTATTAATTGCCGTTTCACTTAAAGCTATCTTCAAATTATCCTCCACCCCCCGCATAGGGGCTTGTTGTAATTTAATCATACCTTTACAGACTGTTTTTGTCAATCCAAAAAGCTGTAAACTGTTTGTGAACAAGTTACCCACAAGATGTCCACAAAATCTGTTGATTTATGTAAACACAGAATAACCTGACTAATCCGATGACTAAACCGAATGTGAACAAATTGTAACGAAATGTCGAACATTTGTTAACAAAACAACCGATTTATTCATAAAGTCATGCCATTTTTCAAAATAATCAGGTCATATCCTACTCTTATTAAAATTTATTGTTCGGTTATGCACATTATCCACAATTTTGTCCACAATGTTTTCTTCATTATTCACAGGTTGACTCTTTTCTGTTAGACTTATGCTAGGAGGGGTCTTATGTGGGGAAAACGTGGGCATCGCGGAGATGCATTGGAAGATCTTTTATTTTATACAAATCAATACTATCACCAACTTGGACTCTGTAGAGTGGACAAGGTCAGTACGCCAATAAAAGTCGTCGAAATCGATTCACAGGGGATGGTAACCAAAGGCTTTTTCGAAAAAAAATCAACGGTAGATTTTATTGGGATCGTACAAGGCGTCTGTGTTGCATTTGATGCGAAAGAGACGAACCTTAAAAGCTTACCGCTTGGCAATATACATGAACATCAAATAGAATATATGCGCGATATCGACAAACAGGGCGGGCTTGCATTTATTATTATCCATTTCAAGTTCAACGATCAATATTTCTTGATGCCTTATGAACTAATTGCACCCTACTACCATGGGTCACAAGCCTCTCAAAGGCGTTCGATTCCATATAAAGCTATGGATGAACGTTTTCTTATCAAGAAGGAACGTTCAGGTAGCATACTCAACTATCTTGAAACACTCAATGTCTATGTCAAGTACAAATCCGAATTGGAGGTAAGCCGTGAAAGTATGGATCATCAATAGTTTTGTTTATGAAGGCAAAGGCGGTAATCCTGCAGGTGTCGTTTTGGATTTAGAGCAAAAGCTTTCTGAAAGTGAGATGCAGGCAATCGCTAAAAAAGTCAATCTCTCTGAAACGGCGTTCATCAGCAAAGGTACTGAAGGTGCAGATTTTAACTTAAGATTTTTCACACCGACTGACGAAGTGCCCCTTTGTGGCCATGCGACAATAGCAAGCTTTTGGCATCTTTCTAAGCTAGGTGTGCTCAAATCAGATACATGCATCCAAAATACAAAAGCGGGCCTGCTTTCAATACACATCAGTCGTGATGCATCAGATGAAATCACTGTCACGATGGCTCAAACTTCACCAGTGATTGTCAAACAAGGTCTCACATTTGATGCTTCATTCAAGGCATCATTCCCAAATGCAGCTATTGATTCGATGCTAACGATCGATGTTTGGAGCACAGGCCTCGAAGACATACTCTTGCCGATTGAATCACGCGTTGCTCTAAACCAACTGACCTGTGTTTCAGAAAATCTGACAGAACTGTCGAAAGAACTGCAAGTTGTAGGCGTTCATGCCTTTTCATACGAAGATGGACAGGTGTATGCGCGAAACTTTGCACCACTCTATGGCATTGATGAAGAATCTGCGACAGGCACCTCTAATGGCGCGTTGACGGCTTACCTGCATCATTATTTGCATCACGACAAGCTTAAACTAGCACTTACTGTGCTTCAAGGTGAAGCCATGGGTGAGACGAGCGCCATATATACCAGTTCTGAAAAGGGATTAGCTGGACTCAGTATTCACGTCGGCGGTCGATGTGCATACACGGGTGAAATGGAGATTTAATCGCAAAAGAGGGATACTGTCAACTTATGTTGGCAATATCCCTCTTATTTTATCCTCAATATTATTACTCAGTTACATACCTACTTGATTCTACCATCTGTCGAGATTGTCACTTCACTGTAAGGCACAATGCATTGCGCTTTCAACATAGCCGCTTTGACAGCTTGAATCATACCACCACAGCAAGGTACTTCCATACGCACGACTGTGATGCTCTTGATGTTGCTTTCAGTGAGTATTTGAGCGATTTTATCTGTATTCATTTGGTTATCGTCAAGTTTAGGACATCCAATAACCGTTACTTTGCCTTTGATGAAATCTCTGTGGAAATCACCATAAGCAAACGCCGTACAATCCGCAGCGATCAATAGATCTGCATTTTGTAGATAAGGTGCACTTGGGCTTATCAATTTAAGCTGAACCGGCCATTGCATCAATTCCGATGGGACGCTGATGCTTTCTGAAGTTGCCACTAAGACGCCTTCCTGTGCTCTAGGTGTTTTGCTAACCATATTGGAAGACGCAGGTGTTGCCATATCCAGTGTAACCATAGATGAACGATCAAATGCTTTTGCCGCTGTGCCTGAACACCCGCAGCCTTGACCTTCTGCATGTGCATGACCACTTGGTTTTACTGAAGTATTCATTGTTGGCATTTCATTTTTTGCTTTGATGTTTTTTCTAGATGGATCAAAAGCGTCTGTATCTTTTTCTACAACATGAATCGCATCAACTGGACACTTTGGCAAACACATGCCAAGACCATCGCAATAAGATTCACTTGTCAATTTTGCTTTACCGTCAATAATTTCTATTGCGCCTTGCATACATGCTGTTGCACACAGACCACAACCGATACATTTATCTTCATTGATTTCAATTACATTTCTTTTCATCTATAGACCTCCGATTTATATGCGACCATGCGCTAACGCTCTCATTTATGTTCTCATTATAAACCGAAAAATCACCTAAGTCTGTAACATGCGTTACAATTAGATAGTAACATGCGTTACTATTATATCACCATGTCATTATAGACATTATATCTACCTTTATAGCTGTGAATCGGGATCACGGAAGCGTCAATGCCGCCAATTACGCGCGCTGGAACGCCGACTGCGGTAGATTCCGTTTTGGTATCTGTCAATACGACTGAACCAGCACCTATTTTTGAACCGGCTGCTATGTGGATCGGTCCAAGTATTTTTGCACCAGCCCCTATCGTGACGCGATCGCCAACCGTTGGATGCCTTTTGCCTGTATCTTTACCAGTTCCACCAAGCGTTACACCTTGGTATATCGTCACAAAATCGCCGACTATTGCCGTTTCACCTATGACTACCCCAGTACCGTGATCGATGAATAGCGATTTACCTATTGTCGCACCTGGATGAATCTCGATGCCAGTCAGGAACCTACCAAGCTGAGATAGAAATCTTGCACCAAAAAACCATTTGTGTTTGTATAGGTAGTTTGAGACACGATGTAAGGCAATTGCATGCACAGATGGATAAAGTAATAATATCTCAGCATATGATCGCGCTGCTGGATCCGTTTCTTTTATAAACTTCAGGTACGCACGCGCACTTTTTAACATATAGACCTTCCTTTTTTTTCTAAATAAACACGTTGTTTGAAATATACTTGTCGCCATTGTCTGGGGAGATGACGACCAATTTCTTGCCGCTTCCTAGTCGTTTTGCAACTCTAAGTGCTGCAAGAATCGCTGCACCGCTTGAGATGCCAAGGAATAATCCCTCCTCTTCAAACAGGCGTTTAGTCATTTCATAAGCCTCTGCACTATTGATTTGTTCAATGCTATCGACGACCGTAGCATCGTATATGCCCGGTAAAAAGCCAGCCCCTATACCTTGAATCTTGTGAGGTCCAGGAGCACCTCCAGAAAGGACTGGAGATTCTACTGGCTCAACGCCGATAATTTCAATCGCCTCAAAATGTTCTTTAAGTCTAGCACCAGCCCCTGAAATTGTACCCCCTGTGCCTACTGAAGCGATAAAAGCATCCAGCTCTGAAAAGTCTTTGATGATTTCGTTGCCTGTCGTTTTATAATGAATGTTTCTATTTGCAATATTGTTAAACTGTTGTGGCATAAAGTATGATTCTTGAAGTGACAAGCGCGTTGCCTCTTGGATTGCACCGCTCATGCCTTTGCTGCCATCCGTAAGGATTAAATCAGCGCCGTACGATTTTATGATATTCCTTCTTTCAACACTCATCGTATCTGGCATCACAATACTAACTGGATACCCCTTGAGTTTTCCTATATAAGCAAGTGCAATGCCCGTATTGCCACTAGTTGGCTCAACGATGGTCATACCAGCTTTAAGGGTGCCATTTTCTTCTGCTTCTTCTATCATTCCAAGAGCTGCTCTTGCTTTAACGCTTCCTGTCAAGTTCATGCCTTCAAGTTTAACATATACATCCGCCATATCCGATTCAACCAATTTGCTCAATTTTACGACTGGTGTATTGCCGATCATATCCAAAATTCTCTCACTAATCATCTTTTTTCTCCAATCATTCTCTTTGAATTTTCAAACACTTTTTCGAATTTTCTAACGTTCTCTTTGAAATTTCCATTTTAATATAAAAAAACTCCGTCTCTTTATTACAAAGAGACGAAGTATACTCCGCGGTTCCACTCTAGTTGATCGAAATCGATCCCCTTTAGACACACAGATCATAACTATGTATCCTATCTCTATATCGGGAGAACCCGGTGTAGCCTACTTGATTCGGTACACTGCTCCAAAGGGCACTTCACTATTATATCCTTAGGAACTTACACCAACCGTTCCCTCTCTGCAAAGTCTACAATAACTACTTTCCTTTATCGTCGCTTTATCGTATAATCCCTACTAAATTAATTCCAACTAATTCAGTACGGTATCTTAATTTGTATTCTACCTTTTAATACGCATCCTGTCAATAAGTAAATAGTAAACAAATTGTTACGGATTTATCGTTAAACTATTAACCATATTTTGTATTCAGATTTTTTATTTTGTGCTACAATATTACAGAGGTGATTTTATGGATTTCAGACAACTGGAAGCGTTCGTCAACGTTGCACGGTATAAGAATTTTTCTAGAGCTGGTAAGGCACTTTACTTATCACAGCCTACGATAAGCCTTCATATCTCCAACTTAGAGAAAGAGTTGAGCACACCGCTCTTCGATCGTACTTCAAAAGAAGTGAATTTGACACCAGCTGGTATCGAATTTCTTAACTATGCCCTCGATATGATCAATATGAAGAATCGCGCCATACACAACATCATCTCATCACAAAATAAAATATCGGGATCGATTAAAATATCAACTACGACGACGCCTTATTGCCAAAAGCGATTGAACAATTTCAAAATCTACACCCCAATGTCAAATTCATCGTTGAAGAAAAAAGCACAAATGTCATTCTTGAAGACGTATGTTCTATGACAAGCGATCTTGGACTTATTGGCATACATGTTGAAAATGAGCGTTTTGCAAGCCACCATCTCTTTGAGGATGAGCTCGTTTTCATATGTGCAGAAGATGCTGCACTAGACGAAGTCGTCGACATCTCAGAACTTGCAAAGTACAAATTCATAACGAGAAGTGACCAGTCCTCTACGCGTATTGAACTTGAACGGTCTATGGTCGAACAAGGCTACGATGTCGGTTTGCTTGAAAACGTTGTGGAGAGCGACAACATGAACTTGATTGTGAAACTTGTCTCAAGCGGCGTTGGGGTTTCTTACTTATCCAAGACAATATTCGAATGCTATAAGAAAACAATGCCCGTGAAATCATTTCAAATCAAAGGGCTGAATTTGTCGCGAAGCATTAATCTTATAACAAACAAGCGTCGAACCCTTTCTCCAGCTGCTGAAGATTTCATCAAGCTTCTCAACAGTTTGAAGGATCAAATATAACTTTTTACTTTAAATAAAGCTGTTAAGAGTCAATTTGAAATTTTTCAAATCGCTCTTAACAGCTTTTATGATTGTACGGACTTAAATTTATTGATTTTAAGTGCCAACAGCAGTGGCACTGTCATGATCAAGGCGTAGCTAAAAAACAAAGCTTCATAGCCGAACCTATCTGCAATGAACCCACCAGCCAACGTAAAAATGAAGTTGGCGATGCCAGATGACACGGCAGAATAGATGGCAACTGCAGATGTTACAACGGCATGAGGTGTGATTTCACAGATGAGCTCAATGAAAATTGGCACAAAGATACCGACGATAACGCCCCTCAGAACGCCCGCTAGTGCAAACATGAAAAAAGTGCTGCTGAAGCCAAGTAACAGCATTCTCGCAATCGAAACGACATTCATAAAAATCAACAAACGCGTTGCACCATAGGTATTGATCAAGCGTTTTGAATTGAAAATGAAAGGCACTTCAATGCACACGGATATAAACGTTAAGATGCCAATGGTAGATAACTGAATATCGTTGCTCCTTATATAAAGACCGAGATACTGATCCGAACCAAAAAAGGAACCTATCATCAGAAAGCTGTATATGAGCACAAACAAATAATCCTTCTGTTTAAGAAGCGTTTTTATATCTCTTTTAAAGTGGCTCTTTACGATAGGCATTTGATTGTTTTTGATGCCGCGTGTCAGTAGAAAGCTTGCAACATAGCCGATAGAGGCCATGTAAAACATCCATTTGAGACCGAGTTGATTGGCGATACCGGCTACGATAATCGCACCTATGGCATAACCAACGGATCCCCAAACCCTAATGAATCCAAAAGAACTTTTAGGATTTTCGCCGACATACCTAATCGCCATAGCGTCTGTCAAAGGTCCTTGCCCGCAGAGAAATAACTGATACATGAAATATATCGCGACTACAACGATGTTATTGGTAAAAAATGTGATGATGCCCGCAATGCCAGCGTTCGCCAGTAATAAGAGCTGCAATACCGCTTTCCGCTTTCCAGAAAAATCAGAAATGCCGCCCCAAACAGGTTGAAAAAAAAGTGAAATGAGTGGCAGTACTGACATAATGAGGCCTATGCTCGACAATGACAAACCGACGATTTCATTCATATAAAGCGTAATCAACGTATATACCGATGACCACGTAAAAAAAAGCACAAAATAAAACAAGTTGAATTTTTTCATATTGCCTCACAAATTGATTCAGAAAGTGTCAAATGCATCTCTACTCATTTTACTAGCTTTCTTTCAAAAGTAAAGGCAGAAATAACAAACGCTCGGCTTAATGTATCAGCCGAGCGTTTCTTTGCGATTAACCTTCTATGATCTTGAAGACGATTTGCCTTTTCCTCGGACCGTCAAATTCGCAGAAATAAACGGATTGGAACATGCCTAGCTCAATATGCCCATCTTCGATAATCAGGTTTTCATTGTTCCCAAACATAGCTGCTTTTATGATAGCCGCTGTATTGCCTTCAATATTAGTGTATGGACCATCTTTTGGAATGAACTCATCCAATTTGTCCATGATGTCTTTTTGAACTTCGGGGTCGTAGCTTTTGCTAAGTGTGATCGCTGCTGTGGTATGCGGGATGTTGATAATGACGATCCCTTTTTTGACTTTGTTTTCTGCAACAAAGGTCTTAAGCAAATCGAGAATTTCGATCATTTCCACTTTCTTGGTCGTTTTTATCTGTATTCTTTCGTACATAGTCACCCCTCCATTCTGTTACGTTTTCTTTTACTTACTTACCTTATATATACGATGATTTTAACGCGTTTAAACATGTAACTTTCTCTTAGTTGTCTTTCAGAGACTTGAAGTATAGCACGCGCTCACCAAGTATCAAATAGACGATGCCCATAACGAGCAAGACACTCACTGAAAGAATTGTATCTTGATCGATCTTCCCATAGACAACAGCATTCTTGATAGCTGCGATTGCCCATTTATGAGGGGTGATGTTTGCAAGCATTAAAAGTGGTTTAGAAGTGATGATCTCAAGCGGCCACATACAGCCACCAAGCATTGCCATTCCCGTTAGTACGATTGGAGATATTGCCCCGAGTTGCGCCATGGTTTTCATGAGGCTGACAACGAACAAGCTCATCGCAGTTATGACAAAGATATAGAGGATGCCAATGCCAATCACAAGCAATAAATTGTTGCCCCATTCTATGCCAAATAAAAATTGTCCTGAAGTCACCATGATGATGATTTGAATCGTACCTATGATCATCGCACTGATTAGATTTGCAGCTAGCATATCCATCCGAGTCGATGGTGAAACCAGCATTCTATCTAATGTGTGCAATCTCTTATCCTCCAACATGTCACCCACTGTGAACATGAGCGAATACGTTACGAAAAACAGCGTCATACCGACGACAAAATGAATATTGAGTCCGGCAGATAATGGTATGGTTGAATCTGATTCAGTCAGGGTTGTGGCTATTGGTCTTTTATCTTCCCAATGCGTCAAGAAAGTTGTTTTAATGGTACTTGAGAGAGCTTGTTTGTCTAAAGATGGCGTCACTTTTTCGATGATTTGTGCAGTTTGATCAATCAAGTAATTGGTGTTGTTGATGAGTGCAATTTCACTCTCGAGTATTCTCGATAACTGCGCACTTTCCACCGTTTCACGTATCTGAACAATCTCTACACCAGTGGCACTATCATAAAATGCCTTTTTGAGATGCACCAATGAAATTGCATCTCGATTCATGACTTGATCGATGCCTTCATTGTAGGATACGAGGTTGACTTTAAAATTGTATTCAGAAGTCAGTTTCGTGATGAGGTTAGATGCTTCAACACTTTGGTCCTCATCAATAACAGCAATCGTCGCCACATATGAGCCCCCCATGGAGTTTCCAAATAAGCCGGCAAAGATCAAACTCATCGCAATCATGATGATATAGAGCGTTCGGTTGTCTTTCATCAACCTGATTTTAAGCTTTAACAGTGCCTTCATAGGACGACGCCTCCTTCCTTTTTATGATGATGGCTGCAACTATGGAGAAAAATATCGCAATTGCGCAAAGTAATCCATAATAAAATGCGAGTTTATTCCATCCTGCATCTTGGAATGTATTGATAAATAGATCCAAGACGATGCCGTTTAATGCAAAATACTTGAGTGTCATGAAAATGCTAGGTAAAACCTCGAGAGGAATATAACTACCACCAACGAGCGCAAAGATGTGAACCAACAAGTTTTCGAAAACATTTGCGACTCTGTAGTTTTCAGCTGTCAAGGTAATGGCACTTATAAAGATACCTAACCCGCTGACTGCGATTGCCGAGAATATAATACCCACAATAATCTTAATTGGATTCTCCCATGCGACGCCCAAAACAAAGGTTGAGAATAAGATGAGAATTCCCATTTGTAGAAAACACAGTGTAACAGTCATTAGGAATTTGGCGGTTAGTACACGTCCATAATGGACACCTGCTACAACACCTCGATCTAAAGTAAGCATTTTCTTTTCATTTAATAATTCGCGACCCATATAGCCTGCTGAATAGAGGATGAACATCGCCATCATCGCGATTGAATAATACGTAAAGCTCGTGATCAAACGCTTGCCAGGTATCGTACGCGTTGAAACATGTGACTGCGTGGCTTCTTCGATATCCTGTGACATAACGGCCTGCATATTTCCAAAAAGGGTTTCCATATCTAGGTACGTTGATCCCACTTCAAGATAGACATTTTTATTGATGATGCGCTTATTGAGCGTATCAAAATAACTGTCGAAAATGCTCTTGACGATTTGACTGGAATAATCGTAATCGGGGTGCATGACCATTTGAATGTCAATTGGATTGCGGTTTGGTAGTAGAAAATTAACATATTGATCATAGATGAATCCTTCTGGCAAGGTCACGACGATGGCGACCGATTCTTCATCAAGTGCTGCTACAGCCTCTGATTCCGTCATGATTGACACTTTCATGATACTTTTTAAATCCTCATGTCCCAGAAAATCATCAAAAAACATCGCCTCTAAATTTAACGTTTCCTTAATTTCACTAAGGTCTAGTGCATCTTGATCTGCACCCATAGTCTGAGTCGCGGTTTTTACGAAATCGGACATCTCCGACTCAAAGTCATATTGCTTGACGACGGCTACCGATATAGCCTCCATGCGGCCTGGCTCACCAAATGATCCGGAAAGCGCAAAGCTTAATATCGCAGTCAAAATGATCGGCATGAGGATAAAGGTCATGAGGCCTTTTTTATCAGACAGGAGCACTTTGACGTCTTTTAAATACAGTTTGAACAGCATAGCACCCTCCTAGTCTCTCAGACCTCTTCCTGTAAGTTTTAAGAATACTTGCTCGAGATTTGGTTTTGTTACATCAAAGGAAACGAGTCCGATCTCCATTTCCATAATCCCTCGGATGATTTCCTTTTGGCTGTTGCCGTTGCCACCCGCTAAGATGACCATTTCATCATCCTCAACAGCCGTTACGGCCATGACGTTTTTAATCTGTTTGAACTGGTCGATTCTATTTTTAACATTGTCATCAAATTTAAGATGAATGGATGTGTGGCTGTCCGACTGATCAATTAATGCTTCTTGTGTGCCAGAAGCTATGATTTTGCCATGGTCCATGATATAGACGTTCTGACAAATTGCTTCGACTTCCTCCATATAGTGACTTGTATAGATGACCGTCATACCTTGCTCGTTGAGCAATTTGACTGTTTCTAGGATATGATTGCGAGACTGCGGGTCTATTCCGACTGTTGGTTCGTCCATGATGATGATTTTTGGATTGTGTAATAGCGCGACACCGATATTGATGCGACGTTTCATACCACCTGAATAATGCTCGACTTTATCTTTTAATCGGTCGCTGATGCCGATGATTTCAGACACTTTTTCAATGCGCTTTTTAAGCTCAGTTCCAGACAGACCATAGAGCCCACCAAAGTATTTCAAATTTTCGTAGCCACTAAGTGTTTGATAAAGTGCAATCTCCTGAGGCACATAGCCAAGATGTGGTTTGATCCACTTTGGCTCTTTGATTATGTCTTTGCCATCGAAGAAAAGCTTGCCCGATGTTGGTTTATAAAGCGTTGAGATCATAGAGATTGTCGTCGATTTACCAGCGCCATTTGGGCCGAGCAGACCAACGATTTGACCTGTAGGAATTTCTAAATTGATGCCATCTACCGCTTGGATATTTCCAAAGCTCTTTTTTAAATTTTCTGCAACGATAATCATGGGGTCACACTCCATTCATTTAAATTTTCTATTGGTTTGATCTCAGCATTCTCTAGGATGCTAAAATCTAATTCTTGCTTTCTTTCAATATCCCACCTAGTCGTATGAATGCTGATGGTCTGAGTTTCAAACAAATTGTTAAACGTCTCACTCGTTGCATATTTCAGTTCAAGCGTAACCATCTCATCAATTATGTAGCCATCAAGGTCTACAAAGGCGGTTTCTTCGTATCGCGTGATCGTCATGGAATTGAAGATTGCATCGACCATGGTTTCAAAATCACTTTCGGTCATAAAATCCTCACCATCTGAATATTGCATGTCTTTCAAATAAGTGAAAAGCGTCTCCTTGTTCGCGAGAATTTCTTCTCTCAATTGTCTGAGGAAGCTATCTAGCTGTGCGGATGTTGGCTTGACTGAAAATTTAGTCGCTTTGACTTCGCCATCATCATTTGTAATAATCGTTTTTTCGCCGATGAAAATGTTCTCCGCTTTCAGCATCGAGGACCAACTGAGACCCACGCCTTTAAAAAAAGTTGATAGATCTTCTGGTTCTTCTGAAAAACCCTTGAAGGCTTCACCAACGGTATAAATGTCACTCATAAATGGCAGTTTTAGATAGACTTCCGATGGTCCTTTCATGAATACTTTAAAATCCATCCCGAGTGCGTTGCTATAATAGAAGACATCGTAGATGCTCTGGTTATCTGCGTGATTGAACCTGTCTTCTAAGGTTACTTTTACAAGTCCTAGTTGCCTGAACGCATCTGCATCTTCTTTATCAACTTTTTGTAGCAATGCTTCATTGAACGTACTCTGCACCACGACTTCGACCTTATCCACGCCACTTTGGATGTCTTCCGTCTTTTTAACGGCATCTAGATAGGATGCATAATCTTCGCCACCCATACACCCTGTTAAAATGGCCATGATAAAGATGCCAGTGATGACGACTGATAGGATGCGTTTTGCTTTATATTGATTCATTTGATTCATTTGTTTCATTTGTTTCATTCGATTCACCCCTTACTCATAAGAACGACATAATTTTTCTACCGGTTAATTGATTTATATAGAAAGTATAGTTGATAAGTCGAAGCGACGTATCTGACTATTCGCCAATAACCTTGTCCAATACCCATGACTTAAAACAAAAAAAAAGGTGTGCGCTTGTCAGCCCATCACCTTAAATGTATTCTTATAAATCGCTTTTGATCATGATGATCGCAAGCTGTGTACGATCGCGGAGCTCTAACTTCTCGAGTATACTCGTCAAATGATTTTTGACAGTGCCTTCCGATACGAAAAGACTGTTTGCAATTTCTTTGTTGCTGAGTCCCTGTGCGATTGCCCTTGATATGTCCAGCTCACGCGTCGTCAATTTTCCAAGGATGTCGTCGCGCTGTGAGCCTTCTGATGACTTCAAATGCTTGAGAAGTTTTGATGCGACGAGGGGTTCAATGATAGTGCCACCGTGCATCGCCTTGCGGATCGCATCGACGATCGCCTCCGGTGTGGCATCCTTTAACAGGTAGCCACTTGCCCCATGTTTTAATGATTCAAAGATTTCATCGTCCTCCATAAAAGTCGTCAAAATGATGACATTTACAGATGGATATGCCTTCTTTATTTTTTCTGTGGCAATTACGCCGTTCATCTCGGGCATGCGTATGTCCATCAAGATGACGTCTGGCCTATTCTCTGATGTTTTAAATAGCGCCTCTGAACCATTTGATGCGGTCCAAGCGATCGACATATCTTCTTGACTGTTGACGATCATGCTTAGTCCTTGTAATAACAAAGCTTGATCATCAACAACTGCAACTTTGACCATATCGTTCCTCCTAATTTTATATCTGTTGACTGCTTAGGTCATAATATGGTAGCGTGATCGTCGTTCTAAAGCCACTCACATCACAATCGAAATGCGTTTGTCCATTAAGGCGTTTAATGCGCTCTTCGATGAAGCTTAAACCGTTGCCTTTTACAAAACCGTTTTCGCAACCACCATCATCTTGTATCTTGAGAAGGATACGATGATCTTCCAGTGACTGAAACGAAACCCATATTTTTTTTGCTAGGCTATGTTTTGCTGAGTTGGTGATGGCTTCTAAAACTGTCCTATATAGAACGTCACTCATTTCTTCATCGATCAGTTCATCGAACAACTCATATGAAAATGTGACGACGATGCCTGTCTGAACTTGAAACTTATACAGCTTTTTTGATAAGGCGTCGTAGAGGTTGTCGTGTATGATGATGTCCTTGTGATTGCTGACAAGTTCTCGCATCGCTCTCAGAATTTCGCGCGACTGGTTCACGGAAAGCTGAATGTCACTTTTTAGCGTTTCTGCCGTTTTGGTTTCGGCAGATAACTTGAGCATCTCAAGCGACATGATGAGTCCTGTGAGTTCATGACCCAACGTATCATGCAAGTCTCTTGCGAACTGTGAACGTTCTTTAAGCCTCGTAAGTCTCACAACTTCGAGATTTGCAGATTCGAGTGCCTCTTTTGAAAGCTGAAGGTTTTCATTGGTCTCTTGCAAGATTTCATTTTGCGCCGTCAGTGTCATATTGAGCCTGTCTACTTGTTCTTTTTTGGACAAATAGGATTTGTAGGTAAAAAGTACGCCACTGAAGAGAATGAACACGCTTTCAATAAAAACAGTCTGCGACAACGCTTGATATGTCATACCGTATTCTAAAGACTGATAAAAGCTCATACCAGCGCCTACGAATGTAAGCGCACTGATTGCCAGACCTCTTGGAAAAGGCTGAAATAGCGCAGCTTCAGCAAGAATCCACAGATTGAGCAGTATGAATAAATAATTGATGTTGAATCGCGAATAGTAATTGAGCGCAAAGACGATCGCTATATCCACAAATAAAATCAATCCGAGTCGATTATGTCGTTTGCCTCGAATAAAGGGCAAAGCGATAAATGCGATCATAAGCCCAGCTAATAGGTTGCTTCTACTTTGAACAGCCATCTCAAAGTTCATGGCGATGATAAACGTCACTAAAGAGGCAAATGCCCTCAGTGCATTATATTTCATAAAAACGCTCCCTTAGTAACGGTTTAGTAAAATTGCGGGCTGCGTTTGTCCTGAAATGAGGACATAGGCAATGCCAAGTACCACAAGGCCCGCCAGTATTGCAAGGGCAATCTTGATCGGACTTTTTGGATAAGCTCCTTGGACAGTTCCCGTTTGACCATTTATCATAAAATTATAAGTCTTTCCATTATATATATAACTTGAAATCCATAGTGGCAATAGAACGTGTTTAAAATTCAGATCGTCATAGTGACTTTGTACTTCGAGCATTCGGATGGTATCACCACCAACTTCTGATGTGATTTCAGATTCCAAAATACGGTCAATGATGCTTTTA
>CAYLNI010000017.1:29603-30080 GCA_964384705.1 uncultured Fusibacter sp.
AGGGATGCTATAACGTTCAGCAAAGAAGCCCGATAAAAAGTCCGGTTTATAGGATACGAGCGCATCAAGATGGAAATCGTCCACCTTGTCGAGGACTTCATGATCCACCTTTGAGGAAGCGCCTACGAGTACATCATCAAAGAAGCGTTCATAGTTTCCACTGACAGAAGTCCATCTCGTATGTCGCTCCTGATAAGTTTCCGTCTTGCCATTCACCGTCCGCGTTTTCGTCACATAATAATAATCACCACGCTGCGCTGTATAACGGTTAAACGTTTGTGTGTCAAACGTCCAGTACGGCACATAGGTGCCAAGTATGCGGTCATTCTTGTAAGAAGATTTGAGCTTGTTTGGCGCAAACCATCTTTTACCGATCCAAACCTTAAATCTTTGTCCAGCTAATTTCTCTGTGATTTCGAAGGGTATCAGATAACCAGGTGGTATCGTTTTTTCGGTTTCGTGTTCACTGACGTGTGA
>CAYLNI010000017.1:30135-31565 GCA_964384705.1 uncultured Fusibacter sp.
AAGCTCTGCACCACAATTTTTTTTTTTTTTTGATTTTATATCATCGTCTGACCATGATCTTGCGCCTTCACTTAGAGCAGCTTCAAAAGAATTCTCAACGATCTCGAGCTGTTCTTTTTCTATTGCTTGAGTCGTGCCACAATAGGTGCATTTTAACTGGCCAATTTCAGGGTCATATCCCATTTTCCCACCACAAGATGGGCACATGTTTACCTTTGTCTGATTATTAGCTATTTTCATTAACCGCACCACAATGAGGACAGAACTTTGGATTGCCTTCTATTGGCTCATGACAGCTTGCACACTCAGCTGTTACCGTCTGCTTGCCACCACACTCCGGACAAAACTTAGGATTACCCTTTAGCTCGGCTTGACAGTGTATGCATTTTTTAACCATACTCCCACCGCATTCAGGGCAGAACTTGACACCTTCATCTACTGAGGCTTGACAACTTGGGCAAGTTACTTTGTTTGTCTTAGCCGCATCCGGTGCTGCAGGTGCTGCATTGCCTGAACTGTTTGTATTGCCTGCATCATCTCGCATAGCGTTTGCCATCATGTTGCCGAGGCCCATTCCTGCGCCAACACCAGCACCCATGCTCGCCATCCCACCACCTTCATTTTGCGCAGCGTCGCGAAGCGCTTCAGCCGCCTGGAATTTCATATATTGGTTTAAGTCGCCAAGAGCGCCCATTTGCGTTCTCTTGTCGATGGCTTGTTCCACAGATTCTGGAAGTGAAATGTTCTCGATGGCAAAATCTGAAGCGACAAGACCATATACGCCAAAGCGTTCTCCTAAACTTTGTAGTGTCAATTTACCAAGTTCATCGTATTGTGTGACCAAATCGATGGCTGGGATTTTCGCTTCGCCAAGCAAATCTGACACTGTAGAGACGATGAGACTCTTGAGATGTTCATTGATCTGATCCACGGTATAGAATTTATTGGAACCGAACACTTCCTTTAAGAAGACGACGGGATCGCCCACTCTAAACGAATAGACGCCGAAACCACGCAGTCTTAAGATGCCAAATTCAGCATCGCGCATCATGATTGGATTGGTCGTCCCCCATTTTTGATTGACAAACTGTTTTGTATTGACGAAATAGACATCTGTCTTGAAATGATTTTCAAAGAGGTACTTCCAATTCGAGAGCGATGTCAGTATCGGCATCGTGTCTGTATGAAGTGTATATTTTCCTGGTTGGTAAACATCGGCAATTTGACCTTGGTAGACAAAAATAGCCACTTGAGAGGGTCTGACGATCAGCTGTGCATTTTCTTTGATTTGTTGCTTATCCGTCATCGGAAACTTATAGACCATTGTATCTTGACTTTCATCTTCCCAATGGACGACCTCTAGAAATTCACCTTTAATAAAATTGAATAAACCCATCTTTATTTACCTCCATATTTTTTATTTTATAACT
>CAYLNI010000018.1:0-7767 GCA_964384705.1 uncultured Fusibacter sp.
CACGTATCAGAGACGTTGATATGGCTAAAGAAATGATGAACTTCACAAAACAAAATATTCTACAACAAGCTGCTCAAGCGATGCTTGCTCAAGCTAACCAAGCACCACAAGGCGTTTTACAATTATTAAGATAAGCCTTTAGGCAAGGAAGCCTAGTATAACTTTCAAGGAGGATATTTATGAGAATTAATAATAACTTAATGGCAATGAACACACACAGACAACTTGGTATCAACACAGGTGAAGGCGCAAAATCAATCGAAAAATTGTCTTCTGGCTCAAGAATCAATAGAGCTGGTGATGATGCAGCAGGTCTTGCAATCTCTGAAAAAATGAGAGGCCAGATCCGTGGTTTGTCACAAGCTTCTAGAAATGCTCAAGATGGTATTTCTATGATCCAAACTGCTGAAGGCGCATTGAATGAATCTCAAGCAATACTTCAACGTATGAGAGAACTTGCGGTTCAAGCTTCCAATGATACAAATGTCGGTACTGACCGTGCTGCGGTAACTCAAGAGCTTACAGCACTTCACAGTGAAGTAACTCGTATTGCTAAAAACACAGAATTCAATACTAAAACACTTATTGGTTCTGGTGGCGCTACAGTAAAAATTCATATCGGTGCTAATGTTTCCCAATCAATCACAGTATCGTTTGGTGATATGAGAGCTTCTGGTACGAATCTTGCTTTATCTACAGGTGCAGGTGCATTGTTAAAAGTATCTGCAGGTAACTCAGTTGCCAATGCTTTGATTACGACTGTAAACAACGCATTAACAACTGTTTCAACTGAAAGAGCAAAACTTGGTGCGGTTCAAAACAGACTTGAGCACACAATCAAAAACTTAGATACTGGTGCAGAGAACTTACAAGCATCTGAATCACGTATCAGAGACGTTGATATGGCTAAAGAAATGATGAACTTCACAAAACAAAACATTTTACAACAAGCTGCTCAAGCGATGCTTGCTCAAGCTAACCAAGCGCCTCAAGGCGTATTACAACTATTAAGATAATAGGCAAGGAAGCCTAATTATAACTTCAAGGAGGATATATTATGAGAATCAATAATAACTTAATGGCGATGAACACGCACAGACAACTCGGTATCAACACAGGCGAAGGCGCAAAATCAATTGAGAAATTATCATCAGGTTCAAGAATCAACAGAGCTGGCGACGATGCAGCAGGTCTTGCAATTTCTGAAAAAATGAGAGGCCAAATCCGTGGTTTGACACAAGCTTCAAGAAATGCACAAGATGGTATTTCTATGATCCAAACTGCAGAAGGTGCATTAAATGAAACTCAAGCGATTCTTCAACGTATGAGAGAGCTTTCAGTTCAAGCATCCAATGATACAAACGTTGGAGCAGACCGTTTAGCTATTAAAGAAGAAATTACAGCATTATCTAGTGAAGTTACTAGAATTGCAACAAGCACTGAATTCAATACTCAAAAGTTATTGACAGGCGCTTTGAATGCGGTAATTCAAATCGGTGCGAATGCATCGCAAAGCATTAACGTAAGAATTTCTGCAAGTATGGGTACTGCTTTGTTCTCAGCTGCAATCGTCGTTACGACACAAGCAGGCGCAAACACTGCAATTACTACTACTAACAACGCCCTTACGAAAGTTTCTACACAAAGAGCTAAATTGGGTGCTATCCAAAACAGATTAGAGCACACAATCAAAAACTTAGATACAGGCGCTGAGAACCTTCAAGCTTCTGAATCACGTATCAGAGACGTCGATATGGCAAAAGAAATGATGAACTTTACAAAACAAAACATCTTGCAACAAGCTGCTCAGGCTATGCTTGCTCAAGCAAATCAAGCGCCACAAGGCGTATTACAATTGCTAAGATAATCAATAAAACAACTTTTAAAAGCCGACAGTTTGTCGGCTTTTTTTGGAGGTATTCGTGGACAATTTGAAGAATAATTTGGCATTTTATAACATTAATATGGATGGTATCGATCTTGATTTGTATCGAGAGTCAGTGAAAGAAGTTTTGTCCAGTGAATTTGAATTTACAAGAAACAGAGTGCTATACTTGATGTATCGAAATCAAGATGTAACGCTTATTCAAGACTTAATTGATCAAATGGGAAAAAAATCAATTATATTGTATCTCTATGAGGAAGAATCGGATTTAGTCAGAATGTTTTCTGCTTTTGATGTGATGACGCTTAAGCATGCTGTTCAAATCCATAAAATAGATAAGGATGATTTAAAGGCACAAAAAGAAATTGCCGGAATTCTCAATCAGTTATTTTACCAATATACACAAGTATTTCCGTTAATCAGTGTGTCTGAGGATTTGGATTATCTCATACGAATTAAAGAGATATTGATGCACATCAGAAAACTTAAAGAAAATTATGCGTTTTTATTGGGTAACGATCTCAATGATACGTTATACGGTCTTGAAAATAGGCTAAAAAACTTGCCTAGCTATGCCAACAGCCCTGGTATGAATGATTTTATAACTCAAAGTATGGGGTGTTATGAAGGGAAACCTGCTATTATAGTTGCGTCTGGTCCATCACTTGATAAAAACATTCATTTTCTGAAAGCTTACCAAGACAAAATATTGATTCTTTGCTGTGATGGCTCATATACGACACTCTTAAAAAATGGCATTAAAGCTCATTTTATTGGTAGTGTTGAGAGAGTGTGGCGCACTTATGAAGCATTCTATGAAGGTAAAACATTTGATGAAGATTTATTGTTGATAGCACCAGCTGTCGTACGACCAGAAATTCCAGGTGCTTTTCCAAACAGATTTCTATCTATGTTTAAAGATAAGGATTCTTATGGTGTATACATGCATGAAACACTTAATGAAGAAAAAGGAAAATTGTGGTGTGGTTCTTCTGTAGCACATCTGATGTTTTCATTTGCAGAGGCTTTAAAATGCAACCCTATTATATTAGCAGGTCAAGACCTCTCATACAGGCGCGATGGCATTACACATGCAGATGATTCTGAAGTGAAAGAACTCAAACCTTTGGATGATAAGACGATTTGGTTAAAAGGAAACTACGAAGAATTGGTCCCAAGTACACCAGTTTGGGAAAAGTTCTTAATTACTTACAATGAACTGGTTCATTTGGCAAAAGCAAATGTAATCAATGCAACTGAAGGTGGTGCTTTCATCGAAGGTACGACGTTATCAACGCTTGAAGAAGCTCTGAAAACTCATTGCGTTGAGACACTTAAATTGCCTATAGACATCTTTAAAAGCATTGAAACCTATCATAAACTTGAAGACTATCTACCCACTATAGTAGATAAAATCGACACTTTATATCAAAAGTTTGAAAGCTTGTACAAAGTGTTGACGAAGGCAGTAGATAAGAATTTAAAGGCTATTGAGCGATTTAATAAAGGCTTAAAAACTCAAAAACAGTTGGATAATGTCTATGACGCAATTGATTATGTTGAAAAGAAAGTCGTGAAGCTTATTGCGCATGATAAAGACATGATGATGTTGTTTCAATACCCACTACAGGTGGCCATTCATAAGATCAATCAGATTGATGCACAACATTATACACTTGAGACAATCGCTCAAAATTTGACGATACATTATGAAATGTTGCTCGAAATCAACCACAATTGTAAGCGATTTATGATCATCTTCTCTAAAAATTGTAGTGATTTTATGCCATTCAAGGCACTGGAATGGCAAGATGATCCTGCTTATGACATCGATAGAATTTAACTGGAGGTTCACATGAAAGTTCTGATTACTGGAGCAGATGGCTTCATTGGCAGTCATATGGCAGAAGAAATGGTTAAATTGGGCTATGATGTTAAAGCATTTTCACTCTATAACTCATTCAATAATTGGGGATGGCTTGATACGCTTCCACAAGATATCATGAAGGAAATTGAGATATTTAGTGGCGATGTAAGGGATCCAAATGGTGTTCGTGAGGCAGTAAAAGGCATGGACAGCATTATGCATTTAGCAGCTCTTATTGCAATACCCTACAGCTATCATTCACCTGATATGTATGTTGACACAAATATTAAAGGGACTTTAAACGTGCTCCAGGCTGCCCGAGATTATGATGTTTCAAGGATTCTCATCACATCAACGTCCGAAGTATATGGTTCTGCACAATACGTACCTATTGATGAAAAACATCCATTCCAAGGGCAGTCGCCTTATTCAGCGACAAAAATCGGCGCTGATCGATTGGCTGAATCGTTTTATAGGAGTTTTAATTTACCGGTAACAATCGTCAGGCCTTTCAATACTTACGGGCCTAGACAATCCGCACGTGCCGTTATACCAACTATTATCACACAATTATTATCTGGATATGATAAAATCAAATTAGGGACTCTAACGCCTACAAGAGATTTCAACTACGTTAAGGATACTGTAAACGGATTTATAGAGATTTTAAAAACACAAAGTACAATTGGTGAAGAAATCAACATTGCAACACAAAAGGAAATATCAATCGGTCAACTTGCCAACGAATTGATAAGACAAATCAATCCAAACGCAACGATTGAGTGTGAAGAGCAAAGGATCAGACCAGAAAACAGTGAGGTCAATCGCTTGCTAGGATCAAATCAGAAAATTATGTCTCTTACAAATTGGAAGCCACAATATTCATTCGAAGAGGGCTTAGCTGAAACCATAGAATTTCTAAGGAACAACTTGCATCTATATAAATCGGACATCTACAACTTATAAAAGAGGTGATCTCATGAACCATAAATTCATCCCATTATCAGTGCCAAATTTCAAAGGCAATGAGCTGAAATATGTTACAGAAGCAATTGAAAGTGAATGGGTTTCTACAGGTGGCGCGTTCATCGAAAAATTTGAAAAAGAGGTTGCGGCATATGTTAAGTCATCTGGGGCCGTCGCTTGTCAAAACGGAACGGCAGGGCTGCACATCGCTTTGGAAATCTGTGGTGTGACGCGTGATGACGAAGTACTTGTACCGACCTTGACCTTTATCGCAGCAATAAACCCAGTCAGATATCTCGGTGCAGAGCCTGTTTTTATGGATTGTGATGACACGTTGACCATGGATATGGACAAGTTGGAAGCATTTTGTGAGACCGCATGTGATTTCGTCGATGGTCGTTTAATTAACAAACAAACCCAAAAGTCTATCAAAGCGGTCTTAGTCGTCCATATTTTTGGGAATATGGCCGATATGGCGCGCTTGATGCCCATTGCGGAAAAATACAACCTCATGGTCGTAGAGGATGCAACGGAAGCTATCGGCACTTATTATATCAGTGGTAAATATAGAGGTAGATACGCTGGAACTATTGGAAACGTTGGGGTGTACTCGTTCAATGGCAACAAAATCATCACGACAGGTGGTGGTGGCATGATTGTTTCTGATGACCATTCACTGCTTAAAAAAGCGAAACATCTGACCACCCAAGCAAAATCTGATGAACTGTACTATACACACGATGAAGTTGGGTATAATTATAGGATGACTAATCTCCAAGCGGCGCTTGGACTTGCTCAACTGGAACAATTGGAATCCTTTATTGAGACAAAGAAAAATAACTATGAAAGCTATTTAAAGGCAATCACAGATATTCAAGGACTTAGTCTTTTGCCATTTAGAATGGATATTAGACCAAATTTCTGGTTCTATGCCGTTTATTGTAGTGACTCTTATCCGTTAGATAGAGATGGTTTACTCAAGCATTTAATTGCAAAGAACATACAGTCAAGACCGATATGGGGCTTGATCCATGAACAGAAACCATATCTTAATAATCAAAGTTATCGAATTGAAAAAGCGACAGATTATTTGAAACATGTAATCAATATACCGTGTAGCTCAAATTTGGATCAAGACGACTTGAACTACACAATAGAATGTCTAAAGTTGTAAGCTATACGAAGAAGCAAAGGGGGGATGGCAGTGAAGGATTTTTTGATCGATGAAAATTGTACGATGCTTGAAGCAATGGCTCAACTAGATAAAAATGCAAGAAAAGTACTATTTGTAATTCGTGAAAATAAATTTGTGGCTGCCATAACGGATGGTGATATCAGACGATGGATTTTACGAAAGGGAAACCTTGAGGCAAAAGTTTATGAAATCGCCAATTATTCTCCCAAATACCTATATGAGAATGAAAAATCGTTTGCAATCGATTTTATGAAAAAGCATGGCATAGAGGCGTTGCCAATATTGAACAGTGACAATGATATCATATCGGTCGTCTTATGGAATGCGCTTGAAATAGAGCCTGGAAAAGACTTGAATGTACCTGTTGTCATTATGGCGGGGGGATTGGGTTCAAGGCTATATCCGTATACGAAAATTTTACCGAAACCATTGATTCCAATTGGTGAAATACCGATTATTGAACACATCATCAATAAGTTCTTAAAAAAAGGAGTCGGAGACTTTTATTTGATCGTCAATCACAAGAAAAATATGATTAAGGCCTATTTCAATGAGATCGAATGCAAGTATCGTGTCAGTTTTGTCGATGAAGACAAACCGCTTGGCACAGGCGGTGGACTGAGCCTCTTGAAAGGAACAATTAACGAGACGTTTATCCTGACAAATTGTGATATCTTGATAGAAGAAGATTATGATAAAATTTACAACTACCACAAAACAGAGAACAACCTCATTACTATGGTTTGTTCTCTTAAGAGAATCCAGATTCCTTATGGTGTGATTGAAATCGATGAAAGTGGCGGCATTGAAAGTATGAAAGAAAAACCTGAGCTTTCATTTTTCACAAATACAGGTATGTACATCGTTGAACCACGAGTGATTGATGAACTCGAGTACAATGAACCAATAGATTTTCCTACAATTATTCAAAAATATAAAGATAGTGGCGAAAAAATAGGTGTCTTTCCAATTAGTGAAAAAAGTTGGTTGGATATGGGGCAATTGGATGAACTTGAAGAAATGAGACGAAGGTTGGAGTGATATGGGCGATAAATTGTTGTTAATAGGTGGCGGTGGCCACTGCAAATCTGTTTTAGATACCATTTTAACTATAGAAACTTACTCTGATGTAGCTATTATTGATCTAAAAGAAAATATTGGGAAAACGGTATTAGGTGTTCCAATTATCGGCTCAGACGAAGATCTGTCAAATTTATTTGATTCGGGTTATAAACATGCCTTTATTACTTTGGGTAGCATCGGGACACCTCGTTTAAGAAAAATATTGTATGAAACCATACTCGATATTGGCTTTATTATTCCAGCAGTAATTGATCCCTCTGCAACCGTCAGCGAATATGTTGTTATCTCTGAAGGCGTATTTGTTGGAAAAGGAGCGATCGTCAATGCTGGTAGTACGATTAATGCATGTGCAATTATTAACTCTGGCGCAATCATTGAACATGACTGCATAGTGGGTGCTTTTGCCCATGTAGCGCCAGGGGCCACTTTATGTGGTGATGTCACTGTTGGCAACGATACACATGTTGGTGCCAATACGGTTATTAGGCAAGGACTTACAATTGGATCAAACGTGTTGATCGGCATTGGAAGTGTAGTGGTTGGCGATATTGAAGATCATATAATAGCATTTGGCAATCCATGCAGGGAGGCAAAATAATTGAGTGTTTTTATCATAGCTGAAGCCGGTGTCAATCATAATGGAAGTTTAGAAAATGCATTGAAGATGATCGACACAGCTAAATTAGCAGGTGTCGATTGTATTAAATTTCAGACTTATATTTCATCGAACATCGTTTCAAAACATGCAAAGAAGGCAGCTTATCAAATAGA
>CAYLNI010000018.1:7781-12082 GCA_964384705.1 uncultured Fusibacter sp.
CAAGCGTCGATGGTGATAACAATCAGTATGATATGCTCAAGAAGCTCGAATTGACTTTCGATGATTTTGTTGTGTTGCGTGACTATTGTAATCAAGTTGGGATAGAGTTTCTTTCGACGGCTTTCGATCTGGAAAGTGTCGATTTTTTAAGCAGTCTTGGTATGCTAAGATGGAAAATTCCGTCAGGAGAGATTACAAATTTACCATACTTGATGAAAGTGGGAAAACTGAAGCGACAAGTCATTTTATCAACTGGGATGAGTACAGTCGAGGAAGTGGCAGAATCAGTTGAGGTTTTGAGATGTAGCGGGACGACAGATATTATATTGCTACATTGTACAACTGAATATCCGACACCATTTGAAGTGGTGAATCTCTCAGCTATGAAGACTTTAGCTGAAATTTTCAACTTGCCTATCGGCTATTCAGATCATACGGTTGGTATAACCGTTCCGATTGCAGCAGCTGCATTAGGTGCTGTTGTTATTGAAAAACATTTTACATTGGACCAAACGATGGAAGGACCAGATCACAAAGCGAGTTTAGAACCAAAAGCGCTTACACAGATGGTAAAAGCGATTCGAGAGGTTGAAAGTGCTATTGGGGACGGTGAAAAAAGACCGACAGCATCAGAACTTGAGAATATGGCCGTTGCGCGAAAAAGCATAATCGCTAAGACAACTATACGCAAAGGTGACATTTTTACAGAAGATAATTTAACTGTAAAAAGACCAGGAAATGGCATAAGTCCAATGAAATGGTTTGAAGTCATTGGTAAAATTGCTACACGAGATTTCATGGAAGATGAGTTGATTGAGCTATGAAAAAAATAATCAGTATTATAACAGGTACTAGAGCTGAATATAGTTTGCTTAAGCCTTTATATGAAAAATTGACGCGTTTTGATGATTTTGATGTTAGATTAGCGGTTACAGGATCGCATTTGTCATCTGAATTTGGTATGACATATAAAGAAATTGAAGAAGATGGGCTGATAATTGACGAGAAAATAGAGATTCTATCAGATTCAGACACACCAGAAGCGATTACTAAGTCCATGGGCATCGCTTTAATTGAATTTGGCGCATACTTTTCGAAACTTAAACCCGATATGGTGATCTTGCTTGGCGATCGTTATGAGGCTTTGGCTATAGCCTCTGCAGCGACTTTGTTGCGAATTCCTATCGCACATCTTCACGGTGGTGAGATTACAGAGGGTGCAATTGACGATGCGTTTCGTCATGCAATCACGAAATTGAGTTATTTGCATTTTACAAGTACTGAAGCATACCGAAAGCGCGTAATTCAACTCGGAGAATCCCCATCGCGCGTTTATGCAGTAGGTGCACTTGGTATAGAGAATATCAAAAATCTTAAGTTATTAAGTAAATCACAACTAGAGGATGCTTTGCAGTTTTCGCTGGATAAACCATATTGTGTCGTAACGTTTCACCCAGTGACTCTTGAAAACAACCAAGCGAAAGAGCAAGTACAGGCTTTGTTGGATGCTTGCGAAACACGTAAGGATTTGGCGTTTGTATTTACCAAAGCGAATGCAGATACGGATGGAAGATTGATAAATCAAACCATTCAGAATTATGCCGAAAGAAACAGTAACTTTTTACTGGTGGATTCTTTGGGGTCAAAGAAATTTCTTTCAGCATTAAAATATGCAAAGATGGTAATTGGCAATTCATCAAGTGGCATCATAGAAGCGCCAAGCTTTTCAATTCCCACAATCAATATAGGCGATCGACAAAAAGGAAGAATACAATCTAATAGCATCATAAATTGCAAACCTGAAAAACAGAGCATCTTGGAAGCGATGAATGTTGCAGAAAGTGATAGCTTTTTGACTACTATACGCCATACCATTAACCCTTATGGAGACGGAAATACTTCCGAAATGATAGCGAACACCATACGCGATTTTATACTTCAAGATAAGATAGATTTAAAGAAAACATTTTTTGATTGTGAGGAAAAATAAGGTGACTATTTTAGTAATCGGATTGGGATCAATGGGTAAAAGACGCATTAGACTGATTCAAAAATATGATGTGAACTTTCAAATTGTTGGAATTGACGCAAGTGAAATGCGTCGAGTTGAATGTGAGAAAACTTATGGCATAACGACTTTCAGCAGTGTGGTTGAGGCGTTTGAACAATATAAAATGGAATGTGCCTTCATCTGTACACCGCCATTAACACATAACGAACTGACCTCTATGTG
This sequence comes from uncultured Fusibacter sp., assembly GCA_964384705.1. Classification (GTDB taxonomy): domain Bacteria; phylum Bacillota; class Clostridia; order Peptostreptococcales; family Acidaminobacteraceae; genus Fusibacter_C. The sequence goes on from CAYLNI010000018.1 coordinate 10,015, forward strand.
CTTGAATCATGGATTACATGTATTTACAGAACTCAATTTGACCTATGATGGCTACGAACAAAATATAGAATTATCTCGTTTGAAATCGCGACGCTTATTTTTGTCATCTACTTTTATTTATAGAGATGAAATAATGGAAATTAAAAGACGTGTTCAAGATACAGAGGGGGCCGTCAATTATAATTATCATGTCGGTCAATATTTACCTGATTGGCACCCATGGGAAAGCTACAAGGATTACTTTATAGGAGATAAGCGCACAAATGGCTGCAGAGAAATTTTTGCGATAGAGCTGCCATGGATTGTCGATACGTTTGGTGAAATTACAAAAGTCTCAGTAGTTAAAAGCAAAATGAGCACATTGGAAATTGATTATAATGACAATTATTTATTGATTGTTGAGCATAGTACTGGTCATAAAGGAACCTTATCCGTCAATGTCGTTTCAAGGAAAGCCGTTAGAAACTTAGAGGTTTATGGTGAATCTTTATATCTACAGTGGGATGGCTCACCAAAAGGGCTAAAGTTTTATGATTTCATCGAAAAAAATGAGCGTTTCATTGAACTCTATCAAGAAATTGATCGGTTGGAAGGGTACAACCAATTTGTCATTGAAAATGCCTATTACAATGAAATCGTTTCATTTTTTGACTCTATTGAAAATATGGAAAATATGAACCTACCCTATTCCTTTGAAAAGGATAAAGACATTCTAAACTTGATTGATAAAATTGAGGCTTAATATGAAGAAAAATTATAAAATCGTTATGATAGGTCTTGGTTCCATAGGTAAGCGGCATCTCAACAATATGACTTTGTTACTCAAACAGAGAGGTATTTCCTACACCATAGATTTAGTTAGACATGATTCAAATAAACCACTTGATGAAAAAATTAAACCATTGATTCAGGATGTTTATTATTCCGTTGATAGTTTATCCAACGATTATGACGTTGCATTCATAACCAATCCAACCGATAAACACTTTGAAACAGTTAGAGCAATGAATGATAAGACCGTTCATATGTTTATTGAAAAGCCGATCTTCGATCATCTCAAACATCCACTGCATGCTCTTTCTTTCAACAAACAAGGTGTCCATTATGTCGCTTGCCCTCTCAGATATACAAATGTGATTCAATATTTAAAGGAAACAGTTGATCCGTCAAGTGTCTTTAGTGCGAGAATTATTAGCTCAAGCTATTTACCTGATTGGCGTCCAGGAACAGATTACCGTCAATCTTACAGTGCCAATGCCAATCAAGGTGGTGGTGTATCCATCGATTTGATTCATGAATGGGATTATATCCTTTATCTTTTTGGGCATCCATTGGAAGTTTTGAACTTTAGAGGGCATTTTTCAAATTTAGAGATCGACAGCGATGATCTTTCGATTTATATTGCAAGATATGAGAAAATGTTGATAGAAGTCCATTTGGACTACTTTGGACGTAATCCTGTTCGTGAAATACAGTTGTTCACCGAGTCAGAGCAAATTGTTGGCGATTTAATTAAAAGTGAAATAAGATATGAAAAAAGTGGCAAGGTCATTTCATTTCATGAGCTTCGCAATGATTATCAGATGAAAGAGATCGAAGCATTTTTTGATATGATCGAAGGCAAATTAATCAATCACAATTCAGTACAAACAGCTTTATCAACTCTCAGTATTGCAAAGGATGGCATCATATTATGAACATATTATTGACAATTTGTGGCAGAGCAGGTTCCAAAGGCTTGAAAAATAAAAATCTTAAAATGTTTTTAGGATATCCCCTTTCATTTTATACCGTGTCAGCAATTGATTTATATAAGAAGGCCAATCCACATATAAATTGTGATATCGTTTTAAATACGGATAGCGAAGAATTAATACAACAAATTGAAGGTGCAGTCAAACTCGATATTCACATCATACGTAGAACTGAAGAACTCTCGCATGATAAAACACCAAAAATCGATGTCATTAAAAATTGCTATGAGGTAATGTCTGAAAGAAGACAAGTCGTATATGATATGGTTGGAGTATTGATGATAGAAAATCCATATTGGATAGCAATTTCACCT
>CAYLNI010000018.1:12092-14682 GCA_964384705.1 uncultured Fusibacter sp.
GAGCGACTTATCCCATTTGATCGAAATGAAACAGCGAACTGACTCCGACGTGGTATTTTCGGTCACTGAACCAAGGCGCAATCCTTATTTTAATATGGTAACAAAAACAGATAGTGGTTATGTCAGAGTCATTAAATCGAATTTTAATTCAAGACAAGAAGCGCCGGAGCTCTTTGATATGAATGCTTCTTTATATGCCTATGAACCATCATTTTTACTTAAAGGATTAGGTATTTTCGACGGTAGATGCGAAGTGATTCATATGAAAGATACTGCCGTACTCGATATTGATAGTGAAGCAGATTTTGAAATCATGTGCATTATAGCCAGTCATCTCTTCAAAACTGAAAGTGAGTTTGCTGAAGTGCAAAGTCATATTGTTAATATTCTCAAAAAGTAAATCGAATTATGGTGATAGTTGGTTAAGTTTCTTTAGGTTTTAGCCGATATTACTAGTATATTACGATTTGATGATTTATCCATGGAAAGGAGCAATCAATTATGAAGATAAACCCAATTAATTCAGGGGTAAGTTCAACTAGTAACCTAGGCACGGAAGCTCAAAATAGGTCAGTTGAAGTAAGGGTAGCAAAACCGGTAAAACAGGCTGAATCAGCTGTTCCAGTTGATGTAAAAGTCAAAAATCAAAAGGCAACAGAGAATGAAGAAGCATTCAATGAAGAAATTCTCAATAAGGCAATTGCACAGGCAAACAAGTCTTTGGCAGTACATAACAGACATATAGAACGAGCAGTTCACGAAGTGACACATTCTGTGATGTACACGATAAAAGATTCTACTACAAATGAAGTAATAATGGAATTCCCACCAAAAAAAATCCAAGATATGATCGCAAAAATGTGGGAATTGGCTGGTTTGTTTGTCGATGAGAAGGCTTAATGGTTTTATAAAAAGGAAGTGAGATAAATGGCTAATCTAAGAATAAATGGTATTATGTCGGGTTTCGATACTGAGACCATGATTAAAGATTTGATGAAAGCTGAAAGTTCACGTGTCAATAAAGTCAAACAAGATAAGCAGTATGCAGTATGGCAACAAGAGGGTTTCAGAGAGATAATCAATAAACTAAAGACTTTTCAGTCTAATTATTTCGATGTTTTGAAACCAAGTCAGAATTTGACTTCCTCCTCATCTTTTGGAAAGTTTTCATATTCTGTAATGAGTGGTGGTGTTGCATCGACTAAGGTTTCTGTCACAGCATCTGCAGCGGTAAAAAACAAAGTACAGACGATCGATGAAATCACACAATTGGCTTCAAAGGACAATTGGGTCGGCAATGCAGCAGATCTAAGAGGTATAAAGACGGAATCGTTTGATGTTGCTGCGTTTAAAACGGCCATGACAACTGCTGGTAAAGATGCAGAGTTTTCATTGGCGATTGGTATCAACTCAAAAGTGATAAAAATAACGCAAGCTGAGCTCGCTGCTGTTGCAACAGTTGATGATCTCAAAAATGTAATGAACACTAAAATTTCTGCTGCTTTCGGTAGCGATTATGGCAGTGTTGTAACCAATGTTGGCGGAGAACTTAAATTTGATTTTGGTGGCAGTGAAGTCAAGTTGTTGACGTTTGACACCAATACAGAAACGATGGCGGCACTTGGATTTACAAATGGCCAAAGCAGTTATGGCTTTCAATCTAAAACAATTGGTGAGTTATTTGGCCTGACAAATGCCACTTTGGCAAATGTGAGCATAAATGGCACAACAATCGCACTAGATGAAAATGATTCAATCAATAAAATGCTTGAAAAAATCAATGGCTCAGCAGCAAATGTCAACATGAGCTATGATGCATTAAGAGACCGATTTGTTCTTGAATCAAAGACAGAAGGGTCTGCGAATAATATCTCTATCGTCGATGGTTCTGAGGCAGAAACTTTCTTATCAAAAGCCTTTGGAAATGTCGCTGATTTGGTTAATGCAAGTGGAACGGTGGTTAATATCACTAGAAATGAAGGTCTTAATGCCAAATTATCCATAAATGGGGTTGCTGTTACACAAAGTAATAACACGTTTACTATGGATGGCATGACATATACGCTTAAAGAACTGTCAGCTACAGCTATAGATATCAATGTATCTACGGATTCGACAGCGATTATAGACAATATCAAAGGCTTTGTAAAAGAGTATAATGATCTTGTCGATTTTATCACTAACAAGCTAACTGAGAAAAAAAATTATGATTTTAAACCGCTTACAGAAGAAGAACGTGAAGCGCTTTCTGATGAAGACATCGTCAAATGGGAGACAAAAGCTAAGAGCGGTATGTTAAAAGGTTCATCTGAACTAAGCAACATGCTCATACAACTTAGAAATGCCGTCATAGAACCAATATCTGATGTTGGGCTAAACTTAAGCCAAATTGGTATCGCGAGCACGGGTTACTCTGATAAAGGCAAATTAACAATTGATGAAACGAAGCTTAAGAGTGCTTTAGACAACAATTTTGATGAAGTCGTCAATTTGTTTTCAAAGAAATCCGATTTTGCTTATACAGATACAGCGAATAGAGCAACACGTTATAGCGAGAATGGCATTGCTTCAAGATTTGATGACATTCTTA
>CAYLNI010000018.1:14707-15533 GCA_964384705.1 uncultured Fusibacter sp.
CAAGAACTTCCCGTGATACAAACGGCAACAAAGGACTTCTCATTATGAAAGCCGGTATTGAAAATGACACGAGTGCGTTTTCAAATGAGTTTTCAAAGAGAATCACCGGCTTTGACGACCGAATTTCATCTTTACTAGATGATCTCGATTCAAAAGAAGCTTACTATTACAATATGTTTGCAAAGATGGAGTCAGCTCTTTCGCAGATGGAATCCCAAGCCTCATCGCTGATGAGTCAATTAGGTGGTTGATGCATGAATAACCATGAAGTACTACAAAAAATTCTCGATGAAACGCATATCATAATGAGTGCATTAGAAGCTGAAGATATTGATATAGCCCTAGGCTCATTGGAAAAACGTAACGATTTGATCGAACAATTTACCAGCGAACGCAGTGAGAAAATCGATGCAACAGCTGAAAAAATGATTCGAGATTTTGAGGCACTCAATATCATATGTATCGAAAAACTCGCATCATTCAAATCGCATATGGAAATAGAAATGTATGCAAACAGATCCAAGAAAATTGACATGAAACAAACTCAAAAAGTGCATGAACAATATTCAAACCCTTATGTCAATGGTGCTGTCGGGAACGCGTTTGATTTAAAGAAATAGGAGGCTGCTAAATGGCGGTTATGAACCCATACAATTACTCGAAACCAAGAAATTTTATGATTCTAGAGAAGCAAGAATCTTCAAAACAAGAACCCATTGAAGTCAAACGCAACACAGTAAGTGACAAGATGGATCAGTATTTAGAAAGCAAGATTCTAGCTGCGAAACCAGAAGAGCTTACTTTTATGCTTTATGAAGGCATTGTT
>CAYLNI010000018.1:15543-17833 GCA_964384705.1 uncultured Fusibacter sp.
AAATTTATCAAAAAAGCGTTGCTCGCAGTAGAAGCTAAGAATTATGAAGCTGTTAACTATAACACACAACGTGCTCAAGCGATTGTTGACGAACTTAGAAGTACACTCAATATGGATATTCCAATCAGCCAAAGTCTTGAGTCGCTCTATGAGTATCTCAACTTTAAACTTGTCAGTGCAAATATAGAAAAGAATGAAGTACTATTCAATGAAGCTCTAGAAATCGCAGAAAATTTCAAAGATACTTGGAAAGAAGCGTTCAGTATCAAATAATTAAAACAAATTACGATGAATTTTTATTCACAATATAAAACTTTAATTACTCAATGTTAAATGTGTACAATACGTGTTATGATAAAATGTGAGAAAAGCTTAGAAACAGTTTGAAAAACTGGTTTTTAAGCTTTTTTTTATTGTGTTTGATTCTATTGTTGATTGAAAAAGTGATTGCTTTAGGAAAAAATATGCCTAGTATTTGCCTTAAAACGAGAAAATATCAACGAGAAATAACATCTCATGACGTTGTAAAATTAAAAAAGATGCATAAAATAGGGTTGTGGGGGTATATAAATACAGTCTGATGCATAACCATTGGATGACGACCCATATTGGTTGTTTGTAACCCGGTATGAGTTGAAGCAAGATTGGCCTTTGGCCGTTTTTTGTTTTCGAGGCTATGATTCATCAACTGATGAATCAATTCAAATTACTCAGGAGGTTAAACATGAATGAATCAATTCTAAAAGGTAAGTGGAAACAAATCCAAGGAAACGTTAAGAAACAATGGGGTAAGCTTACTGATGATGATCTTGATGTGATTGAAGGCGATGCACAGATACTTTCGGGTAAAATTCAAGAAAAATATGGTAAGACCAAAGAAGAGGCAGACGAAGAGATAAGAGCATTTGAGAAAGGTCAACATTAACTTAACCTATTTTAAGTCAGTAAATACTCTGACAAAAAGGAGAAAAAAATGAAAGATCAGTTTGGAAAAGATTGGGATAAGAATACTATTGATAAAAATTCGAATAGAAATACAAATGAAATACTTCCTGATGACAGAGATAGCAGCAGATCAGACCTAGATAGATCTAATAGGGAAAAAATGGTCAATGTTCAAGGTGATAGAGCATACACCGACAGAGACAGAGATATGACAGACAGAGACAGGGACATGACAGGCATGGAAAGAAACGATAACGACAAAGTTCTCGTAGGAATTTTCGAATCAGTTCATGAAGCCAATAACGTCATTATCCGATTGAAAGAAATCGGATACCGTGAAGACGATATAACCGTTTTAGCTAAAGATAAAGAGAAGATGGACCGCCTTGAAGGCGACACAGATAACATGGGAACTGGTGCAGCTATCGGTGGCACAATAGGTGGCATCGCTGCAGCATTGCCAGCACTCGGTCTTCTCGCAATACCTGGTATTGGTCCTATTCTTGCTGCGGGCCCACTTGCTGTTATACTAGGCGGTGTCGTAGCAGGAGGTGTAGCTGGTGGTTTGATCGGTGCATTTACTAAAATGGGCATTGATGAAGTAGATGCTAAAAACTATGAGCATCAACTCAATGAAGGCAAGATCATTGTACTTGTTGAAAACAGAGAAAACATGCGTGAAGAGGTATTCAATACCTACAGACAAAACAACAATTTCAATGATGTTTATCCACCTAGATTTTAATGGAACATAATAGGGTCAATATTCATAGATTGTTCACTTTTTAAAACTTTCAAGTTGAATGCAAAAAGGGTATAATATTATTAGTTTAATATATACCCTTTTTAGTTTATGATTGGAGGGATTTGATGGACATTCAAGCGTCGTCATATCAAGCTCAAATGCTTACAAGCGTGAAACAGGCACTCAACTTATCTGTACTTCAAAAGACTATGAAACAGGATGCGCAATCTGTGGAAAGCGTGATTAAAGCCATGGAACAAGCCGTATCACCACATCTTGGTCAAAATATTGATTTGAAACTGTAGGAAAAAATTAGAGGTTGAGCGATTCGCTTGACCTTAATTTATTGGGGTGTCTATGTTGGGACTTACGTTAATCAGGGAAATTGAGGATCTGCTACTCGACAAGCTCGACAGACAAGAAAAATACCTCAAGTTTTACGATCAAATAGACAAAGATATAAGGCAGGACCTGCTACTAAAGATTTTTGATGAAATAGATAGGCTTGAACAAGACATACAGTCGATAGATTTGTTGTTCTTGTCAAAATTTGAGAAATTTAAGGTGATGAACGGCGTTGATGACATAAACGCAATCGTC
>CAYLNI010000018.1:17895-22534 GCA_964384705.1 uncultured Fusibacter sp.
TGATCAAAAAAGCCATCATTTTAATAGCGCAGCGCGAGAGAGACCTTGACACTTCAAGAAAGGAAACACAAGAATTTAGACTGCAAACGGAATCTGATCTTAAGAAAAGAAGCCGAGAAAACAAAGCTTATTCTGCTTATAGGAACATAAATAAATAATCTTGTTTTTTTGAGTTTCATGGTTAGTGCGTATGCTTGTGGGTATAAAATAATTATCAATATTAAAGGAGTTGAGCCTATGAAAGTAATCGTGACTGGAAGAAACCTAGTAATTACTGAAGCAATTAGAGATCAAGTTGAGAAGAAACTTGGTAAGTTCGACAAACTATTTAAAAGTGATGTCGAAGCACACGCTACTTTTAGTACTCAAAAAAATAATCACATCGTGGAGGTGACCATCCCACTTAAGAACGGCACGTTCTTTAGAGCTGAAGGCGTTACAGAAGACATGTACCAATCAATTGATGAAGCGATCGACAAAATCGCAAAACAAATGAACAAACACAAAACTAAAATTGAAAAGAGATTTCATTCGAATGATTCTATAAGATTTGAAGAGCTCCCTGAATCAAATGAAGTGTTTGAGGAACAATCAATCGTTAAAACGAAAAGATTTGGAATCAAACCAATGATGCCAGAAGAAGCGGTTTTACAAATGGAACTTTTAGGCCACGACTTCTTTGTTTTCCTTAATGGCGATACTGAAGAAATCAATGTTGTATATAAAAGAAAAGACGGTGATTTCGGTATCATTGAACCTTATTTATAAGAGCATCAAATTTGACTGAAATCGTTCGAAACGAATATAAACTTAAAATATATCATTAAACGATATGTATAAACTAAAAGGAGACCACCGTGGTCTCCTTTTTTTAATGTCATTATGCTTTTTATGTCTAATATGGACTTTTGATGACGGTCTAATTTAAAAATTCACTTTGATATACGTCACACACTCTTCACAGATACAGTGGTCCTTAAATTCGATTACATCGAATTCCCCTCTACAGATATTGCAATATTGTGTCAGTTTTTGATGTTTTTCCTTGTCGCTTTTTTTGATTTGATTGGCTTCCACGCGCTTTCCCCCTATGCATTAATGGAAAATTCTTACAATTCATAATTGAATTATAGCATGTCGGCCAAATTCGGTCAATTGGTTTTGTCAGAATAATTATAATATTTTAACTATTTCATCGCTTGTTTTTGTTCTTCTTGTGCGTGCTATAAATATATTCGGCATAGTTTTTTATCATCAAGCGTTCCGTGTAGCTCAGTTCCATTAATTTTTCGGGCTCAAGGATGATGAAAGCTTGGTTTGTTTCTCTAATGCTGGCGTAAGGATCCAAAGTGTCATTGACTTTTTCTTCATAGAAAATGGCATTGAGCTCTTCCTTCGGAATATTGAAAATATCGCAAAAAGACAAGAGAAATTCATGGGGTGGTTTTCGCGTGCCCCTTTCATAATTGCTAAGTGTTGTTGCCTCAACATTTAAGAGCTTAGCAGCATCTTTTTGTATCATATCGTGTGCTTCTCTGATTTCTTTCAATTTATAATAGTTGAGCATCACAGTACCTCGCATTAATATTAAATTGAGTTTAGCATATTTTGGTAATTTAACGGGAAAACATGCCGAAATGTGTAGAATTCAACCGATTAATTGACGATATGTCAATTCCGACTTTATCTAATTGTTATCAATTTGTTCATAAAATCGTACGCTAAATGAAAAATGTGGATGGTATAATAGAGACTAATGCGTGTTCTTTAAAACCTATAGTTTTTATGATAGAATAAGTTATATGGGTTTAAATCACAAATTCCACCACTGAAAAGGAGTGCGCTATGTATATAGAAGCGATAATCTTGGGTCTCATCATAGGATTTGCGCGTAACGGCAGACTTGTCAATTTTTTCGAAGTGCGTTTTAAGGGTTGGGCATTAAGTATTTTGGCTTTTGTTCTTTTTTTAATTCCGTATTTGCTTAGGATTATGGAAAGTCCATTTGAAAAGCTTCAAATATTTCCTTTCCTTGCGATGGTCATATGTGCGATCATTGCGCTACTCAACTTTGAAAAGAACGGTATGAAGATTCTACTCATCGGCGTTCTGTTGAATTTAGTCGTCATGGGTCTCAATGATTTTAAAATGCCGATTGACGCGATTAAAATGGAGGCACTTGGATTCACTTCATTTATTGAATCGCTTAAGGAAGGTTACGTTGTCAACTATATGTCCATGGATGGTGCACATCCCATCAGCACAATACTCGGAAAGGTCATAGCGTTGCCCGATTTTTACCCACTTAAAAAGGTTTTGAGTGCAGGAGATCTGATCATATCGATTGGCATTGCATCGATCATTCAATACGAGATGCTGTTGTCATCGGTTAAAAGCAGAGGGTCCATGGTCCATTTTTCATACAATACGAAGTTTAGAAGATAAATAAGGTAAATAAGTTGCATATTTCATAAATAAATTAGTGAATCGAGGAAGATAAGGCATGAGTTTATTAAAATTGATTTTTGGTGATATAAACGAGAAAGAAGTTAAAAAACTGGAGAAGACCGTCGATCAGATAGAGGCGCTTGAAAGCAAGTATGCGGCTATGACAGATCACGAGCTCCAAGGACAGACGGCGCTGCTTAAAAGTCGTTTGGCAGCTGGTGAAACGCTTGATGATATTTTACCTGACGGGTTTGCCGTTGCGAGAGAAGCGGGTAAGAGAGCGCTTGGACTTAGAGCATACCGCGTACAGCTGATGGGCGGTATCGTCCTGCATCAGGGTCGTATCTCCGAGATGAAAACAGGTGAAGGTAAAACACTAGTTGCAACACTTCCAGCATACTTAAACGCACTTAGTGGAGAAGGCGTTCACATTGTCACAGTCAATGATTACCTCGCATCGCGTGACAAGGAGTGGATGGGCAAGATTTTCGAATTCATGGGCCTTACAGTTGGCTGCGTCGTTCACGGCGTTGAAGGTGAAGATCGTAGAAATGCCTACCTTGCGGATATTACTTACGGTACAAACAACGAATTTGGCTTTGACTACCTGAGAGACAACATGGTGATGCGTCAAGAGCGCTTGGTTCAAAGACCGCTCAACTATGCCATCGTCGATGAGGTCGATAGTATTTTGGTCGATGAGGCGAGAACGCCACTGATCATATCGGGTGAAAGTGCAAAATCAACGGATCTTTATCGCATCGCGAACATTTTTGCTAAGACGTTACGCGCCGATGAGGATTTTAAAATTGACGAAAAAGCGAAATCCATCGCACTTACTGATGGTCTCGTTGCAGATAAATTTGGCGATATCGAAGAAGGCAGTGAAAATAGAAACGGTGTCAAACGTGCTGAAACCTATTTTGGCATAGAAAACCTGAGTGATCCGCAAAACATCGAGATTTCTCATCATATCAATCAAGCGATCCGCGCGAACTACTTGATGAGACGCGATGTGGATTATATCGTCAAAGATGGTGAAGTCATCATCGTTGATGAATTTACCGGTCGACTCATGTACGGTAGACGCTACTCGAACGGCCTTCATCAAGCGATTGAAGCGAAAGAGAACATTGAAGTCAGAAAAGAGTCGCAAACGCTTGCGACGATCACGTTACAAAACTACTTCCGTATGTATAAAAAGCTTGCAGGTATGACGGGTACGGCGAAGACTGAAGAGGAAGAATTCAGACACATCTACAACATGGACGTCGTCATGATTCCAACAAACAAACCAATTGCGCGTCAAGATCTTGAGGACGCCATCTATAAAAACCTTAAAGGCAAGTTCCAAGCGGCGATCAAAGACATCGAAGCAAGACATGCTAAAGGTCAACCGATACTCGTTGGTACGATCAGTATTGAAACTTCAGAGTTTTTGAGCAGTTTGCTTAAAAAAATGGGCATCAAACACGAAGTCCTCAACGCCAAGCAGCATGATAAAGAATCAGAAATCGTCGCACAGGCAGGTCGTTTCAATTCTGTTACGATCGCCACAAACATGGCAGGTCGTGGTACCGATATCGTACTAGGCGGTAACCCAGAATTCTTGGCGAAACGCGATATGATGAAAAAAGGGTATGACGAACACATCGTCAACAAAGTGTCTAGTCCTATCATTGGAGAAGATCCATTGGTCCTTGAAGCAAAACCTGTTTACGACGCACTATTTGCAGCGCACAAGCTCGTAACTGACGCTGAGGCGGAGCAAGTTAAAGCGGCAGGTGGTTTACACATCATAGGTACAGAGCGTCATGAATCGAGACGTATTGATAATCAATTAAGAGGCCGTGCTGGACGTCAGGGTGACCCTGGTTCAACACAGTTTTATATATCGTTTGAAGATGATTTGATGCGTATGTTCGTTAGCGATCGTGCGAAATCAATCGTTGAGACATTGGGCTTTGAAGAGGACATGCAGCTTGAGAACAAGCTATTGACTAAGTCTATCGAAAATGCTCAGAAAAAAGTGGAAGGTAGAAACTTCGGCATACGTAAGCACGTGCTTCAATACGACGACGTCATGAACCTTCAACGTGAGATCATCTACGGACAAAGAAACAAAGTGCTCCATGGTGAAGACATTCGAGAAAGCATTATGACGAAGAAAGAAAAAGTGATAGACAACACC
>CAYLNI010000018.1:22547-25111 GCA_964384705.1 uncultured Fusibacter sp.
TCCAATCTATACAGAAGGTTACAAATACCCTGAAGAATGGGATTTGAATGGCTTATTCAACCACTTACATCCAATATTCCTGCCTCCAGGTGCTGTTAAAATCGACAAAGTAGATGAACTGACAGTGGCTTCGTTAAAAGAGATCCTATTTGATGTCGCTAAGAAAGTTTACGCTTTAAAAGAAGAAGAAATCGGTGAAGAGCGCATCAGAGAAGTGGAACGCACCATCCTTCTTCGCGTTGTCGATAACCACTGGATCGATCACATCGATGCGATGGACGATCTTAAACAAGGTATCGGCCTTCGAGCTGTGGGCCAACAAGATCCAGTCATGGCCTACAAGATGGAAGGTTTCGACATGTTTGAGGAAATGATCACGAACATTCAAGAAGAGACTGTGAAAGCGATGTTCCATGTGACAATCCAGACTGAGACTGAAAGAAAAGCAGTGGCGAAGATCGTCAACGTTTCTGGAACTGGTGATGGCTCTACGACTAAAAAACCAGCAAAATCGGATAAAAAAGTCGGTAGAAACGATCCGTGCCCATGCGGTAGCGGCAAGAAGTATAAGAAATGTCATGGTGCAAATTTAGAGGATTAAACGAGTGAGTCAAGGGTGCCAGGCAGATTGACTCATGAGTCGATCTGCCTGGCACTTTGACTCATTCCCAAATAGACGAGAGGCCAGATTTGAGATTTTCACTTCTGGCCTTCTTAAATGAAGAGGTGTAGGATGATATTACTTGAAAGATTAAGTAGGGATGTTAAAAAACTAAAAGCGTTAATCGCCGAGCTTGAGGTGTCACTTTGACCTCGCTAATGTCAGATATCGAATAGAAGAAATCGAGATGGATATGACAGCGCCAGACTTTTGGAACGACAACGAATCGGCGCAATCCAAATTGAAGTTTCAGAAAGCTCTAAAAAACAAACTCGAAAAATACGACGATTTGTATAGCCGAATCGATGAGCTTGAAGGCTTGATCGAAATGGCACTCATGGATGCGGACGATTCGTTTGAATCGGAAGTGGAGACGACGTACAACGCCATATTGGAAGTTTATGAAAAAGTTGTATTGGAAACATTGCTCAAAGGCGATTATGACGCAAACAGCGCGATTCTTTCGATCCATGCTGGTTCAGGTGGAACGGATGCGCAGGATTGGGCGGCTATGTTGCTTCGCATGTACAAAAGATGGGGTGAACGTCGCGGGTATGCCGTCAAGACGCTGGATCTTCAGGACGATACGGAAGCGGGTATCAAGAGTGTATCCTTGTTGTTTGAGGGGCTCAATGCCTATGGTTTTCTCAAGTCGGAGAAAGGCGTCCACCGCATCGTCAGAATCTCACCTTTCGATTCATCGGGAAAACGCCATACGTCTTTTGCATCGGTGGATGTCATGCCTGAACTCGACGATTCTGTTCAAATCGACATCAACTCTGAAGATTTGAAAGTGGATACGTACCGCTCAGGTGGAGCCGGTGGACAGCACGTCAACACCACGGATTCTGCGGTTAGAATCACACACCTTCCAACAGGAGTCGTCGTACAGTGTCAAAATGAACGGTCTCAAACCGCCAATAAAGCAACCGCAATGAAAATGCTCATGGCAAAACTCATCGAACTCAAAGAACGCGAACATAAAGATAAGATAGAAGATTTGGCGGGCGATTACTCGCAGATCACATGGGGCAGTCAAATTCGCTCTTATGTGTTCCATCCGTACAACCTCGTCAAAGACCATCGTACAAATGCAGAGATGGGCAATATTCAAGCGGCCATGGACGGCGAAATCGACCTGTTCATTGATGCCTATTTAAAGGAGGCAAGTTTACATGACTTCAAAATCGACAATTAATTTAGAGGCTGATACAGTCGCGAACACAACGGACGCTACAGGCATCAACACAGCGGCATTTAAAAAGCTCATCATCTCACAACTCGCAAAAGAACTGTCTCTTAAGACATCACAGGTTGAAACGACTATTGCCCTCATCGATGAAGGCAACACGATTCCTTTTATCGCGCGTTATCGTAAAGAGGCGACAGGTGGCATCAGCGACGAAGTGCTTAGAGATTTTGACGACAGACTCAAATATCTGAGAAACCTTCAATCGCGAAAAGAAGAAGTCATCCGCATCATCGAAGAGCAAGGCAAACTGACACCAGAACTTAAAGCGGATATCGAAAAAGCGAAGGTGCTTCAGACCGTAGAGGATTTATATAGACCCTTCAAACAGAAGAAGAGCACACGCGCTTCGAAGGCGATCGAAAGAGGCCTCGAGCCGCTTGCAGACGTCATCTGGCTACAAGAGCTTACAGATGGGGACATTCGCCACATCGCTGAAGGCTTTATCAACCTGGAAAAAGATGTGAAAACAGCCGATGAAGCACTCGCTGGTGCTATGGATATCGTAGCGGAGCGCATTTCAGACGATCCGGACAACAGGGCGTTCATCCGTAAAATGACGTTAGCCCAAGGTGTCATCGAATCCGTGGCGACAAACGAAGCGGAATCTTCCGTTTTCGAAATGTACTACAAGTATTCAGAACCCGTTGTGAA
>CAYLNI010000018.1:25178-25984 GCA_964384705.1 uncultured Fusibacter sp.
CTCAAGGTCAAACTCATCAGCCCAGATGCCCTGATTTTAGAGCAACTTCATAAAGCCGTCATCAAGAATCCGAAGGCCATCACAACGCCACTGCTCATATCAGCACTAGAGGACAGTTATAAGCGCCTCATCTCGCCTTCCATCGAACGCGAAGTCCGCACGATGTTGACTGAGCGCGCAGAAGAAGAAGCCATCAAAGTGTTTGGTAAAAATACAAAATCGCTCCTACTCGTCGCACCGGTTAAAGATGCGCGCGTCTTGGCGGTTGACCCGAGTTTCCGTACAGGCTGCAAGCTCGCCGTGCTCGATGAGACGGGCAAGCTCCTTGAATATGCAACCATCTATCCGAACGCCCCACAAAACAAAGTGGAAGAAGCAAAAGTGAAACTCACCGAGCTCATCCAGAAACATAAAGTCAATTTGATCTCGATCGGAAACGGCACGGCATCCCGTGAGACGGAACAGCTCGTGGCAGGCCTTATCAGCACGCTGAAAGAGGAAGTCTACTATACTATCGTCAGCGAAGCGGGTGCTTCTGTGTACTCAGCTTCGAAGCTCGCAACAGAAGAATATCCAGATATCGACGTATCCATCAGAGGTGCGATCTCTATCGGTAGAAGACTCCAAGATCCACTTGCTGAGCTCGTCAAAATCGATCCAAAGAGCATCGGCGTCGGTCAATATCAACATGACGTCAATCAAAAGAGACTTGAAGAACAACTTACAAACGTCGTCGAAGACTGCGTAAATAGCGTCGGCGTCGATCTCAATACAGCAACGCCTTCATTGCTCAGCTATGTTTCAGG
>CAYLNI010000018.1:26039-26348 GCA_964384705.1 uncultured Fusibacter sp.
ATCGCGTAAGGAACTCTTAAAAGTGAAGCGCCTCGGTGACAAAGTCTACGTTCACGCCGTGGGCTTCTTAAGAATCCCCAAAGCGACCAACCCGCTGGACAATACAGCCGTGCATCCAGAAGCGTATGAAGCGACTAAAAAACTGCTGGATACGTTGGGCTACAAAACCAAAGACATCGAATCTGGCGCTGTAAAAGACATCACCGACAAAGTGATCCTCTATTCTGGCATCATGGGCAACCAGCCGGATTCGGCCAAATATCAAGCGGGAGTTGAGAAACTTTCACAGCAACTCGACATTGGCGTCAT
>CAYLNI010000018.1:26366-28150 GCA_964384705.1 uncultured Fusibacter sp.
GTCATGACACTTAAAGACATCATCGATGAGATCAAAAAGCCGGGTAGAGATCCGCGTGAAGAGATGCCTAAACCAGTATTCAGAAGCGATATACTCAAAATGGAAGACCTTCAGGTCGGCATGATCATGCATGGCACCGTAAGAAATGTCGTAGATTTTGGCGCATTTGTCGATCTTGGCGTGAAACAAGACGGCCTCGTTCACATCTCTGAGATTTGCGACCGTTTCATCAAGCATCCAATGCAAGTTTTATCCGTCGGCGATACCGTCAAAGTTCAAATATTGAGTCTTGATCTCGTCAGAAACAAAATTGGACTCACGATGAAAAATTTGAAAGAAACCTAGTGCGCGATAAATTCAAAAGTGCTATAATTTATTTAGTGATACGAAATATTATGCCTTAGGGGGACAACCATGTTATTGATCAAGAATGCCAAGATCTACACGATGGCAGATGAAATAATTGAAAATGGATGCATTTTAGTCGAAGACGGCAAAATCAAAGAAGTTGGTACGGACTGTGTGGCACCACTTGACGCGCAAGTGATTGACGCAGCCGGCATGAACGTATTTCCAGGCTTTATCGACGCACATTGCCACATCGGCATGTGGGAAGAAGGCATTGGCTTTGAAGGGGCCGATGGCAATGAAATGACCGATCCCATCACACCAAATATGCGCGCGATCGACGCACTCAATCCAAGAGATGAAGCATTTGAAAACGCCATCAAAGGTGGTGTCACGACTGCGGCAACTGGACCAGGTAGTGCAAATGTCATTGGCGGCGTATTTTCAGTGGTAAAATTACATGGTAACCGAATCGATGATATGATCGTCAAGGAAACTTTAGCGATGAAATGCGCTTTTGGAGAGAACCCTAAACGCGTCTATAACGATAAAAAAATGACGCCTTCCACACGTATGGGAACGGCGGCAAAGCTTAGAGAAACACTTGCTAAAACAGTGGAATATCGCGATAAAAAAGCGGCAGCTGCTGGCGATGCGAGCAAGATGCCGACTTATGACATGAAACTCGAAGCGATGTTGCCTGTCATCAACAAAGAAATTCCACTTAAAGCACATGCGCACAGAGCGGACGATATATTCACATCCATCAGAATCGCAAAGGAATTTGATGTGTTATTGACACTTGAACACTGTACGGAAGGCCATTTGATCGCGGATCAACTCGCAAAAGAAGGCTATCCAGCGATTATCGGCCCATCATTTGGCAACAAATCAAAGTTTGAGCTCAACCAAAAGACATTTGACACGCCTGGCATCATGCATAAAGCAGGTGTAAAAATCGCCATTATGACAGATAGCCCAGTAATTCCACTCGAGTATTTGCCAATGTGCGCAGCCCTTGCCCACAAAGCTGGACTCGATGAAATGGAAGCGTTAAAATGCATCTCCATCAACGCTGCAGAAATCCTCGGCGTGGACGATCGCATTGGCTCTATCGCCGTTGGCAAAGATGCCGACCTCGTCATCTGGAATGGCCATCCTTTCGATTTACAAGCGACAGTATCCCATACATTAGTGAATGGAAAAGTCATCTACCAAAAATAGCATGCCTTCACTCCACCTATTCCCGCGCCTTAGAGCATGGGGATAGGTTTTTTTATTGAGGAAATTGCATAATGGAAGGCGTTGTTATACAATATAGTGAGCAATTAAAGCAAGTTGACTAAGTCCTGTCATTTGCGATATAACAAGGAGTAAAGCATGCAAATAGAATTGAAATCACTGGACGACACAAAGCGGTTTGCGGAGTGGCTCGT
>CAYLNI010000018.1:28163-29644 GCA_964384705.1 uncultured Fusibacter sp.
AGATCGCGGTCAAGTCATCTGTCTCGTCGGCGATTTGGGCGCAGGGAAAACGACCTTTACACAATTTTTATGTAAAGAACTAGGCGTTCAGGACTATGTCACAAGTCCGACCTTCAATCTCATGAATTCATATAGTGGCGTGTTAAATGGGGAACCAATAGACATTCACCACTTTGACGTCTACCGTATCTTTGCATCAGATGAGATGTTCGAGATCGGTTTTGACGATTTTCTATATGGTAAAGGCATCAGCATCGTCGAATGGGCAAATCAAGTGGCAGATATGATTCCAAGTGACAGCATATGGATCACATTGACGTTAACTCTTGATGGAAAAAGGGTATTAACCTGTACAGGTCAAAACATTGAGGGAGAATTTAAGTGAAATCATTGATTATAGATACATCATCAACTGCTGCAAGTGCGGCACTCTTTGAAGATGGCAACATGATAGGTGAAGTGTTCGTCAATGACAAGGCGACGCATTCGCAAAAATTGATGCCGATTGTCCACGATTTGTTAACGCAAATGCATACAAAAATTTCAGATATCGATGCATATTACGTATGTGAGGGACCTGGATCGTTCACGGGTGTTCGCATAGGTATAGCGACGGTGAAGGGATTTGCCCAACCGTTCAATAAACCCGTGTATACGTTTCCAAGCATGTTTCTCATTGCCAGCGGCGCAAAGCACCATGATGGGCTTATCGTACCCGTGATCGACGCCAAACGAGAAGAAGTTTACTATGGCGTCTATTCTTGGGATGATGGTTTGTTATCTACGTTGGAAGAAGGTGTTGAGTCACTCGAACAGCTCTTGACTTATTTGGAAGAGAAATATCCTGGACAGAATATCTTGCTGTTGGGTGATGCGATAACATCGTACCCTAATGTCTTCGAAAATCATGAGACGTTTCTCTTGGGATCGAGTTCAGAAGGCGTACCAAAAGCGTCTAATTTAGCGATAGCTTCACTAGTTATCGATGAATCGTCCACCGTTTACAGCGCAAAGGCGAATTATATGAGAAAGTCTCAAGCAGAAAGGGATCGATGATATGCTGAAGACTAGAAAAATGACAATAGAAGATGTGGACTGCGTCCATGAAATAGAGGTGCAATCGTTTCAAACGCCATGGACAAAAGAGGCTTTCCACAACGAAATCGTATCGAATACATTGGCTGAATATATTGTGTTGCTTTATGAAGATCGCATCATCGGCTATGGCGGTATGTGGCTGATCGTGGATGAGATCCATATCACCAATGTCGCATTGGCGACAGATTTTAGAGGTAAAGGGTATAGCAAGGTCTTGATTCGTGCTTTGATTCAATATGGGCAGGAGCATCAGTTCAAACATATGACTTTAGAGGTGCGCGAGAGCAATCACGTCGCCATAGCACTCTATGAGCAATTTGGCTTTGTGAGTGTCGGCAAACGACCGAAGTATTATATAGACACTGGCGAAGATGCGCGGGTGA
>CAYLNI010000019.1:0-3096 GCA_964384705.1 uncultured Fusibacter sp.
CTACACGACGCTCTTCCGATCGATCGGAAGAGCGTCGTGTAGGGAAAGAGTGTAACCGATCAAAAAAATCATAAACACTGGATAGATCAGTATTGGTAAGAACAATGTGATCAACGCTTTTTTATCGCGAAAGAAAGTGAGCATCTCCTTCTTGAAAACCATCATAATTTTATTCATTCTGCATCGCCTCGCTGTCTATATAGTGCAAGAAAATATCTCGAATATTGTCTTTGCCCGTTTTCTCCTTAAGACTATCAAGTGACCCTGTTTCAATCAGTCGTCCTTTGTGAATCAGACCAATTCGATCGCAAAGCGCATCGGCCTCTTCCATGTAATGCGTTGAGAAGATGATGGTTTTGCCGTTTTGTTTCTCCTTGAGGATGAAGTCTATGATGCTTCGGCTCGTGAGGATGTCAAGACCAAGTGTTGGCTCGTCCAAGATGTAGACATCCGGATCGTGGATGAGGCATCGTGCGATGGATGTCTTTTGCACTTGTCCCGTAGAGAGCTTTTCGATCACTTTATTTCTGAAAGGCACCATGTCCAGACTCTCTAGGATACGCTCTATGCGTCGATTGAGTTCATTTTTTTCAATACCGTAGAAGCTACCAAAGAATTTCATCGTTTCAACTGGCGTCAATTTCTTGTAAAGCTTTGTGTTTCCTGATAAAAAACCGATGGATTTCTTTACGTTTTCAGGATCTGTTGAAACGTCGAAGCCGTTGATCTGAACGCTACCTTCAGTTGGGCTCATGATTGTCGACATGATGCGAAGTAACGTCGTTTTGCCTGCGCCATTTGGACCTAATAAGCCAAATATTTCTCCCTTTTCGATGGCCAAATTGACTTCTTTGACGGCGAAGACGTCACCGGCTTTTTTATCGTGAAACACTTTAGAAACGTTGTTGATCTTTATCATATTGTCCTCCTACGATTGTTATAAATGATGTCTCTATTTTAATGATTCTCTATTTTATCAGCTTCCATATGCGTAACGCTTCAGCCACGGACCAAGCCTGTGCCGAACAACCGCGCTGGGCATGCGGCTCGCCACCTTCAAAAATCTCTGAAATGCTGCCGTGTATGCCTTCGTCGAGGTGTGTAAACAGCACCTCTAAATCGGCCTTGACGATTGAACGGTCATGGAATGTCTTTAAATGAGCCTCGAGGTATGGCCCAATCAGCCAGCCCCAAGCTGTGCCTCTATGATAGGCGCCATCTCGACTGAGAAGATCGCCTTCATATGTCTTATTGAAATTTTTATCCTCACGTCTCAGTGTCAACAGCCCATAAGGCACTTTGAAATGTTTCGTCACATAATTGACGACTGCTTTCCAGTGCCTCTCTTCCAGCACGGGATATGGCAAACTCACGGCAAAGATCATATTCGGTCTAGGGATATCCACTGGCTCACCGTCGATAATCAGGTCGTATAGATTTTGATCCTTTGCGTTCCAAAAGGCATCGTTGAAGGATTCTTTAACTTGTTTCAATAGTGCTTCAAAATCCACTTCCATCGCTTCGTTGCCGATGTTCAGATGCTTGGTCAGCTTGTTCATAATCGCAAGGGCGTTATACCACAGTGCGTTAATTTCTACTGCCTTACCATGTCTAGGCGTGACGACCCAACCGTTTACTTTGACGTCCATCCATGTAAGCTGCGTCATTTCATTGCCAGAGCTGAGTAGCCCATCTGTATCCATAAAGATGTCGTTGATTGTTCCTTGAAGATGATGGTTTAAGATTTGCATCAATTGAGGATAAAGGCGTCTGATCGCATCTAGGTCGCCCGTCGCTTCATAGTATGCATTCACGGCATTGAAAAGCCAAAGGGTGCCATCTGAGGTGTTGTACATCGGCGCTTCGCCCTCATCTGGGAAATTGTTCGGTATGATGCCCATATAGGCCATCTCTATGAAGCCTTCGATCATCTGGAGCGCTTCCTCACTACGTCCTGTTGCAAGCGTAAGGCCAGGAATCGAGATCATCGTATCGCGTCCCCAATCACTAAACCACGGATACCCTGCGATGATGCTCATTTTCCCCGTTGTTTTCCGGTACACGATGAAGTCATCTGCTGCTTGAACGAGCCGCCTAAGTGTCACATCTTCTGGCGAAGCTGTTGCGCCTGCACGCTCCATCAACTGTTCATACCGTATGATGCGATTCGTAAACACGGCATCCGCTGGCTGGAAGTCTGCAGCGATGTTGATGAGCACATCAATTGCGTGTTTGCCTGCCTTCAATTCTATAGTAAAAGTACCCAATATGACGTGCGCCTCTGTATCTGGATACCCGCGCTGTGTCTCTATCGGATAATAGCTCTCTGGTGTATTTTCGTGGCGCGGCTCAAAAGAAAGTTGGCCTTCGTCTACGCCTTCAACTTTTAAGTACACGCTTTTACCCTTTGCCTCTGCGAGCAAAATGCGCGATTCAACATCATATGACGCTCGATAATCGTCAATATTGGCTGTCACAGCATCATGATGGTCTCTAAAATTGAACCAAGGTATCAAATTCAGCGTCGCATCCACTTTTGAGTCAATCTCATAACGCACCGCTAAAAGATTGGTTCCATAGGCCATGGCAATCGTACGCGTCACACTTATGTCTGGTGTGTTCAGAAGAAAAGTCTGACTGATCACACCTTCATGTTTGTAGCTGGCAAAATGCGTCTCCGTTTCAGAATCCCCGGTAACGTTTTCATACGTCAACGGATACCGCTGACCTGCGACTTCAAAAACCTCTTCCATTTTGGATATCAAATGCATTCTCTCAATCGGTGGGTTGTAACTCACTGTATATAAACTATGATATTTGCGGCAATTGACTTGGTCTAGTGTTGAAAAGCTATAACCGCCAAGTCCGTTAGTCATCAAGTACTCATGATTCATAATCTCGTAAATCGACTTTTTCATAAAATGCTCCTTCTTCTTTATTACAACTGTTCTAGTAGCGCAACAACTTCATTTAAAATGGCCATATTGCCCGCGATGATTAAGCCTTCTCCCGAAAATCCATGTCGCTCACCAGACAATCTATAAACTTTGCATCCAGCTTCGACAGCGAGCATCGTTCCCGGTGCAAGCTCCCATA
>CAYLNI010000019.1:3120-15963 GCA_964384705.1 uncultured Fusibacter sp.
ATGTTTTTTGAAAATATGATGTGGCAACCGTTTTTACCTGATGCCACAAAAGCGAAGTCGACAGATGAAGCGCCTTGTATGCGAACGCGCATGGCGCTTTCCACCATAGCAGCTATGGCTTTGAGCTGAAAACCTCTAGATGACGGATTGGATTTAGAAAAGTCTCCAAATGTCACGATGGCTTTTGATAATGGCAACACCGGATCAAGCTCAAGCTTCTTATCCCCTATGAATGCACCTTGTCCCTTAACTGCATGATACATTTCTTTGAGCTGTGGTAGAAATATCAAACTGAACACAGGTTCCTTTTCCACAAGTAAAGCGAGCTGTATGCCGTAATAAGGAATGCTCTGTGTGAAATTGAGCGTCCCATCGATGGGATCACATACCCATGTTCTCTCCATCCCAAGTGTCTCGTGGTTCTCTTCCTCGCCGATGAATCGATCCTCTGGAAAGAGCGCTTTTATCGCCTCTTTAATTCGGCGCTCCATGGCAAAATCGAGATCGGTCACGATGTCCTGTTTGCCCTTGTCATGCACTTCAAATACACTATTGTTCAAAACCACCTCATAGGCGCTTTGTACGATCTGTTTGATGTTTTCTATCATTTGAATGGTCACTTTTATCTCCTAGTTCATGACATCACTTATATACCCAAAGTATACCACAATTTACCTATGTTTTTTAAAAACACTTGACACTTAACACTTTATTTGATAAATTATTAACGAATAGACGTTTTGTAAATGAGAGCTCTCTTATTTATGAAGCACACATACTTTGGAATAAATAATAGACCTTAGAAAAAAGAGCAATCTGATTTTGAAGGAGACATTTATAAAGATGCCAAGCGGGTAAGACTACGACCTTTGCTTTGCGCCCCTGATAACTGCTTCTTAGGATCAACATTTGGATTGATCGGGAAGTTTTTAATTTTTTTTGATTCAGGAAGTTGCCTATTTTCATAATTGAGCAATTTTCATGATTAATGGAGGATTACGTGGAGAGAATAAAGCGATTAATTGACACATTGTTTGTAGAGGAAGATTTATCAGATGAAGGGCTATTGGAAATCATCGAGGGCATCGATGCAGAGACTGCCCCTTACCTATTTGAAAAAGCACTCGAAAAGAAATCACTCTATTATAAAGACACCGTTTTTATGCGCGGTCTCATCGAATTTACGAACTATTGCAAGCAAAACTGCAACTACTGTGGTATCCGAGGCAAAAATGACAAAGTCGACCGTTACAGACTCAGCAAAGAGATGATCATGAATTGCTGTGAAGAAGGTTATGAACTGGGTTATCGCACGTTTGTCATGCAGGGCGGAGAAGATCCATTTTTCACGGACGAAATCCTCGTGGATATCTTGACGACCATAAAAGCCAAATTCCCTGACTGCGCCATCACTTTATCTGTGGGCGAACGTTCAAGAGAGAGTTACGCGGCGCTGAAAGCGGCTGGTGCAGACCGTTACCTCCTTAGACACGAAACGGCTACAAAAGCGCTCTACGAATCACTGCATCCAGGTATGAGCTTTGAAAACAGACGCGAATGCCTCTACACGCTCAAAGAGCTTGGCTACCAAGTTGGTGCGGGCTTCATGGTTGGCCTACCAAATCAAACACCTGCCGATCTCGTCGCCGACCTAAGATTTATCAAAACGCTGAAGCCTGAAATGGTGGGCATCGGTCCATATATCCCTCATGATGATACACCACTCAAAGGTGCAACAGGTGGCACGGTTGAGGAGACGCTCATCATGGTCTCATTGGCTAGATTGTTGTTGCCACAAGCACTCTTGCCATCGACAACTGCCATGGGCACACTCGATCCTAAAGGCCGCGAAAAAGCATTAAAGGCCGGTGCCAATGTCGTCATGCCTAACCTTTCACCAACGGACGTGAGAGAGAAATACGAGCTTTACAAAGACAAGATCTGTACGGGAGACGAAGCAGCGCACTGCCGTCAGTGTATCGAAGGCCGCATCAAGAGCTCTGGCTTCAGAGTGGATATGGGCCGTGGCGATCACGCGTCTATCGCGATTCCAGACGAGGCGAACACTGTTCAAATTAAACTTTAAACATAGACTATGTATCAACCATTCTTTAAACAAAACGAGAGAATCGGATCAATTCACGATATATGAATTGACCTGACCCTCTCGTTTTTTTTACCAATTCCCTCATTGTTTCATGGGTTTTCCCCACTTATCTATGATATCGATCTAACTTTAAAAGCTGTCGCTATCTAAACTTTGATTATAACGGCATAGGGTTGTAGCCTGTTGCGATGAGAATCGCAACCAGTGTGCCCGCTGCCAAGGAGTAGATGACCATCGGAATGGCATTTCGTTTGATGAGCTGACCCTCCATGCCGATGACGCCAACGGTCGCACAGACTGCGACGACGTTATTGATACACACCATATTTCCGATTGCGCCACCCACAACTTGGAGGGCAACGATCAAGACTTCAGGCATATCCAGCAGAGCCGCTGTTTGGAACTGTAGAGAAGAAAACAAAATATTTGAAACCGTATTTGAACCAGACATGAAGGCACCTAGGACGCCGATAAATGGTGCGACAAATACATAAGCGCCACCAGATATGTCTGCTAAAAATTGCGCCATAACCGCCAACATAGAGGACAAGCCACCATTGTTTACGCCAGAGTTGAGCATGAGCTGTACGAGTGCAATACCTGCAAATAAGGCAATCGCTGCACCTGAAACTTGCTTAAAGCTATTTTTCCAAGCCGCTTTTATCTGGGTGCCATTCATACCATGTAGGGCATGCGTGACCAATGCGACTAATATAAATGGAATCGTGCCTGGCAGATAAGCCCATTTGAGAACATAAGCTTGTTCGATGCCAAAGAATTTTGGAAACGTAATGACGAGGCTATTGAGAAACTCTTTAAGGCCAAGTGATGGAATACGTGTAACGACGAGTATCACAGCGATCATGATATAAGGTGCCCATGCTTTTAACAGTGACATTTTTGCTTCGCCGATATTGCCTGTATCTGTTGTCGATAACCAAGATTTTTCCCATTTCGATTTTTCATCAAAATCCCAAACGGTCTTTGGCATCAAGAAGCCTTTTTTAGCTGCAAATACGACGAGAACGAGACCGATCAAAGCACCGACAAGTGATGGTAGCTCTGGTCCTAATGTCAATGAGATGATGTAATATGGAACTGTGAAGCAAAGACCAGCAAAGATCGCAAATGGCGCTGCTTGAAGTGCTGGCTTAAACGATTTCTCTTTGCCAAAGACCTTCGTCAAAAGCATAATTGCCATGAGTGGAATGAAGGTGCCCACTAAAAAGTGTATCGAACCAACAGCAGCAGTAAGTGCCATCGTGTAGGCCTCAGTATTGACGCCAAGTGCGGCTAAATCTGTGCTAAGTGTACTCATAGCGCCAAATACCGGTGTGCCAACTGCACCAAACGATACAGGTGTGCTATTTAAGATAAGCGCTACCATTGCCGCTGCCAATGGTGGAAAACCAAGGCCGATCAGTAATGGTGCCGCAAGTGCAGCCGGTGTTCCGAATCCAGCTGCGCCTTCTATAAAGGCTCCGAACATCCATCCGATGATCAAAACTTGAATCCGCTTATCTTTCGTGATATTGCTGAAACCGTTGTTGATCGTCGTCATAGCACCCGACTGTTTCAAGGTGTTTAGGATGAGAATCGCACCAAAGATAATGATGATGACGTCAATTGCTTTTTGAACCCCAAGAAATGAAAACCCCAAAACATCCATCGGTGCCATTTTCCACGCTGTAAGCGCAATAATCGCCGCGACGATCCATCCCACAGGTAAAGCCTTTTTCGAGCCCCAGTTCATGCCGACCATGAGAACGATAACGAGTGCAATCGGCAAAAAAGCTAATAGTGCTAACATTAAATACCCCCTATTTAATTTTATTATGAAAACGTGTTAACATACTTTTCCAGGATTTAAAAGATTTTTAGGATCAAATGCGAGCTTGATGCTCTTAAGTAGATCCATATAGATTTCACCTTGTTGCGCTCTCAAATATGGTATTTTTGCGTAGCCTATGCCATGTTCACCCGATACGTGTCCACCAAGTTCATCCGCACGTTTGTAGAGGAGGTCAAATGCTTCCCCGAGTTTTTTCTTATAGACTTCATCTGAGTACTGATCTTTGAGAACATACACGTGCAAGTTGCCGTCACCCGCATGTCCAAAGCTTGCGATCCTGATATCCACGAGTTGTTCAACCTCTTTTGTATATTTTACAAATCGCGCCACTTCGTTTCTCGGTACGACGACGTCGCATTCGTCCATCTCAGTCGTTGAGGCTTTAATCGCCTCGAGAAATGCACCTCTAGCCGACCAGATTGACTCTTGCCTTTCTTGTGTATCAGAAATGAAGACATCTATTGCCCCCGCTCCTAGACAGACTTCAGCAACCTTTTCATAGATTTTTTCCACGTCCTCAGTGGTATTACCATCAAAAGTTAAGAGGAGATAAGCATCTGATGAGGCATCTGGGAATTTCTTGCCTAAAAAGTCCTCTGCATTTTTGATGACGCGACGCTCCATATATTCAATCGCTGTCGGGATGAACTTCGCTTTGATGATCATCGGCACCGTATCAACCGCCTGTTCAAGCGTTGGAAACGGTACGAGCAAGCTCGTTGCAACTTTTGGTAGTGGCAGTAACTTCAATATCGCCTTTGTGATAAAACAGAGCGTCCCTTCCGAACCGACAATCAGATCTTTCAAGCTATAGCCTGAAGAATTTTTTACGACTTTGCCGCCGACATTGAGTACCTCGCCATTCATGAGCACAACTTCAAGCCCTCTCACGAAATCTCTCGTAACGCCATATTTCACCGCGCGCATACCGCCTGCGTTTGTTGAAATATTGCCACCTATCGTCGCTGATTTCTCACCGGGATCCGGTGGATAGAATAGGTCTTCTTCTTCAACGTATTTTGAGATTTCCATCAGTAATACACCTGGTTCCACGGTTAAAGTGAGATTTTCCTTGTCTAGTTCGAGGAACCGGTTCATTTTTGTCGTTGAGATCATAAGGCCACCGTTCATAGCCACACTTGCTCCAACGAGCCCTGTGCCTTGTCCGCGAGGTGTTACCGGAATATTATTTTCATAGCAGTATTTGAGTAGTTTTGAAATTTCTTCTGTATGCATCGCTTCAGCGACGACTTCAGGAAACTTGTGTGTATCCGCGAGTTCATCTTTGGAGAAGTCTTCATGTACATTGGCACCAATGTGTAATCTGCCTGGCGGAATGATGGATTTAAAGTAGTTGATATCATCTTGATCTATCTTGTTATAAGCCACTGACATAGCGTCCTCCTAAATGCATCCCTCTTTTTCGATGCGCTCTATAAGTTTTGGTAAAACATCATAAACGTCGCCAACGATGGCATAATGTGCGTTTTTGAATATCGCAGCTTCGGGGTCGATGTTAATGGCCATGATTTGTTCAGAGCCTTTCATTCCCGCCACAAATTGTACAGAACCCGACACGCCGCAAGTGATGATGAGCTTAGGTCTAACGGTTCGACCACTTAAACCGATCTGAAGCTTTGGATCCATCCAACCCTTTTCGATCAAAGGTCTTGTGCTGGCAACTTTAGCATCTAGCTTCTCTGCCAATTTATAGACGAGCTGCAAATCTTCTTGCTTCTTAAATGCAGAACCCGCAACGATGATGACTTCAGCATCTTCTATGCCTATGGTCTTTTCTTTACCATGAACCTCAATGACTTCGATTTGAGATTTTAAAAGACTCTCGTCCATGGCACATCGTGTGATGATACCAGATGGTGACTCAATCTTCTCAGGTGCATCAAAAATCTTATATCGGACAGTTGCAAATTGTGGTCTGTTATCCGGTGTGTGAATGTGCGCCATGATATTGCCGCCAAATGCCGGTCTAATTTGGTCTAGGTCTGTATTTTCCTGAACATCCAGAACTGTACAATCTGCAGTAAGTCCCGTTCTGAAACGCGCTGCCAATCTCGGTGCCAATGACCGACCTATCGTCGTACCACCAACCAAGACGATCGATGGCTTGTGGTTTTTGATATAATCTTCAAAGCAAGCCGCATAAGGCTCAATTCTAAAATCTTCCAGTGCCGGTTCGTCATAGACGAATACTTCATCGACGCCATAGTGCCTTATTTTTTCAGCTGCCTCAGCGATACCGTGACCTACGAAGATCGCATGCACTGGATGGTTTATTTTCTGCGCCAAAGCACGCGCTTTTCCGATGAGTTCAAACGATACAGGGTGGATATCCCCAGCGACGTGGTCAATATAGACCGCTACACCTTTCCAAAGCGATTTATCGACCGTCTCTCTGATGGACTCAACAAATTCAAAAACCGACGGTTCTTGCTTGATACAAATTTTACACATTTTACAACCGCTATTTATAGTCACGCCTGCGGATGTATACTCAATTGCATTGAATGGACATAAGCTTACGAGACTTTCGGGATCTTTCACATTTTCTTGATGGACTACTATCTTCGCCATGTCTGCCTCCTAAATGAATTTTAATCGTTTCATCGTATCGAACATCTTATCTGAGAGTACTTGCCCGTCACCTTCCCAGATTTCATGCGAATCGTTGCCAGTCGGTGGGAAAATACGTTTTACTTGTGTCGGTGATCCGTTTAAGCCATATTTCATCTCGTCTTGATCTAACAAGTCTTTAAATGCAATGTGTTTGATGATGAAGTTCTCGGTCGCCTTTTTTAATTTGTAAGAAGGCAATCTCGGTTGGAATATGCCTTTATCTACTGTAATGAGACAAGGAAACGTCACTTTCGCCACTTCGACAGTCTGTGGCATATCCATTTCCACCGTCATATGTGTTTCATGTATGTCAAATATTTTGGTGACATTTGCGATATGGGGGATGTTTAAAAATTCTGCCATTTCCGGTCCAACTTGTGCCGTATCGCCATCCGTCGTCATCTTGCCGCAGATGATCAGATCGGGTTCGCAAAACTTTTTTGTACCTTGTGCCAATGTGTAAGCTGTCGCCCAAACATCTGCACCAGCGAATTTTCGATCACTTAACAAAGCGCCATGATCCGCTCCCATCATAAATGCCTCGCGTATGATGCGCTCTGCTTGAGGAGGTCCCATCGTCATAACATGTATTTCAGCATGATACTTTTCCTTTAAAACCATAGCTGTTTCAAGAGCGTATAGATCATAAGGATTCATCTTGGAAGCAATCCCGTCACGCTTTAAAACACCCGTTTCTTCATCGATCTCCACCTGAGTCGTACCAGGCACTTGCTTGATACACACTAATACTTTCATTGCAACCTCCTCGTCGTAATTCCGACCTAATGGTATTATGGTCTGCTGGTCCAACCACTTATCGACAAAATCATAGCATGTCCTAAAAACAAATACTACAATTGTTTAAATATTCACACAACTCGCGGGACAAAAAGGTTGAATTGTCAGAAAACTTTTAAAAACTTTTTTTTTACTTCGTTAAATATATGAAAGTATAACTATTTTTTAACAATGCGCGCATTTAAGACTAAAACTCTACTGAACGCAAAAAAAACAGCCCCTAAAATAGGTGCTGTTCTTATATGTTTTAAGCTTTATTGGCGTTGATACGACTTTGAACGACCATGTGAAAATGCTCATGCATGTCGTTCGCAGCGGCTTCACTTCGGCCATCTAAGATCGCTTCTGCAATTGCTATGTGCTGCTTCAACAGGAGCTCTGGATCGTTCGCCCAAACACTGATCGCATTGCGAGCCTCTTCGATGAAGTTCTGTAGAATTGATGTAATCGCTCGCATCATGGTACTGATCAACATGTTGTGTGATGCGTCGGATATGATCAAGTGAAATGCTCTGTCGACCTGAGAGAGTGCCTCTTCAGTATCAGCAGCTTTCAATCTTATGAGAATTTCTTCAAGCTCAACTTTTTGCTCTGGTGTGATCCGTAATGCAGCGAGTCTAGCTGCTTCCCCCTCGATGATATCTCGAATCTCCAAAATATCTTCAAAAGTGCCGTTGTTGAGTTTGAACATAAGTGAGATTGGTTCTAACCAGTTTGTGCCTTTATAATTGCTGATAAAATTGCCTTCGCCTTGTCTGCTTTCAACGATTCCAAGAATTTCTAAGCTTCGAATCGCCTCTCTGATGGAGGTACGCGAAGCACCCATCTGCTCTGCAAGTTCCCTTTCAGAGGGTAATCGATCGCCAATCTTTAAATCGCCATTTATAATCATATTTTGAACTTGTTCTATGACAAGTTCGTACACTTTCTTGTTTTTAACGGGTTGAAACATGTCATTCCCCTAATTTTTGTCTTATAACATCGTCATAACGGAAGATAATAATGTCTTAGCGATCATAAATACCACGATAAAAACAATCGACACGACGAGATTACTGATTCGCGAGTATTCAACTGGGTCTGAACCGTCTTGGTTGATATAATAATGCGCTCTGTAGCCAAGACCGATATCGATGATACTAAGCATAATCAACACCACTGCAGTAAAGACGAAGATCTTATTCATAAGATCAAATCCTTTTGTGAGGGTCTCACTTAATACTTCAGGATCAAAAAAGACATCCATGATATTGCCTGAAAGCATGGCCACACCAAAAACACTTATAATACTGAGGATTGCTAAAACGATAAACGTTTTGATGATGAATGAAAACGGTCTTCTACCTACACTACTCTCAGAAAATACCATTTTTTCAAGTGGGTGATAAATGCGTTCGTATTTTTCGTCGTACGCTTTTACGGATATTTTTGCAATATCGCGACTCAAAAGGTGTATCACACTGGTCTTATCTTCAACGAGCATCGTGCTGTCTTCTTTTCTAGCAAGTTCGAAATACTTGTCTTTCTCTTCTTTATTCAAGCCTTCAATGTGTAGGACTTCGCCGTACTTCATGTGAATGCTGAGTGCATACATCACTTTAGGTTTTACTGTTGTTTTCGTTGTTTTGTTTTCGCTCATCCACGACCTCCAAAAATATACTATTTAAGTATTACCATTTTTACTGAATCCTCAAACAATAACAGTACAAATATTATACCATATTTATGGCAGTAATACCTTGAGATTTGGACTAGCTCATTTTTTCAAGCTCTTCGATAAAGCTGCGCTTGACATCGATGATTTCAAGAAGGACGTAATAGGCAATGGTCGCTGGGTTATCATTTGACACCATCCGACCTTGTATATCAACCAAAAGGGCATATGTTGCTTTTTCCTGCTCAAGTACGTATGAGACAAGTTCCTTTCGATCCGAAATATTAATCGGCATAATAATCCTAGAAAATTGATTTACCAGTGACGAAATTTTATCAAAGACCCAAAAATCGATGCCTTCAGCAATAGAGTCAGTAATGTTGTCAACCAATCGGTTGTAATAGATTATGTCCTTTTCAAACTCTCTTATGAAGACGCCGATTAAAAGGCGCAACCGTATGTCACCGCTATTTTCCTGCAGTTTCACGTATTCATTTTTCTTTTTTTCTGTTATTGCAATGCCTTTTCGCAGTACATCTCTGATATCATACATAAATGTCGACTCCCTCGTCTATAAAACGGTGAACCCTCATTATAAGCTTATTTCGAAGATTTTTCAAGGATGACGTCGAGACAATGCCATCCTAGCGTGCCACATTTGACGCGTGCCGGCATCTTCGAAAGGCTTGCAAACACTTGTGCATCTTCTAACTTTTCCATCTGTTCTTCTGTCAATGAAGTCCCTCGAATCATATTTAAATAATTTTCTGCCAGCTCCTTTGCCTCATCGATTGATTTACCCTTTATGACGTCGATCATGATGGACATGGACGCTTGACTGATGGCGCATCCCGTTCCTAAAAACGCCGCGTCCACCACTTTGTCATCTTGTAACCTAACTTGTAACGTCAGATCATCACCACAACTTGGATTATGTCCCCTCTCAATATGGCTGGCCGATTCAAGGACATGTCTATTGTGACCACTTTTATTGTGCATCATGATGAGTTCTGTATATAAACTATCCATGGACATAGCCAAACACCTCCCTTGCATATTTTATTGCCTCTATTAGTGCATCAATTTCTTCCACATAGTTGTAGATTGAGAAGCTCACTCTACATGAGGCTGAAATGCCTAGATATTTCATCATCGGTTGCGTACAGTGGTGTCCAGCGCGAATCGCGATGCCCTTCTGATCCAGTAAACTGGCCATGTCATGTGGATGGATGCCTTCGACTTCAAAGGCGATGAGCGCACCTCTATCACGACCTTCACAAGGACCAAGTACCGTGATGTATGGCAATTCTCCCAGTTTTTTCATGGCATATCTTGCAATGCGACTTTCCTTTTCACGCATTTTATCCACGCCGACGCTTTCGATGAAATCGATAGCAGCAACGAGGCCAACAACGCCTTCGACGTGCTGTGTGCCCGCTTCAAAGCGCTCTGGAACTTCAGCAAATGTCGTGGACTGTTCTTCGACGTACTCGATCATGTCTCCACCTGTCAGGAATGGTGGCATCGCATTTAACAGATGGTATTTACCATATAATACCCCAATTCCGGTCGGTCCATACATCTTATGCCCAGAGAACACCAAAAAATCAGCATCGATTGCCACGACATCCACATGTAGATGCCCGATTGCCTGAGCTGCATCGACAACGGCGATCGCACCCATTTCATGGGCTTTATCGACGAGCATTTTAACGTCGTGAATACAACCAAGACCATTTGAAATCCATGGAAAAGTGACTATTTTCGTATTAGTCGTTATCTTCTCCAGTTCACCTGGCAGAAAATCGCCCTGTGCATCGATATAGAGGTATTTAAGAACGGCGCCTGTTTTTTTGGCAACCATTTGCCAAGGCACGATATTGCTATGATGTGATGTAATGGCGATGACGATTTCCTCACCACTTTTCAGCGTGTTTAAGCCATAACTAAAGGCGATGAGATTGAGCGCTTCAGTCGCATTTTTTGTAAAGATGACTTCCTCTTGTCGCCTTGCCTTGATAAACTCAGCGACGCGTCCTCTACCATAATCGTATTGTCTCGTCGCTTCCACACTGAGTAGGTGTGCACCTCTGTGTGGGCTCCCATTGCTCTCTTCAAGATATTGCCTCATGCGTTCGATGACCATCGCCGGTTTTTGGCTGGTCGCTGCATGGTCGAGGTAGATGAGCGAAGGGTGTTGCGTGAAGATTGGAAAAAGCGATTTATAATTTGAATCCACTAGTTAGCCTCCTATCGAGTGCTTCTTCTATGGAACCTTTCAGTGCCTCATCGTTCAAGCGCATTAAAACTTCTTCGAAGGATGCCTTGATGACGAGTCGTTTTGCCGCTTCTAAAGATAGCCCTCGGCTCATGAGATAAAAAATCTTATCTGTGTCGAGCTGTCCGATGCTCGCTGCGTGTTCACCGATGACATCGTCTTCTGAACAGAGTAGTGCAGGAATCGAATCGGATTTGACGTGTTCATCCAGTAAGATTACGACTTCTTTCTCTTTCCCAACGGATTGGACTGAGCCTTTTTCAAAGAATAGGTTGCCTCTGAACACTTTTTTACTGTTGCCACTAAGTGCCCCTTTTGACAATATGGTCGACTCTGATTTCGCGCCAAAATGCTTCATTGTGAATGACAAATCAAGTTGCTCGTCTGTATCACCAAAATAGAGCGATTCAATCGATGTGTTGCTATGTCTCCCTTTAAGATGTGATTCGTACGCGATGGCTTTGTTTCTAGCGCCAAACTGTATGTCTACGAGTGCGAGATTTGCCCCTTCTTCAACGACTGAAAAATTTTGATCAAAATGGTTGTCCGCAGCTCCTAGCCTTTGAACTTTTATCACGCGAACAGTACTGCCGCACTTGGCGATGATTCGCGTCGTCCCATAGTGTTGACGGGACACCAGCGGAGACTCCGGCGTTGAATCAATTGTTGATTCATCTGAACCATAATCGATATACACATCCAGCTTCGCACCTTCTTCTGCTATGATGAGATAATTGTCCACCATGTCAGCGTTGAGCTTGTAGGTAATCTTGACACTAGGTGCTGATAGACCTCTGGATTTTGACTTTATGATGTAGCCGTGATTGCTCTCGGCATCTATATACGTTTTAAAGGCGTCACCTAAATGTTTCGTGAAAGCCATGTCGTCGAAATCCATTTTCTCCACTTTGTCGTAAGGCAGAATCTCCACGCCATCACCTTCCAAACTGAGCGTTTCTAACGCTGTACGAGAGATGCTCGGAAACAGATTTTCAGGTAATACGAGTCGCTTCCACGTAGGTTTTGCATATTTTGTTATATCTTTTGTCATTGTTTTATCTTTTGTCATAATCTCCTCCATTAGCCAATCGTCCCTTCTAGCTCAAGTGTAATCAAGTTGTTGAGCTCTACAGCGTACTCAAGGGGCAACTCTTTAGTGATTGGATCGACAAAGCCTCTGACGATCATCGCTTTCGCTTCCGCTTCACTGATGCCTCGACTCATGAGGTAGAAGATCGTATCATCGCTGATGCGTCCAATTTTTGCTTCATGGCCGATATCCACTAAGTCGTTACCCACTTCTATAATCGGTAGCGTATCGGATTTTGATTGATTGTCCAACATGAGCGATTCGCAGTTGACCGTGGCTTTCGAGCCTTTTGCATTTGGCGTCACCCTTAGAAGTCCTCGATAGAACGCATGGCCGCCGTCTTTTGAGATGGATTTGGAGTTGACGATTGATGTTGTATTCGGTGCGGCATGGATCACTTTTGTACCCGTATCGAGGTATTGGCCTTTAG
>CAYLNI010000019.1:15981-18731 GCA_964384705.1 uncultured Fusibacter sp.
GAATGTGATTCCGGTAAACTCGCTTGATGCCCCTTCTCCTCTTAGGATGCTCATTGGATAAAGCATGGAGACTTTGGATCCAAATGACCCTGAAACCCATTCGATTCTGCCATCTTTATCGACCACGCAGCGCTTTGTGTTCAAGTTGTACATGTTTCTCGACCAGTTCTCTATGGTGCTATATCTGAGCTTTGCCCCCTCTTTGACAAATAGCTCAACTGCCCCTGCATGTAAGTTTTGTACGGAATATTTCGGGGCAGAGCAACCTTCGATGAAATGTAAGCTCGCGCCTTTTTCAACGACGATAAGCGTGTGTTCAAACTGTCCAGCACCTTTTGCGTTGAGTCTAAAATAGGATTGGAGCGGCAATTCGACCTTCACGCCTTCTGGCACATAGACAAAAGAACCACCAGACCAAACAGCACCGTGGAGCGCAGAAAATTTATGGTCTCTATTTGTGATCAGTGTCATAAAGTATTTTTTGACGATGTCTTCATGCGTATTTATGGCTGTTTCCATATCTGTATAGACGACACCTTGTTCGACGAGCTCTTGCTGTATCGAATGATAGACGACTTCAGAGTCGTACTGTGCACCGACCCCTGCGAGTGATTTGCGCTCTGCCTCAGGTATGCCAAGGCGTTCAAAGGTTTGTTTAATATCATCTGGAACGTCGTTCCAGTCAGTTTTCATATCGGTATTAGGTCTAACGTAATGGACGATGTTTGCCACATCGAGGTCAATTAAATCAGCGCCCCATGTCGGCATTGGTTTGGAATGATAAATTTCAAGCGATTTGAGTCTGAAATCCAGCATCCATTCCGGTTCGTTTTTTTCCCTTGAGATCTCTCTGATAATTTCTTCAGAAAGCCCTTTATCTGCTACATAACGGTGATCCTCTACGTTGATGACGTCATAGATGCCGCGGTCGACCTCACTAATTACTGTTTTCTTTGCCATGATGTCCGCCCCCTATAAGCCAACTGCCGCTTTGTCGTTTTTGTAACGCTCGTATCCGCTTTCATCGATGGCTTCAGCCAGTGTGATATCACCACTTTTTACGATTTTGCCATCGACTAGGATGTGAACGAAATCCGGTTTGATGTAATTCAGTATTTTATTGTAATGCGTAATCACGAGGATTGCATTGTTATCGCTAGAAAGGTTTTGCACGGTCTCATATACAGCGCGGATCGCATCGATGTCGAGACCTGAGTCCGTTTCATCCAAGATTGCGAGTTTTGGATTTAGAACGGCCATCTGCAAAATTTCGTTCTTTTTCTTTTCGCCGCCAGAAAAGCCTAGATTCAAATATCTGTCTAGGTATTTTTCGTCCATATCGAGCTCGGCCATCTGTTTTTTGACTTCTTTGTTAAAGGTCGTCATCATTGGCATGATACCGCCGATTTCCTTTTTCGCAGTTCTTAGGAAGTTTTCAACGGTGACACCAGGTACTTCCTGTGGGTATTGAAACGATAAAAAAAGGCCTGCCTTGGCACGCGCATCCACTTTCATCTCAAGTAAATCCATTGGTTGATTGTTTTTTCCGGTAAACGTGACAGCGCCATCTGTCACAACATATGCGGGATGCCCCATCAATACATTGGCAAGGGTTGATTTACCTGCGCCATTTGGTCCCATGATTACATGTATTTCGCCTTTGTTGATCGTCAAGTCGATGCCTTTAAGTATGTCCTGACCTTCAACTTGCGCTTTAAGATTCTCTATTTTGATCACTTCATTGATTTGCTTCATTTCCATCGTTTCCTCCTGTATACCCTTTGTTTTATATCCTAGTAATTTAATCGGATTTATTTCATAATAATCGTACACCTTTATCTATGTGCCGTCAACTCGAAAAAATCATCGTTACAAAATGTTCATAAAAAAAACGCCTCCTAGAGAATGCTTTCATTCACTGTGAGGCGCTTTTGTTTAATCGTGTATTTTTAAATTTTGTTTGTCATCGCATTACTCAACTACATCCTCTTCAGGATAGATCTTAGGCTCGCCTGCTGCGACAAGGACTTTATTGCCGATGAGGAAGAAGCCGAGGACAAATACAAGTGCGCCCGTCACGATGAGTAGCCATTCGATCGCGATGATGTCAGCCAAAGGTCCAAATAGAAGCATACCCAGTGGCATCATGACGCTGAAGATCATGGATAAAACGCCGAATACGCGACCGAGAAATGCGCTATCCACTTTTTCCTGGAAGAGCACGGTCGCTGGCGTATTGAACAACGGTATCGTGATACCTGCGATCGCCATAATCGCTAAATAAACCCAAAAATTTGGCACGACGCCCAGTGCGACGATGAGTGCCCCAACCGAAATTGTTGAAAGCGTCATACTATGGACTCTGTTTCTGAAGCCACCCCATGTCGAGATGAGGATGCCACCTAACAGCATGCCTGACGAAAAGGCAATCTCTATGGCTGTAAGCCGCCAGACTTGACTGCCGAACGTCCTCGTGACCTGTAGAGGTGTCAATATCGCTACTGGTGTAATCAAGAAGTGGAAAACGGCGATGAAGATATAGAACCGGCGAATATAATCGTGGTGCATGATGTAGTCTATGCCCTCTTTTAAGTCGGTGAAATAATTGATTTTACCTTTTTCAAGCGCTTTTGCATGCGGCGGTACTTTGAGCAGTAACATGACGTTAACAGCTAGAAGTGCTGTGACGACGTCGATCATGAAAATCGTCGTCAGCGGTGCAAGTGTCATCAGAGCGCCACTGATCATTG
>CAYLNI010000019.1:18741-22211 GCA_964384705.1 uncultured Fusibacter sp.
CAAGCATCAAGACGGACTGTAGTGTGCCGTTGATGCCGTTGACGCGCATGAGTTTTTCTTCAGGTACAAATTGCGGCAGAAAAGCACTGACTGCAGGAGACTGAATGGAAGTTCCGATCGCTCTCACAGCTGACATGCCAAATAATAACCAAACCGATTCATAACCCATCCAAAACAAAATGGCTGTGACCATCGTTGTTACGGCAATCATGAGGTCTGAGATGATAATCAATCGCTTTCGATCAAATCGATCTGCCCAAACGCCAGCAAATGGCGCCATAAAAAAAGTTGGTAAAAATCCGCAGATGATAGATATCGTCATCATCACGCCGGACTGTGTTTTAAGTGTGATATACCATAAGATGGCATATTGGACCAGTGCGGTACCTAGTAATGAGATGGTCTGGCTCGTCAAAAAGAGAGCCGTGTCTTTTTTCCAATTTTTACTCATAAAATTACCTTAAGTCATGTACAAATTGAACATTGACGCCATCGGGATCTTTGACGTAGAAAAATTGCATCATCGGGTTTGGTTTGATCATGTCACTGACCACGTGGCCCATGTCCATGAGTATTTTTCTAAAATCATCTGCATTTTCAATGCTAAATCCGATAGAGATGCCTACAATATTGCCAGGATGAATATCGTGCTCAGCACAGACGAGTTCAATCTCAGTCTCGCCTACGCCAAGGAATGCCAGTTCCATACCAGGACCGGCATTAAATCGTCTTTTAAGTTCAAGTCCTACTATATCTTGATAGAATTTAAGTGATGCATCCATATCTTTTACGTGAATCGTCGTCCATAAGAATTTCATAATAATCCCCCATTTGTCGCTATTTTTCTTTATAAACAAGTGTCGACATCGTATAGCCATCGTGTAAACCGGAGATGATCGCGTTGAGCCCAGCTCTGACATAGATGCCTGATAGCTTTTCGTTGTACGTGAAGAGTCCTGTTATGGTGCTATAGGTCTTGTGTGAGATGTTCCCATTTTCGTCCTCATACAAGTTGTCCACTAAAGCGATTGGGCAGTACTTTTGGATGATAAAAGCCTCTAAAGCTTTTTCTTCAAGTAGTGCTTTCCAGCTTGCATCGTCGTAGTCTTTGCCTGCACACACACCTTTAGACGCGTAATAATCGATGGGTTTGATGATGTAATCATCACGGTGGGTTAAATACGTGTCGAATGCATCGTCTCTCTTAAGCGGTCTCGTATATGGCACGTGCTTGTCGATGAAGGCGATTTCGTCTTCATTGAAATACTGACGAAGCTCAGGCTCATAAAGGACTTCAAAAAAGCGTTTCGTATGGATGATCTGCGTTCTAACGGGACCAATCACACACGTTTTGCCCGCAATTAAGCCATCGATGAACTGCGGAATCTCATCATAGCGGTCCATTAGATCTTTCGTCACCAATCTACGGTAAATGATGTCTACCTTTATTTTACCATAAAATAGGGTGCCATCAACACAAATAAGGTCTCTTGGATCGACAATTATACAGTCCATACCCTCTTGAATAAATGCCTCTTTAAAGACTTCAAATTCAATAGAACTGCCCTTATCGATAAAATCCAGGATTGCGACTGTTGGTTTATGTGCATCCTTTGGAACGGGCAATTTATCTAGAAAATCAGCATAGAGCGTTTTCACTTCAGCGACCCAGCTATGGAAAAGCTCAAAGCGTTCAAATGAGTAGTACGTTTTGAA
The DNA here is from genome assembly GCA_964384705.1 of uncultured Fusibacter sp. Lineage (GTDB taxonomy): Bacteria > Bacillota > Clostridia > Peptostreptococcales > Acidaminobacteraceae > Fusibacter_C. The sequence goes on from CAYLNI010000019.1 coordinate 20,458, forward strand.
TTGCTTAGTGAGTTTCGTCTCAAGTAGAATCTGACTGAGCTCGTGATCTTCATTCATCGCGGAAGCGCCATCTGCGTTTAACTCACAAAATTGAAAATCTCCAGGTCCATAATAGAATATATCAAAACGTCCCATTGGCACTGTGGTCTCATAATAGTGTGGCAATCTAATAAGCGCATCGAGCCGCGCATCGAAATCAAACAGCTTGCGAATCCCCTCATGTGCCAAGTATAAATCAATCGTTTTTTTGCAGATGTTGTGAATGCCCTCTAGTGCATATTCGAACGTCTTGGTATCCTCACTGCCATAAAGTTTTGGAATGTATAAATACGGAACAGGTTGCCCTTTATAGATAGCCTTAGAATGCGCAACGGCATCTTTCGTCCTCACAAAATCCTGCTTATACTCTTCGTAGTCCGATAAAAATGTCTCAACCATCTGACGTTCAAGGTTCATTTGTCTATTTTCTGTCATTTGACTATTATCCGTCATTTGATTACCTCCTGAATTTTGATCATCCGTTTAAATGCGTCACGATCTTCTCGATAGGTCCTTTGCATCAAAGCTGTAAATGACCCTTCAGTTTCAAACACTTCTAAAATTTGCTTTATAAAAGGACGCTCTTCATCAGATAATGCCTCTAAGACATCACCAAGAATCTCGTGTTTAAGCGCTTCAAGCGCTTCATCTATCACACTCATTTTGAGGTTGTCATTTTGCTGCTCCACCCACGCGTCATCGAAGCTCAGTGATTTTTCGTAGTACTTTTCAAGCAGTCGGCTGTTATAAAAGATGCCCTTTATCAGAGCTGCAACGCCAAGGTTATATGGGTATGGCAAAGAATCCGGCATTCTGATCTCAATAAATTGCTTGAGCCTCACGTCAGGAAAAACCATACTGAGGTGATGCTCGAGTTCCTCATCATAAAATGCATAATGTGTCAGAGCCGTTTCGAGTGTTTCATTTTCTGAAAAGACGAGTTTGCCTTCGGTATAAAGCAAGATGGGAGGCAATTTCAACAGATAATTTGCATACTCAGCAAATCCAAACTGCATAGTGAGACTGCCTGGAATCAGCTTGGAACGTTTGATATCCGTTTCAGCCCAAATACGTGCACGCATGTTTGTGCCTTCAGTAAATGCGCCCTCAAAAAATGGCGTCGCATCAAATAATGATGCAATGGCGGGTGATAGAAAATTGGCCACTCTAAATTTTTTGACAAAGTCGATTTCGCTGTCAAAATCTATGGAAACCTGCGTTGCAGATGTGCCTTTCATCATATTGTGACAATAAGCGCCATTGTTTTTAAAATAGTCGTACATCATGCCATATCTCTTCTTAGGCAACAATGTCAGATCATCTATTTTTGTAACTGGATGATAGCCAATGCCTGCAAGCATCTGGTTTGGTGCAAGCACATCATAAATCTCGCCAATGATCGCCAGATAGGCATGTTCAATCTCAAGGATTGATTCAAATGGCTTTAAGCTGATTTCAACTTGACCACCTGGCTCAAGCGTTATCGTGCTTCCATTTTTCTTAAGGCCTAGGATGTTGCCCTCTTCTTCAAGTAAGATCTCCCATCCGATATGCGAGAGTGTTTCCATCATCTCACGCTGTCCATTGGGTTCAAAATAATCATAGCTTCTCAGAGTGTCCGAATCCAAAAGGAAATGTTCAAACTCCATACCGAGCAATTTTGGTCGATTCACTGCGTATTTTCTGAAAAACGTCACTTGTTTTTCGATGTAACT
>CAYLNI010000019.1:22234-22555 GCA_964384705.1 uncultured Fusibacter sp.
TTGCCCTTCATAAACGCATCCCTTCCTATTTCAGTCCTCTAATGGATTTTATCTCTCTAGTCAATATTGTTTCGTTTTGCTAAATATTATACATCGAATTATAAATCAATGCAACGAACAGTACATGAACAAAAGATGAATAAGTCATCAAGGAAAATAAAATGAGCTGTTGCAGTTCAAGGCAACAGCTCAATCAAATTTACTTATGCATTCATTTCTCAACTATATCGTGTCGCTTTACTCTAGATCTAACAGAATTCTAATGTCATAGCTTTCAACATCCAAGTCATCAACTGCGCTTGGTTGCCCTTCGCTCTTGAT
>CAYLNI010000019.1:22613-28334 GCA_964384705.1 uncultured Fusibacter sp.
ATCTGCCGATTTTATCACGACATTTTGTGTTTGATCTAAATAGTAAGTCGCTGCGGCATTCTTTAAATCGATTTCTAGAAGTATAGTGCTTCCATCCTTGATTTTTAATATAGAATCGTTTGACGCTTTTTCCAAAGTCATCTGATCTTTAAGCATCGTTTGAGCGATCATGTCATAGTGATTCGTGAGGATAAAATAATCCGCTCCAGTCACTGTAACCACTCTTGTATCCTCTTTGGTATAATAATTGAAATAGGTTTGTTCAAATTCACCTGGCCAATAATAGGTCATATCAAATCCGAGATGTGCCTTTGCATTTGATCGGTCAAAGTCATCTGGTAATATCGCAACCTCTTCAAGTGAATAAGCATTTAAAAGAAAATCGATTTTTTCCGAAATTGCACGCTTTTGTTCTTCATCCAACGAAGCATTTGGAACCACTTTCCCATCTGTATCAATCATCTTATTTTGCTCTAGCAGCGCAACAAGTCTGTTACTCTGATCTGAGAGCGTCATACTATAACCCGAAAGTGGCCCAAAAAACGTGAGTGTAATGAACGCCATCAATAATATGACGGTTACAATTGCCGTATCGTTTTTCTTTAACCACATGATGAGAAGCGCAAGCGTCGAGAATATTGCGAGTGCAAAGACAAAATATCGCGGCATCGTCAAACCGTAGGCATTCATCCGTATGCCAATCGCTATGAAGAGCATCGTAAGTGGAACGATCATGAGCGGGATGTAGATATCTATAAATTTTGAGAGCCATGGCACTTCTCCCATTAAATCTTTGATGAAGAATAACGTCGTCACACTGACGAGCGCATACCAAAGTACCAAGTTGCCAATAATGCCATCAGGCAGTTTGAAATTAAACAGAATTTTCACGAAGTAGGCATACAGAATGACTGTGTACACGCTGACAATCGGCAAAACGATATATAAAAACAAACTTTTGAATATCTTTGAATACTCTGTTACATCTAGGTCCTTATCTATCTCCGGTACGCTACCCAAGAAATGCGTGACAGCAAATGCACCTGAAACGACGATGAACAAGTCCAAATAGATTTCGTCTGGCCAATTGACATTGAAAAGCGCTTCGATGGTGAAAATCATCATGGCGATACCGCCTAAAATTACACCTGAGTACAATGCCGTTAAGAAAAATCTGCCCGCAAGATGAAGCACATACCTTGAAAGACCTTCTCGACTATAAAAATAAGGTGCCATTAGAAATGCAAGAAAAAGGATTGCCCATAGAGCTACAAATCGCATGCCAAAGTATGCATTCATGTCAGTTGGTATCGTCAAATAGTAGACGAACGTCATGAGCAACGCACCCACATGCACAAGCGTTCGCTTAAGCCCACTGAGTCGAAAGTTCTCAATGAAGAGTGTCGCTGCTGCAGTCATTGGTATGCCTATTGCAAGGGCAAAGAGAATTTTCTCCAACTGATCGGTATTTGAAGCGTCGTAGCCCGCATGCGTGAGCATGATGGCTACGATCATAAAGAGTGCTGTAATGCCCAAAGTGATTGGAAATCTTTGTACGGATCGCTTTAATTGTCCTATGATGAACTTGATTGATTCTTTAATTTTACTCACGAAATCACGTCCTTTTTTAGATGAATAACCATCCTATAATTATTCTGATATGACTATTGTACCCCATATCCTATCACAATAATATTACGGTATTGTATCATCCTTATGTCGTCAAATCGCGGTCGTAAAACATTTTTATAGCCATTGCCAAAAAGCAGATCGAAAAACCAATCAGCGCAATCGATGGCAACACAGCTATTTCTCGATCGAACATCACAACCGAGCTTTCATAAGCTTTGAATGGTGTGACGTATTTGAGGAACTCAACTTTTTCACTTAAGTCCGCAAGGATTGACATGAAAAATGTCGCCAGTACAAAGCCAGTTGCTGCTGACGTTGCTAATTTTGCCGTCTTTAAAACTGCACCTAATAAAAACCCTAGTGCCAAGAAGAAAATCTGGATCATACCAAGCGCTATCATGAGAAGCGCAACTTGAGAAAAAAGACCGTCACCGTCGTTGTTTTGAGCGATCATGACCACTGATGTGACTAGGGTGGCGATGTTTAGGACCGCGATGTTTATAAGTCCCGCGATAAATTTAAAGATGATGACGATATGTCTTTTGACTGGTTTTGTGAAGAGGAAGTCCGCACTGTGATCGCGTTCCTCCTTTGATACGATAACTGCGCCAAACATGACAGCGTGTATTGAAGCTAACAAAATGAAATACAGGAAAAACACGGTGTAAAAACCATCAACAGAAGCTATATTGACATCGCTGATACCAAATGCCTTCATGAGCCCTTCAGGCATCGCGGCAAAAAGTTCATTGATATCAGTTCCGGATTCTGTAAATCCAACATATTTCATCATACCTGCCAAGATGACAAACACTTGAGCGACACACCATATAATCAGCGGCTTCAAGTTCGCTTTAAGTTCTCTTTTTAATATATTCATATGGCCCCCTATATCGATGGCAAATCTTTTTTCGTAAACACTTTATACGTAAAAAAGATGAACATCGCAATTAGTACAACCCAAGCCATCATAAATTTTCCTTGGTATTGAACGTTTTGTGAAATATATGCCAGATCAAAATAGCCAAACGGTGACAACCACGCCAATTTTTCATCCTCTAGTGTCTGATTGAGTAAAAAAATGATATAAAACAAAAATACGACACCCATGCTGATTGGCAACACCGTCCTGATTCTTTTGAGGAAGACTGAAACGGCAAGGCCAAAGCTTGCAAAGAATAATTGAACAAATAATAAACTGCCTGTAAGCAACATGTATAGCTTCATATCGAAGGCTTTATCACTCACAAAACTGAGTATGAGCCAATTGGCGATGCACATAATGACATTTACAATGAGTATTTGAACCAAAACCGCCAAAATCTTCATTGAGATGATACGTGTCCGCTTTACAGGTTTCACAAACAAAAAGTCACCTGTTTTGTCACGCACTTCAGCTGATAATACAGCAACGCCTAGATTCATTGCTTGGACTGCACCTGCGAGTATGACGTATAAAAATGCAAAACTGTAATAGCCGAGGACGTCGCCTAAGTTGGTTGTCGTGAGTCCAAGTGCTTTTCTAAATGCCTCTGGGAAGCTTGCAAATACTTTTTCAAACTCAGCGGCTTGATCCGCAATAACTGGAAAAAGCATCATGAAAACAGCTAAAGTGCCAACAAGAGACGCGCACCAGACAATCAATGACTTTCTGCCCATTTTAAGCTCCTGCATTAAAATGTTCATATTATGCCTCCTTGTGATAATAGTGCATAAAGATTTCTTCAAGGCTTGGTTCCTCGATCAAAATATTTGTAAGTTTAAGTGTGTATAAGATTTCCACGACTTTGTTGATATCGCCTTTGAAAAGGAAATGAATGCCCTCGCCATTTTTCGTGAGGCTCGTCACACCGTCCATTTTGAAAAGATCTTCGAAGTTTTCTGATTCTGTTTCAACCGTGATTTTCTTGTAAGTACTCGTTCTCATGTCATTGATATTTTCAATCTTCACAATGCTGCCCTCTTTTATGATGGCAACGCGGGTACAAAGCTTTTGAACTTCGGACAAGATATGTGATGAAAACAAAACCGTCGCGCCTTTTTTATTCTCTTCGAGGATTAAGTCAAAGAATTTTTGCTGCATCAATGGATCGAGACCGCTGGTTGGTTCATCTAGTATGATAAGTTTCGGTTCGTGAAGTAACCCTTGCACGATGCCGACTTTTTTCTTGTTACCGTAAGAAAGGTCGTCGATGCGTTTGTTTAAATCAAGGTCCATGGCAGAGGACAATTTTTCGATGCGAGACATATCGACGTTTTCATAAAAACTCGCTGAATACTTCAAAACGTCTATTACTTTCATGTTTTCATAATAGAAAACTTCTGATGGCAAGTAACCAATTTGCTTTCTAATTTCATCACCGAACTTGATGCAGTCTTTGCCGAATATCGTTGCAGATCCACTTGTTGGGTAAATCAAAGAAAGCAAGGTTCTTATCGTCGTGGATTTACCAGCGCCATTTGGTCCGATAAAACCAAAAATTTCTCCCTCTTCCACATGAAACGATACGTCCTCAATGCCCTTATGTTTGCCATAATATTTCGTGAGTTTATTGATTTCAATTATTTTCATACATAACCCCTTTCACATAAAGTGATAATCATTCTGACTCTATAATTCTAAAATAGCATAACAAACCCGATGTGACAACCCTGTCACATCGGGTTTAATACTTCCTTAAGAATTACATAATACTTTTATTTTTTTCTGCGTACATATGCTTGTCAGCAATTTGAAACAGCGTGTCAAAATCACACCCATCGTTACTGTAAATTGAACTGCCTATGCTTGCGGTAACCGTTATATTGTAGCCTCCCACTTCAATTTTATAAGTAAGGTGGCTTCTTAAACGGTCTATTACTTTTTGCAAATTATCTTCATCATCAATAACTGGAACAATGACCAAGAATTCATCCCCGCCTACTCTAAAGATCATCTCACTTGATCGTGCTGCGAGCTTTAATCTTTGTGCGGTTTCTCTGAGGACTTCATCACCAGCAGCATGACCATGTGTGTCATTGATTTCTTTGAATTTATTGAGATCAATCAACAAGATTCCAACTTTATGATCGTTTCTATCCGCTGATGCAAACACTTGGTGCATGGTTTCATCTAGGCTGTTTCTGTTTTTAAGACCTGTAAGATGGTCATGAATGGATTCGTGTTTGATGACTTCATTCGCTCGAACCACCAAGAATGCTGTAGCTGAAAATATCAGCAGCACGATAAAGGATACAATAAATAAAGCCACAATTTTGAAAGCGTCATCACCATAACTGTCATTCAGTTTGATCCCTATCCGCCAAGTAAAGAGGTTGTCGTCGAGATCAAACCAATGAATGTCCTTTGCATCCTTAATTTCCGCACCGTGTATCACGCGTTCATTGGATGTTATGATGCTTTTAACACCTAATCTGTCTTCAAACGATTTAATAGAATTTATAAAGGCGTCAGCTTTTAAAACGATACTCGCCTGCCCCCAATATCGGTTATTGAGATCGAGGATAGGATATCTCAAAATATATCCCGTTCCACCTTGTATGAGCTCGACTGGGCCTTGAAAGATTGGTCGCAGCGTACTCTTCACAATATTCACGTAGGCTTTTTGTGCCTCATTTTTTGACAAATCAACGCCGATTGTACTTTTATTGATCTCATAAGGATAGTTCCATACAATCGTCGTATCCTTCAAGATCCCGACATTGTTGATGATATCCATCTGATTATTTAATAAGTGATCCATAAACGTGTATATTTTTTCATCCTCAAGGTTATCGTTTGTCTGCGTATAGGCGATAAACCCCCTCATGAGGTAGATATTGGAATAGACGAGCGTATTGAGTTCATTGTCATAGATGACAAACAATTCCGTGGCCTGAATCTCTCTAGATTGTGATTGACGTGCCATCTCATACCAGGCAAATGTATAGAATATCGCACTGAAAAGTGTGCCAGTTATCATGGCGATCAGAATCGCTTTTTTATGTTTCAACAGTTTTTTCATATTGGCATCACCTCTACAGTGTATAATAATTGAGGAAATTGCATAATTCCAAATTGTATGAATTTCATTTATCAAAACGGCTTGA
>CAYLNI010000020.1:0-8452 GCA_964384705.1 uncultured Fusibacter sp.
TGTTGCTTCGATCGACAAGCCCAGGCTTCGGCGTTGCGGCGACTTCATATAATAGCGCTTTCAGCGCATAATCAACTATTCTTTCCAATTAAATGGCCTCTCTTATCATTACGCCTTCGGCCTCCGCATCTTCACCAATTCTTTAAACAGAATCTGAGACGGCAACCCCTCTTCAAGCGCCTTTTCAGGAAATTCCTGATCAAACTCTTTCACAGCTTCTTCATCAAAATGAAACGCGTCATCTTCAAAGAATCTTCCCTGTATTTTGCTTAATGCACCCGGTTCCAAAACGCTCGCCAGAAGTGGCACTGCATAGTAATTGTCAGCTGTTCTAATATCATATTGCTCCGCCTGAACAAACCCAAACCTTTTATAATACGCTGGATCGCCGTATATGAGGATGGCTTTATAGCCCATCTCTTTTGCGAGCCATTTGGTATGCTCAATCAGTTCGCTGCCGATGCCCTTACCTTGATACGCGGGCAGGACGGAGACAGGACCAAATGTGAGCACTTCATGTTCGACATCATCATCGCCGACAATTTTAGATTTTGTGTAGACGATATTGCCCACGATCTCGCCATCGATTTCAGCTACAAAATCCAGTTCTGGGATAAAGGCATCCGCATCTCTCATAATATGCATCAAATAGTGCTCTTCACACCCTGGTCCATGATGGTTCCAAAATGCTTCTCTCGTTACATTCTCAACGGTTTTATAGTCGGGTGGTGTTTCTCTGCGTAGAATCAATCCATTCATAGTCATATAGTTAACCTCCGGTTCAATTTTATGTTAATATTGATCGCATGTTATTCATATAGTTGTTGGTTTATCCATGTTCAGGTGCATAAGTCCACCCTCGATCATTGTGATAAATCATCAGCTTACTCATCCCGCCATCCACAGTTATGGTCTCACCAGTGATAAAGCCAGCCTCTGCATCGCATAGGAACATCACCGTACGCGTGATATCTTCAGGCGTTCCGACGCGGCCAGCCGGATGCTGTGCATGGTCGATGTCACTGATTTCCGACCAGTCGGTGCTTGTGTGGATCCATCCTGGACTGATGGCATTGACTCTTGCTTTTCCAGCCAAGCTGATGCTGAGTGCATGCGTCAATGCTAATATGCCACCTTTCGCCGCACTATAGCTCTCCGTATCCGCCTGTGACATGTTGCCACGCGTGGAGGCGATATTGACGATGGATGCCCCTTTTGCAAAGTGATTTAAGAGGCCCAATATCAATGCATACGGCGCTGTCACACCGACCATCAGTACGTCGTGAAATGCCTCTGGACTACATTGTGATAACAACCCCCCTGCCGAATAACACGCATTGTTGACGAGTATATCCACCTGAGGCACACTGAGTTTGATGCTGGTCACCGCAGCGGCTATGTCTGAACTATCGGTCAAATCACACGCTCGATATTTGACATTAGCATGAGGAGGCGATTCGCTCGGCACTTTGTCGAGATTGATCACATGTGCACCTTCACGCGCAAAGGCTTCTACCATTTGACGTCCGATACCACCTGAGCCACCCGTGATAATGACTGTTTTGTCTTTGAATCGCATGCCTACCTCCTCGTGTTACCTCAACCGCCCTTTAACTTTGCGCATCACAGCTTTCTTGTCCCCATTAAAAAGTCGATAAATTTCCTTGAGCATCAACGTGTCATTTCTAACATCATGATGCTTGATTTCCATATCATCCGTCAGTATTTCATACACTTTTTTAAGGCCTGGTCTAAATGAAATTCCCGAGAATTTCATAAACTCATCTTGGAAATCCACGATATTGAATTCCAGTTCACCGGCTATCTCAACACTGGCTTTATAAACCGCCTCAAGATCGACATTGCCCCAAACATAGAGGATGTCATCATCGCTTGTATTTTCGATCATCTGCTCGTATAGATCAGAGAAAAATGGCTTATCGATCAAGTCGGCTTTTGAGATTCCCGTCAGCGTGGTGCAATACTCGGATACCTCAAAGTCCTCATCATAAGGCCTAACAAGGCTCGTGAGTTCGTAACTGTCGTCTTCTGAGAGTAAGCAAATGGCGATAATCTCGTCTTCATATGCAAAATCCACATCGCACAGAAATTCTAAATCCATAAAATAATTTTTCATATTGTCCACCTATTTTTTCCGGTTTTAGTCCGGCTATGTTTATTTCCGCTCAAGCAGTGTCAGTTTTCCTGTTTGTGAATCGATGATCAGGCCGTAAATCTGAATTTCAGCAGGCACCAATGGATGGTTTCTGATCATCTCAACGGATTTCATAATGGATTGTTCAAGGTCCATAAAACCGCCAAGCCATTGCTCGAAATCAACGCCGTAATACTTGATCATATCGATGCTTTCTGTGTGAATCCCTCGCGCAGTCATTTTTTCGACAATTTTTGCACTGTCCGTTATTCTCGCCCCACAATCTGTGTGACCAATCACAAAAATTTCTTCTATTTCTAATTCATATATGCCGATAAGCAAGCTGCGCATCGCACTGCCAAATGGATGCGAGATGATACCGCCTGCATTTTTAATGATCTTTGCATCACCGTTCTTTATACCCAGTGCTGCTGGTAGCAGCTCTATCAGTCGCGTGTCCATACAAGACACAATCGCAATTTTTTTCCCTGGAAACTTATCTGTTTCATACATTTTATAAGATTCATTTGTAACAAAAGCTTCATTGAAAGCCAATATATCTTTGATCATCGTTTTACCCATCCTTACGTGTTAACTTGCACAATATTTTGATAACAGTTTATCATATATGATATACGGATTCATAGTGGCACTATTGAATATTCTTTTTCTATTTCTCTTGAATGCGTTATAATAAGCTAGAGGTAACCATATGACTTCATTTACAGATACACCGATAAAACTCATATTCTCTGGCGTTACCATAGGTGTCATCCTTGGACTATTTCGAATGCTCATCTTTAGTCCATTCACTCTATTTAACATAGAGTCCAAACCTATCTTTTTTATGATTGCTTTTTGTTTGCTCATACTTGCACAATTGTTGATTCATAGACACTCTATCCTTAGGGGTTCTGGTGTACCTCAGGTTCGCAGCTTTATTTCGCATAAACGCAGTATTAAGCCGATTCAATTTGGGGGGTTAAAATTAGCGGCAATCCTTCTACTAAACAGCATCGGATTTTCAATCGGTAGCGCAGGGCCATCCGTATTTATAGGTGTATGTGCGGGTGGGTTGATCACTGGTAAAAAAACGAGAGATAGAGACCTAATCTCATCTTTTGGTGGTGCTGGCTTGGCAGCTTTCTTCAGTGCACCTATCAGCGGTTTGATGCTTTCAATAGAGGAACTCGGACTAAAAAGAAGTCTGCCTTCACTAATGCAAGCTATAATTGTGATTCTAACTGCATGGCTAACCGCTTTTTTTATAACAGGACGTCATATTGGCTTATTGATAAGTGACTTTAATCTTAATATAAATTTCAGACAATCCTCGATCTTATTCATTGTTTTAAGCATCATCACCATTCTCTCAACCGCGGCCGGTTACTTTTTTAAAAAGCTTCTTTTGAAGAGTCCTTACCTAGTGACCTCTCGCTTTAAACGCATTTTTCTGTATTTGATACCTCTTTTGTTTCTATTGTTGGCATTACGCTATCCTGAAATTAGTGGTGGTGGCATTATATTATTAAAAGCTTTAACTACCGATTCAACCATCTATCCGATTTCAATGATATTGTTGCTTGTTATATTGAAATTTTGCTTTACATTAAGCTGTGTCAGCACAAATATTCCTGCTGGTTTGTTCATGCCAAGCTTGTCGATCGGTGGGGCTATTGGCGCCCTCATTTTTGTTGCTTCACAATCTTTTATCGCATCAAGCGGACTCAGTTCCACCCTATTTGTTGCATGTGGCGCATCCTGCTTCTTTTTTATCCTGATGAAGCGCCCGCTATTATCGGCTTTCATCTCAGCAGAATTATTCGGAGATTACAGGCTCTTGATGATTCTTCTCCCAATTATGATCACTTTACATCTTATCTTAAAAAGAACTGTCGATAAACCACTGAACGACACACTTTATGATCTGATCGACTGATATTGGCAAAGGAGGCATTCATGAAAAAAAGCTGGAAAAAATGGCTTCTAGTGATAATTATACTGATTGCTGTCGTATTCCTTTCAATCGTTGGTTATTTTTATTTTGCCTTATCGGGCAATCCATTTATGATGTGGTCGCAGCAGCGCGACGTCTTAAAAATTTACGAAGAGAGATACCAAGAATCATTTAAAATTACTGATTCAAATTATGACTATAAAAGGAAAGAGTATGAGATTGAGTTGGCACCAAAGGATAATCCTGAGCTAACGTTTGAAACCACGGTTTATGAGGCCAAGCAGATTGATAAGTATGGCCGATTACGCGCGATCAATTACTTCAGGGAACAAATCTCAGACGCATTGGGTTTGGATTACTCTGACCTAGAATACACTTTCAATGTCTTTGAAGACTACGACTCAATAGGTATCCTGGAAACGGATTTGATGACAAGACTCAGTCTAAACAAGTACACGATTGATTTTTCGTTTGATGTGCCTAGCATTGAGGAAGAGGAACTTGAGGCACTATTTATACAAATCCATGCAGATATCATACAATCAACGGAATTACCATTGAAACTGACGACTTTTCGATTTGGCGCTTATGATGGCATAAACTATTATCACGCCGAATTGCCCAATATATTTCCTTAATCAAAAAAAAGGAAGCACCTGAGAGATATCGCTCTATGCTTCCTTTTTTATTGCGTTTAATAATTGCGTCTAATAATTAATTTTCACTATAATTTTAGCGATTTTTCCCTCACGATTAAAGACACTTCGACTAATCTCTTTATTGAGTTTCAATATGTTTTCAAAAGTATATTTATCACCGTTGTTATAAATGACTGTGATCGCTTGATAGTTATTTAGCTCATAGATAATTGGAACGGAACATACTGTAAAACCAAGTTGATTTTTTTCTAACGCGAGCGTCGATTTAGGCAACTCCCAATTTGTTCTTTTTTTCAGGAATTCCGTTTTCAATAACAGCCGCGGATCAAAATTGATTTCACCACCTATAATAGAAACACCCAGTTCTCCAAATCTAGAGATAATGTCTTCTTTCACTTGACCTGTCATACCGGGTTGCTGAACACCTGCAAAACTTGGCGTATGAGAATAAGCATCCGTTGGAAACGCCCCATATTCAACTGGTGACTTCTCCACACCGATTCCCGCTCTTAGATCATGAAAAATCTCGGCTAACTTGTTGGCGACCTCACCTTGCCCATCCTGTTTGACAACAGCGCTATAATTCTCCTGTGTTGACAATACGAGCTTAGAGACCATGTGCCAATAGATACAGCCCAGTCCTTCGTACTTATAAAATGTTCCTGAACGTCCTGTGAATGCGTGATGATCGAACAGCTCAGTAAATATCTCACCAACCTCCAAGACTTCCTCTCGGTCATATTCTCCAGTTTTGAGGATTGCCTCTTCGATTTCGCCACCATTTCTGAACGCACCATTAAAATGATACTGGCCTTTTACATCCTTCTCAACAAATCGTGTTAAGCCTTTTTCTATCTCCATTCTTAAAATGTGAGATGCCATGATGGTTTGCTCAGGAATGATATTTTTGCTTAAGAATTTTGGTAAGTCGCGAACTGGATAAAGCATATAACTGTTCTGATCCTTGCGATATATGGCGCTTTTTCTTAGAGCTTCTAGTACATGTAATGTTTCTTCTGAACTTAAGGCGCCAGAGCTAAGAACCGCAACTTGGCCTTCAAGCATTTCGTATAAATAGGATATGCGACATGCATCCTTACTGAATTTCACTAAATTGTATGCATGATACAAACCATCTTCACACCTATTGTCATCAATTGTATCCTTTATATGCGCCTTTGTAATATTAACAAAAGCTCTCAAAGAATCTTTTGATAGGCCTTCTTTTTCACCGACAAAACCGTTTGTGTAAATGGCGTGACGGTAAGCTTCACCAATTCGACCCAGATTTGTGACCATCTCAAAACGTACTTCGTCACTGATCGGAGAACCTAAGTGTTTTGCGGTATTGTGTAAAATGGTTTCGATACCTTCAAACATCCTCTTCACTTCAACAGAAATGAAGACTTCTTCATCTAGATTTTCTACAAGCGCCTCTACAAAGCTTAAGTATCTATACAAATAGTAGAGTGTCACCATTGAAATACCATTGCCTACCAATGCATTATTTGCATCATTCCATTCAGGACGTTGCGTATTCATCCAAATGCCACCCTTTGGGATGAAATTTGAAAGTTTTGAAAGAAGTACCACAAGCAGTTTTTCCATCAAATTAACATGATAAAGTGCCTCGTTTACCATGATGAGCTTTCCGTCAGCGCCAATTTCACCAACTTTTTTCTCAATCCGTTTTTCACATGCCTCATCAAAAATAATTGTGTTTTTTGGATCGGATAAAAGATCTTCTAGACCTTTTATTCTATATGGGACATTTGCATAAACAAAAATATCTTTATGGAGCAATGTGAGCAGTGACTCTGGATTGTATCTTCTAGACAGTTCCATTAACTTTAACAGATAAATCACTTGGTGATCGCCCCAATAACCGATGTTTGACCATGGATCAATTGAATCCAACACTTCCCAATCCACACCTTCTTTTGTGATGCGGTACGGATTATAGCCATCTGCTGTCGAAGCATTTACGAATTTTGTAATGATACTCTCGATATATCCTGGATATGAGAGCGATAAAGCTTCCCAGTTTTGAAAAATATCTCTCCAATTTCCTTCGAAGTTTAAGTTTTTCTCTCCGTTTTCCTTGGTGATCTCGATATTGAACTTATTCCATGGTCGGCTTGGATCCCCATGACGCCTTGAATAGGTGAGCGGTAAATATTCTCTAACGAGGCGTTCCAAATCGGAATCCTTTCGATTTTCAATCAGTTCCAGCAGTTCAAAGTAATTCACAACTTCTGGCAATGCATTCAAATAATCCGAATGCTTGCTGAAAACGCCTTTGTTCCATTTGCAAATAAAGTGTTTCAAATCACCCGTTTGAATGTCATACCCATCGGCGTAAATCCCACCGCGCATGATATTATATAGCGTATTCGAAAAATGCCTATAGGTCATATTTTGATTGCCGGTCAGTTGAAAACCGTCGGCTTCAAATACGAGTTTCTTGAGATTTTCATCACCTCTTAAGACGTCCTTTTCAAGTTTCGATAGAATCGAATCGCTCATGTCGATTTCATGCATCAACCATTCAATTTTAGCGGCACTTTGATTTAACTCTGAGACGATAAACCACTCTTTTGATTCACGAGCACCTAGTTGAACCGTACTCGATACATAATAAGCCCCTCTTCGACCTTTCACATCATATTCTGTAACGATGTTCCTGTTGCATTCGAAAGCGTGAATTTGCTGTTCTGAAAGCAAGTAGATTGGATAGTCCAACCCCTTTGACCAAACCGTTGTCGATTTCAACGATTCACTTGGTTCAGCTTTGTCTGATATGATGGCACTCAATGTAAATATTCCCAATCCATATGGCTCAACCAGTTCACAGCGCTTATAGCCGTCAACAAGGGTACTTCTCGTCATTTGAAGCGTAGAATCAACACCGTATGGGACAATATTGCGTATGCCGTCTAAAAGTTTAACAGTTACAGGTTTATCAGAAGTATTAATGAGCTCTGAATGCTTTATAAAACCGTATTGATCGCTCGTTTTCCACGTATACCTGAATGTAACATTCAAATCGCGATTGACTTCTTCGAACATAATTTTATTGCCAATTGTGTTTTTGTAAAGATTTCTAGTAATTTTGTAAACATTGGCATTGTGTTTAGAAAAGGGTTTCCATAAGTAGTTCTTTTTTCCATCAGAAACAATCAACACAGTGTGTGAGCCAGTCGTTTCATTGCTGTCGTGAATCTTGTCATCCGTATAATATGGGAACAAAGCCGATTCAGGTGTTTTACGTCCCGCTGTTATGCCACCTGTACTTGAAACAAATAACCAGAAATCCACATCGCTGACAATCGTCATAAAAAAAGGTGTCATTTCATCATAGTTCTCTATTTTAAAATACGTGTCATTTTTAGCTTCAACCGTTTCAAATAAAACCTCACTTGAATTTGAGCATAAAAGCATGTCACCAAAATATAAATTGGTATCTTTCATATAAAATCCTTTCTAAGCATGGTATCTAGCCTTTTACTGCACCTGCTGATATATTCTCAATGAGATATTTTGAAGCAAAAATGAAAACAACGACTATTGGTATAATCGAAATTGCAAATCCAAGATATATTGCACCTTGGTTTTGATGCCAGATTCTTAATGCTTTCAAAGAAGAAATAACCATAGGAAGCGTTTCATTCGCCTTTGAAC
>CAYLNI010000020.1:8462-11636 GCA_964384705.1 uncultured Fusibacter sp.
AGTATAACCCTTGCACTGAGATAATTGTTCCATGATCCGATAAATGTAAAGATCGACATCGTCGCAACGCCTGGTGCCATAAGTGGCAATGCAATTCGATGGAAAATATATAATTCACCAGCACCATCAATCCTTGCTGATTCTATGATTTCTTTACTAAGTGACGAACTGATATACGCTCTTAAAAAAAACACAGTTCCTATGGAAGCAACAGCGGGAATGATTAAAGCAAGATGATTATCCATTAACCCTAATTGCGTCATCCATTTGACATAGCCTAAAAATGCCAACTGACTTGGAACCATCATGAAAATGAGAATAATTCCAAACAAAAAATTTTTACCCCTGAATTGATACATGTGAAAGCCATATGCGGTCAATGCTGAGAAATAGCCCGACAATACCGTAACCAATAGCGCTATTTTAAGTGAATTCAGGAAACCACGTACGACGTCAACATTCTTGACGAGAATTTCATAATTCTCAACTATACTGGTCCCTGGAAATATTGTAACACCTTGTGTTGAAATTGCCATACCATCACGTGTCGCATTGATGATCACAATCCAAAAAGGAATAATCGCAACGACTACCAACAGAGCAAGAAAAAGATAAATACAGGAATAAACGATTAAGTTCTTTCTTTTTCTTTTTGTTTCTTGGATTTTTTTATTCATATTTCGCACTTCCCTTCGTTGCAGCTAGGCTTTTCTTTCTTGCCTTTCTTTCCTTACGGTTATGGAAAAACTCTTTAAGTTCCGTTCTATTCGTCATAACTGTAAATACAACTGTAAACATCATGATCACTATAAATAGCGCAAAGGATAATGCTGATGCATACCCATAATTTTTATAGACAAATGCCATATTGTAAATATAGACGATCATCGTATTTAGACTTCCTTCCGGGAATCCTTTACCGTCTGTGATTAGGAATGGAATATCAAAAAGTTGCAAGCCGCCAATAAGACCCGTAATCATGACATACATCAAAATTGGTTTAATCGAAGGAATCGTGATATTCAATAACACTTGGAGCCTACCTGCGCCATCAATCCTTGCCGCTTCAAATGTTTCTTTGCTGACAGCTTGCACGGATGCCATAAATAGTATAAATGAATTGCCAAACCACATCCAAGTCTGTATAGCAGAAACACTCATTTGAGCCAAAATCGGTTTAGTCAACCAACCAATCGACTTGTCAATCCAACTAATGTTGAAAAGCACCTGATTGACAACCCCATAATCCTTATCCAGCAATTTCATAAAAATGAGTGCAATGGTTGCAGAAGCAATCAAGTTTGGTAAATAGAATACAACTCTAAAAAAACCAAGACCTTTTACTTTATATTTAATATCCGAGAAAATCATGACCAACAAAAGCGCTAAAAATACTTGGAATAGTATATTCACACCCCAAATCTTCAATGTGTTGACAAAGGCATCAACGACATTGGGGTCCTTAAAGATCAGTTTGAAATTATCAATGCCAATAAACACTTTTTTGCCATAACCTTTGTATCGTGTCAATGAAAGGTATAATGTAAAAAAGATTGGATATGCATTAAAAAGGAAGAAAACTAAGAAAAAGGGCGATATAAAAAGGTACCCAATTCTATCTTTCATATTTTTCATATAGCCCTCCATATACAAAAGTAGACATATAGTCTACTTTTGTGTTATTTCTATACTTGGAGAAATTGCGTAATGCTTATGCAATTTCCTTTCTAATTAGTTGGTAAACCATCTACATAGATTTCTGGATAAGTTACTTGTACATCCGAGTAGAATTTAGTTAAGACATCCGCGATCGTATTGTAACCGTCAGCGCCTTGCTTGTAGTTTGTGATATGAATACCTAACATATCATTCAACCCTCTATCATAGATCGTAACATTAGATAAATCGATTTTTGCAGCTTCTTCGTTGAATACTTTCAAGTGGTTCATACCACCTAAAGACTCTCTGCCTTCATAGTTTTCTATAACTGGTGCCATAACAGATTCAACAGAATACATATCGCCGTCTGCTGCTTGTCTTTCTGCAAGACGCTCTTTGTCAAACAACATTGATTTTAAGAATGCGAATGCAACTTCTGGAAGTTTCGTATCTGAATTGATTCCTAGATAAGTGCCGCCCCAGAAATATGAGTTAGGACCTGAAGCCATACCCCAGTTGCCTTTAAATGCAGCTGCAGCAAAAGCATCTTTCGTTGCTTGATCAGCATCTTCTGCTGGTTTTGGAAGTGAAACGCCTGCTGCATCAACTTTTTCCATGTTTGGTTCAATAATATACTTTAAGCCCCATGTTGGCATTGAGTACGCCATAACTTCCCATGTATTGCCTTCAGCATCAATCAAATCTTTATCCATTGCATCAAACCAAGGACCACCCCACTCTGCAGCATTTGCTGTTAATGAGTCATTGATTGTCTCACCATACATCTCTTTTACCAAGTTGATGTAAGGAATTTGTTCTTTGATTTTAGCAGGATTCAATTTGCCATCTGCATCAATCCACATTGCTGGTTCATTTGTACCTGCAGCAAAGTGTCTTACTGCTTGATCATCTGGGAATAAACGCCAGTTTGGATTGAATGCTTTTACTTCTTTTTGAGCGACAAGTAAATTCTCAACTGTATTAAATTTGTTTGCATTCATCCAGTTAGTAACCGATGCATTGTAATCAGCCGAGCCCTCTGCTGGGAATCCAGCTTCAGTACCCCAAATTGCAGCTGCCATATCTACTTTAAAGAAGATAGCACCTGGTGTTACTTGCCATGACAATGCAGCTAATTTTCCTGTTGCTGGATCGATACCTGATTGCCAGATATATTCTTTATAATCCGCTTTTTCAGCTTCAAAATCTATTTCAGGATCACTTGCCATCATCGATTCGATGTCCGCATAATAGCCTGCTTCAATGAATTGCTTGATGTGGTCTAGCTCGCCTGTAAAAACGTCTGGTCCATTACCTGATTCAAGTGCAGGCAATATTTTATCCATATAGCCATCTTGAATAGATACAGCTACAAATTCCACTTCCATGCCTTCAAATGGTTTTCCTTCAGCTGTATAAAGTTCTTTAAAATGATCGACGTCACCAGCCGTTGAAAGTTCATCAGTAAATGACCAAACCACTAACTTTTCTGTTGAATAATCTTTTGATTCATCA
>CAYLNI010000020.1:11663-12188 GCA_964384705.1 uncultured Fusibacter sp.
CATCAACTACAACGCTTGGCGTCTCTTCGACTTTATTGCCACAAGCCGTCAAAACCAGTAAAGCCACTAATAAGAAAACAAGCAATTTCGATATTTTTCTCATTGTAATCCCCTTTTACAAATTTTTTTCAACATGTTAAAATGTTGTAACTATAATATAGCACATATACGAAACCGGTTTCAAGAACTTTCTAATTATTTTGTAAAAGCTTTTTTATTTTTGAAATCTGCAACATTTTTTATCCCACATGTATAAAACTAGCATTGCAAATTCCACTTGAAACCACATCGAAAAGCGCACAAAAGCGTTCTAAATTCTCATATTTACACTTGTAAACTTACTTTGAATTTGACACCGCTACATATAAATCACTTCGAAACCGATTGCTTTTTCGCGACAAATGTTGTTATCGAATGATCTGGCAGGTTGATATTGAGGCCTTCACCATCGATGACAAGTGCGAGTTCAGCTATCCATCCTTCATTTTGTGCGACGATGACAATATCGCCATTTGGATTCTTAAA
>CAYLNI010000020.1:12209-16903 GCA_964384705.1 uncultured Fusibacter sp.
AGGCAACGGCGTGGACATCTCCTTTTGTCACGCTAATCTCTAACCTTTTAGCACCGACTTCAATATATTTTGAAAAATGACCAATATAGTAATACGAATTATTATAGATCAGTTCTTTCTTGTTTCGGTCATACATAATCGGCGCTTCACAATAGTTGTAGACGTGATTTGGACCCCCTAATTCATTGAGTACTAAATTCCAATCAATCCAGCCTCTGCTCCAATTGTTGAAATCGCCAATGATATTGCGTCCATAGCGTTCACCATTTGACCACGATCCCAAATAACCGTTAAACACTGCATTTTCAGAAGTCGTCGTCAGCTCCACACACCCTTCAGTGAATAATATATGCTTATCTGGAAACATATTATGTAGCGCTGTCAGATTTTCAAATGCTTCACTCACATACCAGTGATTGCCCGTTCCCCATACATATTTTGCCGCGTCTTTGTCCGCCAATACAACTGCGCCACGTTCGACCAATACATCTCGGTTATGATCCCAGATGATGATTTCGGTCTCAGGATAGGACGCCTTGAGGACTGGGCCAAGGTGGTTCTTGACGAAATCACGTTCTTCCTCTGCCGTATAGATACACGAATCCCACGTTTGAGTCGCTAAAGGCTCATTTTGAACACTAACTGCCCAAATATCTATACCGCGCGTTTTCATTGCCTCAACAAATTTTACATAATAATTCGCCCAAGGTCCATAATAATCCGGCAACAACTTGCCACCATAGTTCATTTCTTTTGTATCTTTCATGAAAGCGGGCGGGCTCCAAGGGGATGCCAACAGTTTTATTGGCGCTTTTGCACAATCCATCGCCTCTTTAATCATTGGAACAACCCATTTGTCCTCACGCGATATATCGAAAGTCGCAAGCTCAGCATCGCCCTCTTCTACGTAAGTGTAATTTTCAAGCGCAAAATCACACGAATGAATGTGGACGCGACCCAAAACATAGCCAAGACCATTTTCTTTGGAAAAGTAAGCATTCATCGCTTCATCTCTCACATCTGCTGGTGCTTCTGACAATGTGAATGCAGCCGCTTCAGTAAAAGCACCACCGAACCCCATGAACTCTTGATACGTTAAAGCGCTATTGACTGCTATTACTTGTCTTTTAGGATCATAGTTGCCCGTTTGACGCTCAGGTAACTTCACCCAGTATTTTGAATCTTTACTTTCTGATCTGACAGATATTATTTTCATGTGACCCCCTTAATATTGTACACGATTATTTTATGCGATTTTCTTATATACCATGATTACTTGTTTTACCTGACAATTGCGGATTTTATGTGCTAGTTCGCCTTTAATTTCCTCATATCGCGCACCATCCACCAAATAGTGATCGACAGAAATTATCGGCGAATACGTTGACAGCGATGTGTTGTTTTCAACGATAAACTCTATCTCTGACAACAGCGTTGCCTTTACACGCCCCTCTAAAAAGAAGTCAGCGTGTAGAATAGGGCTTGGCGAAAAGACGAGATCATCGGTATATTTAAAAACCGATTCACCAGACATCATATGGTTCCAAATGCTTAGCATTTCTGCTGTAGAACCACTTAACCGCGATACAAAGCCTTGCCCGCGAACCTTAGGATTCGGGTTTACGCTACTCGCAATAAAACTAGAATTTTCAAGTGTCGAACGTCCATACACGCTTGGATCCATAAAGCATACCAGGTTGGACTTAATTTCTTCGAAGAATGCCTCATACAAGCCGCCTTTGAGCATGCCCAATAAATACTTGTACGTCATGTGTAAAAAGTTGCTTTCTCGCTCTAACCACCCAGGTGTAAACGCTCTGATTCGACCGAGCTCATAGCTCATCTCATCCAGTTTGCAGCTTGTTTTATACGTTTTTAAAGCCGCATCATAGAGATCTGTCGCTTTCAAACGGTGGTATAGCGCATCATTCTCAGACGGCGTGTTTATTTTCATACTCCTAGCGGGTGCTTCAAGAAAATTTGGTATCTGATGCATTTCAAACGCTTTAACGCGAACGCCTTTAAGACCATATGGCGTTTGACCATCAAGCACGTCATAATCAGTCGCAGCATAGGTGATATACGTCGGAACGATTCCACCGTTGCATGTACTGGCACGCTGGATGCCGTCTAGCAAAACATCTTCTACTTTCACTAAAAAAGCGTCCAAATCACACTGATTCAAAATGACTTCATTGCCGCTGACACCCGTTTTCACGCGTTCTCTAAACGTTTCGCGAACCGTAGACATCGCATCCCAACGCTCAAACAAGGTCAGTTTTTTTGTTAGCACATCACTTAACCCTGTGAAGAATTGTTCGTTTTCGACGAGTACTTTAAAGTCTTTGGTGCAATGTTCTTTCATAAATCTCACAATGCGTACAAGCTCAATCGCTTCACTGACGCCCGATCCAAAAACGCCTGGCAAACCGTTCATCGCGTCATTCCAACCGGGTTTGTTCGCTTCCATCTCAATCCCCATTCCAAAAGGGTCAAGAGATGAAAACTTCGTAAGTACGAGGGTCAACAGCTTTTGTGCCAAATGTGTCTGATAAATCTCACCCGAACTGTTGCGCGTCCAGTTGGTCTGATTGAATCGGCTTGAATGTGGTTCCTCTTCAATAGAGCCATACTGCCTAACTGCACCATCTTGAGTGAGCCCGTATTTCTCACTTCTCGGCAGTACAGACAACGGGCTTTCAAAATAGCGGTAGGTAATATCCTCATAAAGCAACATCTCAACCTTATCTGGAAATATACTTAAATAGCTTTCAATCAAATCAAAATTATAAGTGAAGTGGTCCACCCAAAACCCTTCACCAAAGATGGCTTCAATATGCTGCTCAGCTTCAGACAGCACACGATTCATAAAGGTCTCTTCCGGTACCTTTAATTTAACGTCGTAGAGCGCCATCTGCATACTCAGTTTTCCAGGTGTAAATTTACCATCAAACACCGTCCGAAGCGATTCTTTATTTGACGCCACGTATTGATCCATGAGTGCTTCGGCGCGTTCCCGCTTGAGTGTAAACGTCGTTCCTTGCACACCCAATGGGTTATAGCCATCCAGCTGAATGAGATTCATAAAGAGCTTCACATTGAACAAACCCGCATCCGGCACAAAATAAACATCACTCCTTCTGTTTTGATTCACATCTCTAAAGTTTCCATTGCCTTGAGAATAGAATTCTGGAGCCAATGTAAAAAAATTATAATCACGTTCTGGATCCCCATGCTTTCTTGAGTACACATGATATATCTTCTTAGAATCACCTTCACCGAAGACTAAGGGATATCCGCCTCTTAAGGTGTTGTCCAAGAAATTCTGTTTGATATAGGCATCAAACATAGGAAAGCTGGTTTTGGTGTCCACCACACCAACCAAAGCATCGATGACGGCTTCAGCTTCTGAAAGCTTCTGTGCAATATAGTCTCTTTTAGCAAATGAAGATGCCTTTTCGTTGATCATAGACACATCTGCCGCATGTCCGATAATCGTGTTGATTTCAACAGTCTCACCATTTACAAACGTTTTCGAAACCGGTGTAAAGCCACATGGCACTTTGTTGACGACGATTTGATGGTTCAAATCCAAATCCCTAAGGTCATTATTCTTAAAACCGAAAGGTACTGTCAATGATGTATCATGGCCAAATAGAAGCTCCAAATCTATAATCGGTTTGATCAATTTGTCATCTTCCACAAAAGACAGATAAAAGTGACCTTTGTGATGCATGGATACTTCCGCTTCGTCGCCACTTGAAGCTCTGAACTTGTAGAAAGGGATATTCTTCTCAGTGTTTTCAACGCCCATCCAAGAGACCATCAAGTTGGACATGTTTTTATAACCCTCATTTGTAGCACCCGATGGCAAAATGTTCGCAAGGCCATCCACGACATCAATCACGCGTTCGTCACCAAAGTTATTGATTTCAACTTTTCTTACCAAACCTGCTACAGATTCATTTGTCAGCCCGAAATAAGTCACTTTGTACCGTATTCTACGCGTTTGATTGATCTCTTCTATAGAAAAATGCCCTCTTGAAATCATCATGTTTCTCGTCAGATCATCCTCTGTGTTGACTGTAAAAGGCTCATATACAGCGCCATCAACTTTTACAAAGCTTCTAAAACCATATTTATCGACGTATTGATAACTCGTATTTGCCGGAAAAAATTCTTGAATCGGTTCATCCTTGTCCTTGATGCCAAAACTGGTCAACCCTTGACCGCGATTCGAGTAAAATGCCCAAAGAGGAATGCCATTCACACCTGCAATGCCAGGCAAAAAACTGGAAAAAGTCTTCTGCTTGTCATAATTTTCAATTACAAACTGATCATTTTTAAAGTAATAACTCAAGTTTCCTCCTATTTTAAGATCCCCTATATTAAAATTTATCCAATTTAGGAAATCGGTTTCGTTGATTCTATATTAACACAAGGCACTTCGAAATTAAAACAGGAAATTTGCATAAAAAAAAGAAAGCACATTATTTTGTACTTTCTCTGATAATCAATTCAACCGGTACGCGTTTTACGATGCCAGGTGATATTTGCGTTTCTTTATTAATTAATGAAATTAAGTGTTTCGCCGCCTCTGTTCCAATCTTCACTTTATCCTGCGAGACAGTTGTCAGCGAAGGCGATGTATATCGCGTCAGCTCTATATTATCGAATCCAACGACCGAAACATC
>CAYLNI010000020.1:16968-22714 GCA_964384705.1 uncultured Fusibacter sp.
CACCTAGCGCGATATCATCACTGGCTGCATATATGGCATCAGGTACTTCACTATTTTGTTTAAGCAATTGCATCAATGCATTTTTACCACTGTTATAGTCGTAATTGTGGGCTTCAACGATTAAATCATCTGTCGCTTCAAATCCTGATTTACTAAGAACGTCTTTATAAGCACTGAGTCGTTCTTGTCCCGAAAAGGATCTCAACGGACCAGCTATATGCGCAATATGCTTAGCACCTTTTAGCATCAAATACTCCAGAACCATTCGGGTGCCTTGATAATTGTCAGAAATAATCGTAGGTACGTTGATAAGTCCATTGTCTACAGTAACGATAGGAATTCCGCTCTCTGTCAGCTCTTTTAAATTGGCATCGTCGACATCAACGGTTAAGATCAGAACGCCGTCAATATTTTTATATTTACACCATTCAAGATAGGTCAACGATTGTGTGCTCACTTTTTTTGATACAAACGTCACTTCGTAACCCAATGCTTCAACGTATGTTTTAAATGCTTGCAAGACACCGGCAAAGAAATGATGCTCAAGTCCGATATTTAAATCTTCACTAAATAAGATGCCAATCGACCAACTGTTTTTTGTTGCAAGCTGCCTGGCGTTGGAATTGGGAACATAACCCATTTCTTTTGCAGCTGCCAGAATCTCTTCTTTTCGTTTAGCGCTGATCGTTTTAGAGTTATTCAGTGCTTTGGAAACGGTGCTCGATGCACAGCCGACTTTCTTTGCGATATCATAAATTGTTACCATCTTGTTCACTCCTAGTAGAAAAACCCTTGATGTGTCCATTCTACCAAGAATTTCGACTTTAGAAAAGCGATTTTATGCTTTAGCCCCCATCATCAGCTTAATATATCGAAAAGAAGCTTTAAATGACCCAATACTCAGCCTGAACATGCTATTTAGACCAAATCTTTTCAGCATTTCTGTCGATTGGTTCAAACTCAGATTGATATATAGGTTCGTCACCAGCATCTGATAATAATAAGCGCGAAGGCTCATCCTACCCGGCTCTATCGACACTTGTCCAAAGCTCCATTTTTCATAATCGTCGGCTTCAAAGATCAGGCGATCTTTATACGTTTTATAGAGGGGTAAATTTGGAAAAGGCGTCAAAGGGCTCACACTTGAAATTTGTGGCGAAAGCTGTTTCACATAGTTTCTAAAAGCTTTGAAATCCTCACGCGTCCAATCTGGATGCGCCATAAACGAAGCCCATACATCGATGCCAATCTCCTTTAGAAGCAATGCAGCCTTTTGATTGTCCACAGTGGTGGCTTTTTTCGTATAATAAGCCATTTCTTTTTCACTAAAAGTTTCATATCCTACCAACAACGCTTTGAGACCTAAAGTCTTAAACCGTTTAAGTGCCGAAGCATTGCTGAGAATTCCTTCGACAGACGCATAGGCGATAAAATTCTTCTTGAGGTTAAGCGACTCAACCAAATCCAAAAATCTTTGTATTCTTTCCTCAGATCCTAATATGTCGTTGTCATATAGCATGATGGTCTCTTCTTTGATCGATAAAAGGTCTTGTTTGATGGCTTCAGTCTCAAATTCTACTTCATCATGCCCTTCAATGCGCCATCTTAAGCAAAACATACACGCTTTGCTACAGCCTTGCGAGATTTGCATAATCGCTGCAGGTTTATAGCCAAAATAGGAATAGTGCTGGCGATACTTTGCAGTAGAGTCTCTGTTTGGCAGAATATATTCATTGATACCGGATAGTTCGATCCCTTTGTATCCATTATTTCGGTTTAGAACGCCTGGGATTTCAAATTCTAAATGATTCACGGACAACGCGTCATAAAAGGCGCCTATGTTTTGCGTCGTCGTGAACTTAAAGATATAATCGATAGCATCCTCAAAGAAGCTGCTAGGATTTAACAGTGCCTGCGTGCCGCCAACCACTGTATGAATCGCCTGATCGTAACTTTTGGTCTCTTTGGCAATTTTTATAACCGCCTTCACATCGATACAGAGACTTGTAATGCCAACCACTTCGGGATTAAAATCTACTAACTTTTCCTGTAATGGCTGGGCATCGCACATCATATCGAAAATCTCAACTTGATGGTTCTTTTCTAACACGGTGAACAACATTTCAAGACCCAATGGCTCTGAATACATAAAATCACTTAAGGTGACTGCCTGTTTAATTCGCGGTGGTCTTACTAACAAGATTTTCATTCAGCCCTCCCTTAAAAAATATTAGGGGTGATCCCTTTTTTTATGTGGCTTCTGTAGAACAAATTGACGGTGGTGTATAACAAGTAATTCAAAGGTCTCTTAAAGAAATCTTTTCTTAAAAGGGTCCTTTTTATGATGGATTTGTATGAATAGAGTGCGTTATATAGTTCCCAATAAGCCTTCGTCAACTCATCAGGCGACATGTTTTTAGGTTGATGTTCCGCTTTACAGCCATCAAATGAATAGATATCATCCGACAAGATGCGGCCATCCGCTTGCATTTCTTCAAAAAACTTCGTCCCCGGTATCGGCGTTAAGATATAAAACCTCGGAACGCAGATCTTGTTTTGCTCGATAAAATCCTTTGTCTTTCTAATGCTTTCAAGGGTATCCCCTTCACCGCCAACCACCATTTCGGTGGAGACGTCTATCCCCGCTGAAACGATATTGTTTATAAGCTCCGTATATTCCATAGGATTTGCCCACGCTTTATCCATATGGTTGAGCGATTCTTGAGAAATGCTCTCGAGACCAAAACTCAAGGCATAGCAACCACTCTCTTTCAAGAGTTTCAACAGTTCTTTGTCGCGTCCGATCTTGATATCGCATTGACTCATCCATTTCATGCGGAAGGGCTTTATGACTTCAAGTAGCTTAATTAAGTAGTCTCTATCGCCATGGATGTTGTCATCTAGAAGTGTAAACTTTTTAAAGCCCAACGCTTTAACCTGCTCAATGTCTCGTTTCACTTCCGACAAATCCTTTTTGATATACGAGCCTTCGTACAAACACGCCACTGAGCAAAATGAGCAACAATTCGGACAGCCTCGACCCGCTTGTACAGGTAAAAAATCGCCAATGGCTTTATTGACAATCAAATCAAATCTAGGTAGTGGGGTGCTGAGTTTTGGGATAGATATGGTGGTGAGTTCAATGGGTGGGTTGCGTTTTTGAATGGGTTTGCGATACATTGGCTTCAACGAACCATTTTCATAATCCGTTAACAACTCTTCCCAGACGCCTTCTGCGTCGCCAATCACAACCGCATCACAAAACTGTACGGCTTCTTCAGCCATAATGGAGGCCATATATCCGCCGAGTATGACGGTTTTACCCTTTGTACGATAATGCTTCGCAAGATCGATGGATCTTAAAACACCATGCCCCATGGTGCTTATGCCGATGAGCTCCGCATCTGTTTCAAGGGGCACGTCTTCGATGGTCTCGATACATATTTCAACGTCCCAATCCTTTGGCGTCAACGCAGCGAGTAACGGCATGGCAAGGCCAACAAAATAAAGCCGTTTCTTTTTGATCGGCTTATAGTTTTTATCGTAAGGACTCGGTTGTATCAGCAGCAGTTTTTTCATGTTAACCTCGAATGATTTTTAGGATATATTGAAGTGACACTCTGGAGCTGCCAATCAGCATTTTTATGTTGGGTGCGACGCCAAACTTCTTAACCAGTCGAATCAAGTGTTTAGGCGGCATCACGATTTCATAATACAGCTTTAAAATTCTAAAATAGAATAGCCTTTTAGACATGTACTTAGGTTTTAACACGATATGCGCCATGTCCCATAGCTCAACGTCCTTTGGATCTTCTATAAAATCTTTGACGTACTCAGAATAGATGGCCGTGCCCTTTAATGGGGTTAGAGGCTGAAGGTTTACAAAATTGACGGAAGTTTTCCGAAGCCAAAGCTTTAAATCTTTAAAGTCTCTCTTATTAAAATCCAGCGGGATAATCAAGGTACTATAGCATTCAATATCTAGCGCGTTCAGTATGGCAACGGCTTCCTCATTGATTTTCACCGTTGTGAGTTTGTCGTATGACTGTAGGTCTTTTTCTCTTACGGATTCAATCCCCACAATGACGCCATGAAGCCCAACGGCCTTAAATTCAGCCATAAGCTCAGGGTGCTTGGCGATAAAATCAGCCCTACCGTAGATTAAAAAATGCTTGTCCAGTCGTTCGTTTTTTAATGCCTCGATAAACCGTTTGACGCGTCTTTCAGAAAATAAGAAATTGTCATCCACGATGTAGATTTCTCTTTCCTCAATGCCTTTGAGTTCTGAGATGACATCCGTGATGGGCCGCTCGTAATACTTTCCACTTGTAATCTCATGACAAAAACAAAACGAACATTTAAAAGGGCATCCAAAAGAGGTTTTAATCAACGCGCATGGATTATGAAACATATAATAATACTTCTCGCGATAGGCTGCATTGATTTCCCGATTTGGCGGGTTGTAAGTAAATGTTGTGTTGATCGTTTGTGCATCAATACTACTTTGAATAGTGCTGATAGGTGTCTGCGCTTTTAAGCCATTTAAAAGCAAGTTGAAGGCATCGATTTTTCCAAAGCAACACATCGATGTGTGGGTCTCTAAAATCGTCAGGCACCACTTCTACATGAACGCCACCTACTGCCGTCACAATCCCCGGATCAAACGCTTTGATCTCTTTGGAAAAAGCCTTTATCAAGTTGACATGCGTATTGTATCCCGTAAAAAGAACGGCGCTAGGACTGTGCTGTTTGAGGTGATCCGCAAGCTTTGTTCGGTCGAGCAGCATATCGATTATGATGAGATTGTAGTGCCCTGCCAAAGCTGGGTCTAGATTGGAAACCAAATACTCAAGCTCTAAAGGTTCGCAAATCATGACGTGCTTTAACCCTATGGTGTCTTTATGTGGTTTCGGTCTTACAAGCAATACGTTTGTCATGTTTAGGCTCCATTTCAAAAAGATAAATACTCGGCATGTACCATTTTTCCTTGATTCGCGTTGTGGTTAGCGGGTTAAAGGTCTGTGAAGCAATCGTTATGAACTCATTCACCGATGGATAAGTGGCCTTGCCGGTTGTCATTTTCACAACCGCCATACATAACGCATCATAAAAAGAATTCTTGCTCGCAAAGGCGATGAGCAGCTTCCCATCAGGGTTTAACATCTTGTTCAGCTTGCTCAGGACATATTTTTGATCCTTATAATAGGGAAATGAATGCGTGCATAACACTAAGTCCATTTTCTGTGACGTTTCAAATCCATGAATGTCTTCACAGTGCCATGTTGTTTTCAACGGCCGCTTAGACGCAATGTCGATCATGCCACTGGAATAATCCAAGCCATAGCTGTTTTCTGTCACAAATGTTGTCTCGATCTGATCAATCAGTTCACCGATGCCACAACCGATATCGATATAGGTGCCAAGGGTCTTTCCCGCAAATGATTTTTCCATATGCGCCAGCACTTTTTTGCGCGTCGGTTCTAAAGATACTCTCTGCACCCATAGGTCTTTATATCTTGGTGCCCAAAAGTTCCATACTTTTTGATTGCTCATATTAACCTCATTTACTTTTTCTGCCGATGTTTCTGACCAAATCTTTTACCCACTTATAAATAAATTGTCTCGCCGATTTGGCGTGAAAAAACTGAAAAACAAATAGCTGCGCAAACGCTAATTTAAATGTGAGCGCACGCATTTTAAGTGGTTTAAGTACGAGATGCAAGAAGTCATAGTGTTCACAGTTAAA
>CAYLNI010000020.1:22761-25060 GCA_964384705.1 uncultured Fusibacter sp.
AATCCGTGCCTTGCAGCGGCGTAAATATTGAAAACGTATAATTGCGTATGCCCATTTCCTTTATATAGGTCTTTAGCGCTTTAAAGTCCTGTAACTCAGCGGCGATATCGAGCATGAACAGTGCTGTGAATGACATGCCAGAATCATTTAACACGGCTATCGCCTTCGTGTTGATGTCCGGTGTATAGCCTTTATGGTAATTTTCAAGAACGCTTGCTTTAATGGATTCAAACCCTACTATTACTTCAATAATCCCAGAATTCTTCAACGCTTCCATCAAATCTGCATGATTGGCGATGAAATCCGCTCTCAAATACACGATCATTTTATAGGATGTGCCTCTAAAGGTTTCAATAAACGAAGCCGCTTCGTCCCTGTTATGGATAAAGACATCATCCACCACCCAGAAAGTGTCCGCGTTTATGGTTTCCATCTCAAGCCTTAGCAATTCGAAGCTTCGACTCACATAATGCCCTTGATTGAGCTTGGTACAGAAACAAAATTCACAACCATACGGACAGCTGTGTGCGCGTTTCACCAAAGCGACATTGTCATAAAGTAGATATCGCGTTTGGTGTTTGATCTGTTCAAAATAGTCTCTGGATGGCTTTATCTTTTCAAAGGCTGTGAGTTTATCCCCATGGATAGTTATGGGGTTGGCATTCAAATAATTAGCGTCATCAGCGATTGACGGATCAGCGTTCAGCGTTTGAGTTGCCAACTGCCCAATCAAATTTTTAAAGTCACTGAGTCGATTTGACGCGATTAAATAATCAAAGGCGCTGTTTTCATAATGCTTCCAGTTGACCTGCACGTCGACGCCAGACCCTATGACGATAGTGCTCGGGGCATTCTCTTTTAGCTGTTTGGCTTCCAAAATCATCTGATCTCTCGCGGTATTATAGCCAGTTAAAACAACCACATCGCCAGCGACTTTTTCTTTGTGGTATAGGGGGTCGACAATCACACATTCGAGACGAAGCGTGTTCGCAACACTATGATTTGAACTTAGACTTTGATTTAAATCGTCGATCACCGCTTTTAGATATTCAAGTTCAAGCGGCTCCACTTTTACAGGATCAAGCCATGAAAACGGCGTTTTCTTTCTCACTTTTTTGAGTACAATCTTCATATCGTTTCCTTAAAAACATTGTAGGCGATGCCATGTGGTTTATAAGACAGCAACGGCAATAGACGCGCGATTAGAAAATGAAGCACTTTGTTTGAGTGATGCACATACAAGTACTTCTCAACTGGCACACAACCGAGTTTGAGCTTCGTTTCTTCAGCCGTTTGGCCGAATTCAATGATTGAGACGCCTCTATCAATGCCGATTCGTATGATTTCCAGGAGCATCGCCATATATAGGTCATAAGTTCTTACACGCTCTTGTTTAAAGCCGCCAAATAAAAAGGTAAGTTTGCTTGATTCATGGACCAGCTGAACAAAACCAACCAGTTCGCCTGTATCACGCCTTTTAAACTCGAAGATTTCTGAAGGGAATTCCCTGAAAAATTCTAGGCTCAAACACTCCAATTTGTCTTTTGAGTTCTGATAGACCTCTAAATATAAATGGTGGTGCGATGTGCCAAAATCCTTCTGATCTATTTTATGGATCATGAGTTCAGATGATTTCATAAATGCCTTTTTCACGCGATATCTGTAGTGACTTCTCAGAGACGCCAAGTAGTGTTCAAATGATGCAAAGCGATTGTGGAACACATGACTTGAAAGTGTATACGCGTAGGGCAGATCTAAACCGCGTTCACCGTTGAGCACGAGACTTAACCCCTTTGTGGTTTTAATCAAGGCACTTACCGCTTCATTTTCACCCAGGTAGCCCTTCTCAGAAACGGAGTACGGTTTACCGATGATTTTTATTGGCAATCGAAGCGTTAGTTTAGGGATGAAATTAAAAATATCGACTGTCTGATGATACTGAATCACAAAAGCCGATTGATTCATGTAGTACTTCTGCTTACATGGATTGAGTTTTTCTAGATAGGACAGTTCCGTTTTAATGGATTCGCTCAGTGGAAATTCGATGTTCGCGAAACTTCTATTAGACTTCGGTTTAGACATGGATTGGCCTCGTATATGCCGCATAGGATTTATAGGCGCCTTCTGACCACTTGATCCCAAAGTTGCTGGAATCACTGTTGCTTTTCAGGATCCATGAAGATTCACAATAGTCATACTGATCTTTTGTCCTTTCATAAAGCGCCTCAAACAAAGATAGGATCGCACCCGTCTTTTGTTCGGAGTCAATCACACCAATCTCGACGATCTTAAAAGTCTT
>CAYLNI010000020.1:25121-28001 GCA_964384705.1 uncultured Fusibacter sp.
ACTTTTTTCCTGGGGGTATCAACGCATTATAATCGGGATACCAAAGCATAAAACCAATCGGTTGACCATCCCTTTCCACAATCAATAGATTTTCTTCTTTCAATAGCATTTTGAACGGTTTAAAGAGTTCATAATCCTCTTTGAAGCTTCGTTTATAATAGAACAGGTGATGTTTGAAGGCATCGTTGTTCAGTTCGGTATAAATCTGAATATCCCTTTTGAAATGCTTATAATCCATCGTTCTAACGCTGTACTTTGCATTCAACCGGTTGAGCAACCGTTCAGATAACGGTAGTTCAAAGCGTTTCATGTCTTGCTTATAAGTTACTAAATCTATTGTTTCAAACCCTGCCTTTATAAAGAGATGGTTATAAAATTCCGGATTATAATTCATGCCAAAGCTGCATTCCTGATCATAGTGCGAGCTTAAAAAACCTAAACCATAGTTCACATGGATATTCAAAGAGCCAGAAATAGACGTAGCACCCCACATTTCTCCGGTCGCCTTTGTCTCTTCAAGGATCAAAGCAAAAGCGGCTTCGTCCTCTGAAACTGCTTCAAAAAAACTCATCTGAATATATGGCTGCATCGCGTCCACTTGCGCCAAAATTGTCCCCATGATGGGAACGCCTTCCTTGAAAACAAGCAGTGGTTTAAGCTTAACCCTTTGATTGATCGTACTTTTATTCTTAAGTATCGACAAAAGCATATTGGCCATGTCGTCTTTTTTTCTCGGTCTGTTATTGTAAATTGTTTTGTAGAATTGATAATATTGAAGATACTCATTTTCGCTTAATATTTTTAACTCCATGTGTCACCTCAATGTCATACTCGTAAAATCATTATATCATATTCGATAAAAACATGACATTTTGCAACAAAAAGGGAAGCATCAGAGTTTTTGGCTCTATGCTTCCCTAGTGTAAGATTGATATGAATTTGAGACTTATTAAGTGATTATGAAAATTATGTGATTACTATGCTTATTGCTGTGTTAATATAACCTCTGGTAATTTTTCAACGATGAGTTTCGTTCCCAATTCACATACTTTAGTGAGCATCTCAGGCTGAATCACCTCAATCGTATCTAAGTCTGTATGATAATCGTGAAATGGTCCAACTTGGACGTATATGGCATCTATGCCCGCCTGTGCAAAGGGCGCATGATCGCTTCGATCCGTCACAGACGTCGTAGGCGAATATCCCATATCTTTTAAAGCTTCACGAGTCATCTTAATCAGATCCGGCGCTGTAAAGCCGTCAGCTGAGCCAATATCGAACGTATCACCTACACCGACCATATCAAAGTTTAGCATTGCGATCACTGAGTCTTTTTCTTCTCGAGACAGGTTATAGACATATTGTTCCGAACCGACTAGTCCAATTTCTTCCGCACCAAATGAAACAAATGCGATATCATAAGGCAGTGCGATTTTCTGATCGCTTAACGCTTTTGCCATCTCTAAAATCACTGCTGCACCAGATGCATTGTCGTTGGCAGCTGGTGTGTCGACACCATCATAATGTGCACCAACAATCACGCGCTTTCCTTCTGGATTATCAGCTGATTTGTAAAGTGCTGTAATATTCTTTGACGTTGAATCCTCATGTGTCACTTCAACTTTCAGAGAAACAGTGACGACATTGCCATCTTGAACTGTTTTTTCAAGTCCATAAATCTCGGCATAATCTACTATTTTTTCTTGAACTGTTTTTTCTTTTTTTTTACCTTCTGCACGGTTTATACTAACTGCAGGAATTTTAGATAACTCCGTTAAAGTTGCAGAGATTGCGCCTTCGCTGTTAGGGTCATAAAACAAGACTGCAACGGCACCCTTTTGAGCGGCTCTAGCTGTCTTAACGAAAAAGAATTCGCCACCACGTTGCATAAGCACCACTTTGCCTTTAACGTCTTTTCCATCATAATCTCTATCTGCACCCATTCCAAGTGGCACGACGTCTGCCGTTATGCCGCCTGCTGGTGTTGCTGCACTATAACTTAACGCTTTCGCTTCCCCAACGATACGATCTGCATCAGACGTAACCTTTAATTCAAGTTTGTTACAGACATACG
The DNA here is from genome assembly GCA_964384705.1 of uncultured Fusibacter sp. Classification (GTDB taxonomy): domain Bacteria; phylum Bacillota; class Clostridia; order Peptostreptococcales; family Acidaminobacteraceae; genus Fusibacter_C. The sequence goes on from CAYLNI010000020.1 coordinate 27,196, forward strand.
CTTTTACAGGAAAGGTCTGAGCAGATACTTCTAACCCCAAAGAAGTATATTGTTCAGTGAGGTAGTCAGCGGCTGACAACTCACCTTCAAACCCTGTGATTCGAGCGTTATCTTTAGAAGATAACAATTTGATCGTATCGAGCATGCGCGCTTCAGAAAATTCAGGAACAAATGCGGTGTCTACCGCAGTATCAGCTGCAGTAGCAACAGTAGTGTCATTGACTTGTGACTTTTCCCCTTTTGCATCACATGCGGCACTTGTTGCCATAACAAAGACCAGTAGTACCAAGATAAGTATTTGCTTCGTTCTTTGTGTCATATTCCCCTCCAAAATTGTATTGTCAAATAATTCTGACAATTCTATTTTACTTCTTTTGACAGAAGAATGGTTTGTATTTTTCTTAACACTATTTTGGGGTTGTTAAGGAATCGAAATACTTTGAAGTGATAAATTCGCAAAATAAAAATCCATGAACACCTCTAATAAAAGATGTTCATGGACATTTTAACGTTTACCGAGCAAATTAATGATGATCTTGATGATGATTTCACGTTCCTTAGGGTTACTTTCCGCTATAAGAAGCGTTAATGCAACAAGTGCATCATCTGACAACCTTTTTTCACCTATTTCAGAATAATATAGTCCATTCTTTTTTACAAAATACATAAAAACAGCTGCCGCAATTCTTTTATTTCCATCGACAAAAGAGTGATTTTTTACTAAGAAGTATAAGAGATTTGACGCCTTTTCCTCTAGACTTGGATATACTTCGATTCCAAGTGCAGTCTGATAAATGTTATATAGA